>JALOQF010000247.1 GCA_025459425.1 Myxococcaceae bacterium | reverse complement strand
TCACCATCGCCACGTATTCCGCCTTCCCGAAGGCCACGCCGAGCCGCACGACGAGCGTCCGCTTGTTGGCCAGCACGTCGGTTTTCGCATCACGCACGTTGTTCACCGCGAGCAGCGCCACGCCGAGCGCCCCCACCGGAACTCCGGCGAGCAGCGCGAGCACCGACACCGTCTGGGTCTGCACGAAGACGGTGCCTCCGACGGCGACGAGGCCGAAGAAGACGAGCACGAAGACGTCTCCGAGGCCGTGGTACGCGAGCGGAAACGGGCCGCCCGTGTAGGCGTAGCCCGCGAGCAGCGAGACCACCCCCACCACGAGCAGCGGCCAGCCGGCCACCGACACGAGGTAGAGGCCCACGACGAACGCGAGCGCGAAGCAGCCGATGGCGCCTCGCATCACGGCCTCGGGCGACAGCCAGCCCTGCTGCGTCGCGCGCGGCGGCCCGAGCCGATCGGTCGTGTCCGCGCCGCGCTTGAAGTCGTAGGCGTCGTTGAAGAGGTTGGTGCCGATCTGAATGAGCAGCGCACCGACCAGCGTACCGAGCGCCGGGAGCCACTCGAGGCGCCCCAGCTTGAACGCCACCGCGAGGCCCACGGCCACCGGAACGAAACCGGCGACCAGCGTCTTCGGCCGCGTCGCCAGCGCCCAGGCCGCGAGGGGAGAAGGTGGTGCGGAGACGGCGACCGTCATCGGAGGTCCTCGGCGCGCGGCTCGTGGGTCCATGGTGCTTCGAGGAAGGCGCGCACCTCGTTCGCCCAGGCCTGCGGCACCTCGAGGTGCGGCGCATGGCCGACGCCACGAAACGCCACGCGCCAGGCCAGCGGCAGCTCGGCCGCCATTCGACGGGCCAGGCGCGTGTACTTCACGTCGGCGGCGCCGGTGAGCAGCAGCGTCGGCACCCGGAGCGTCGGCAGCGCCGGCCAGAGATCGGGCTGCGCGCCCTGCCCCATCAAGCGGAGCGCCGCCGCGAGCCCTGCTGAATCATGTCCGACGCGACGCTCACGCAAGCGGGCCTGCACGTCGCTGGGCAGGGCACGGAGCCCGGCGAAGAGCGGCAGCTGCTCCCAGTACGCGATGAACGACTCGACCCCTTCGGCCTCGATGAGCGACGCGAGCGCCTCGTCGGACCGCTTGCGCACCGCGCGATCGTGCCGCCGGTGGAGCCCGGGCGAACCGCTCTCGAGCACCAGGCGCTCGACCAACCGTGGGTGGCGAACGGCGAGCGCGAGCGCGACGCGGGCGCCCTGCGAGTACCCCAGCACCGTCGTGGGGCCCTCGAGCCCCGAGGCGATGGCATCGACGACGGCGCCGAAGTCGGGGAAGTCGGCGCGCGACTGGTGATGGCCAGGCAGCTCGACGACGTCGGCACGCACCAGGTCGCCCAGCAGGGGCTCGAGGTGATCGAACGAATACCGGCTCCCGGTGAAGCCGTGCAGGAACAGCGCGCGCTTCGGACCCTGGCCCCAGCTTCGGGTCGGCAGCGTCATGACGAAGCCTCCACGGCGGCGACGAGCGCGGCGTTCAACACCTTGTGCGCCTCGACGTTGGCCTTCCGCTCGGTGCGCACCTCGACGAGGTGAACCCCGCCAGCCAGCCCAGCCCGGACGACGCGCGCGAAGTCTTCGAGGGAGGCCGGCCGGTGGAGCGTGGCCCGCGCCAGCGACGACACGTGCGCGAAGTCCACCGGCTGCGGCGTCGCGAAGAACCGCTCGAAGTGCGGCGTTCGCTCGGCCACGGGCAGGAAGTTGAAGATGCCGCCGCCATCGTTGTTCACGACGACGGCCACCAGCGGCGCCGAAGCCGTCGAGGCGAGCAGCCAGCCGGACAGATCGTGCAGCGCCGCCACGTCACCGATCAGCAGCGCCGTGGGCCGGCCCGTCGCTCCCGACACGCCCAGCGCGGTGCTCACGACGCCGTCGATGCCGTTGACGCCACGGTTGGTGAAGACGTGGAGCCGCTCCGGCGAGGACGCGAAGGCGTCGACGTCACGAATCGGCATCGAGCTCGACACCACCAGGTTCGTGCCCGCTGGCAGCGCGCGCACGAGCGCCCGGGCGACGAGCGCCTCTTCGATTCGATCGCCCCGCTGCGAGAGGACGGACTCGGCCCGCCGCTGCGCCGACGCGACGAGCCCCGGGAGCGGCCCGGTGCGAGCCTGCGCCGGCGTCAGCGCGCGGATCATCGCCACCACGTCGCCTGAGAAGACCGCCTCGGCGTGGTGCTGTGGGTCGAACACGGCGCCATCGTCGCTGAACTCGAAGAGGCGCGCGCCGCTCGCGTCGAGCCAGGCCTGGGGCGCCTTGAGCGTCAGCCCACCGCCGAAGCGCAGCACCACCCGGGGCGCGAGGCGCTGCAGGAAGGACGCGCTGCGCGCCATGGCGTCGAAGGCCCAGACAGCGTCGGGGAAGCCAAACCGGGCGTTCGAGGCGGCCTCGGCGAAGACCGGGTAGCCCAGCCGTGCACCGAGCGTCGCGATGGCTTCGCCGAACCCGTCTTCACGCTCGCGCGGCCCGCAGACGATCACGCCGCGCTCCTGTGCGGTGACCGCCTCGATGACCGGCGCCAGATCCGGAACACCGCGAGCGGTCTCGAATTGCGGCACGGTGAGCTTCACCACCGGCCCCGCGAGCCCATCGGGGTGCGCGAGCGGCTCCCGGAATGGGACGTTGAGGTGCACGCCGCCGCGCGGCGCCGCCAGCGTGCGCTGCACGAGCTTCGCGACAGCGGCGACGAGGTGGTCGGTGAGGCCCTCGGCGGGCTCCGGCAGCGACAATGCGTCACGAACCCACCGCCCGAAGAGCCCGCGCTGCTCGATCGTCTGCGGCGCACCGAAGCCGTGGAGCTCCGCGGGACGGTCTGCCGTGACGGCGACCAGCGGCGTCCCGCCTTCGGCCGCCTCGATCAGGGCCGGCAAGAAGTGCGCGCCCGCCGTGCCCGAGGTGCAGAGCACCGCCGCTGGCCGCTGGGAGCCCTTGGCGAGGCCCAGGGCGAAGAAGGCCGCGCTGCGCTCGTCGATGCACGACCAGCACCGCAGATCGGAACGGTCGGCGAACGCGAGCGCGAGCGGCGTCGAACGGGAGCCGGGGGCGACGACGACGTCTCTGACACCACACGCCGCGAACACACCGGCGATCGTCGCGGCCCAGCGCTGGTTGAGCGTCTCAGGCATCGGCGCCTCCAGGCTGCGACGACGTGGCGTCGCCTCTGACGCCGCACGCAGCCATCGTCGCGGCCCCACGCTGGTTGGGAGTCTCAGACATCTCCAACAAACGACGAGGCGCCGGCACTGACTCAGCGAACATGCCCCACCTCGTCGCGGCCCAGCGCTGGTTGAGCGTCTCAGACATCTCCAACAAACGACGAGGCGCCGACACTGACTCAGCGAACACGCCCCACCTCGCCGCGGCCCAGCGCTGGTTGAGCATCTCAGACATCTCCACCATGCGACGAGGCGCCGGCACTGACTCAGCGAACACGCCCCACCTCGCCGCAGCCCAGCGCTGGTGGAGCGTCTCAGGCATCGGCGCGTCGACGAAGCGAGGCGCGCTGCACCATGGGCTGGGCGCGGGACGCGCTGAGTGACTCACCCGACTCGTGTCTTCAACCATGCGCCACCCCCAGCGCGGCCAGCATCGTCGCAGCCTTCCGCTCGGTCTCGACCCACTCGCCTTCGGGGGTCGAGCCCTTCACCACGCCCGCGCCGACGAACACGCGCGCCGTCGCGCCATCGAGGAGCGCGGAGCGCAGCCCCACCGCGAGCGTCAGGCGTGAAGGACCCATCGCGCCGACGGCGCCCGCGTACCAACCACGGGCGAAGCCCTCGTGGGTGCGCAGGAACTCGAGCGCCGCCGCGCGAGGCGTTCCGGCGACCGCCGACGTGGGATGGAGCGCTCGGGCGACGGCGAGCGGCGACACGCCCGGCCGGAGCGTGGCCTTCATCGGCGTGTGCAGGTGAATCACCGACGACAGTCGCTTGAGGCCAGGCTGCGGCGGAGCGTCGATTCGGGTGGCGAAGGCATCGAGCCGCGCGCGAACGTCGTCGACGACGGCCTGGTGCTCGCGACGATCCTTCTCCGACGCGAGGAGCGCGACGTCACCACCCGGCGCGGCCGTGCCCGCCAGCGCGTCGACGGACAACCGGTCGCCGTCGGCCTCGCACAACAGCTCCGGTGACGCCCCGACGAACGCCGAGCCATCTCGCCCCCGCACGAGGAACGTCCAGCACGTGGGGTTGCGCGCCTCGAGGGCCTTGAGCACCGCGCGCTCGGGAAAGGCCGCTGCGCTCTCGAGAACGATCTCCCGCGCCAGCACCAGCTTCGAGCAGCGCGTCGCCTCGATGGCCTCGAGCCCCAGCGACACCAGCCGCTCGTAGGCCCCTCGCTGCATCGCCCCGCGGCTCACCGGAGCGCGTTCGACCACCGGCTCGACCTCGGCGACCGCGTCCATTCGGGCCTCGAGCTCGGAAGTCGGCGTGCCCTCGACGCCAAACGCCACCAGCCGCGTGCGCGCGCCGTCCCAGAAGGCCAGCACCTCGGGCAACACCCAGCGCTCGGCGTCGAAGCCTCTCCATGAACGCGCCTCGTCGAAGGCCCAGCCGCCAAACCACGGCCCGGCCGGCAGCTCGACGTCCAGGCGCACCTCTCCGCCGCCTTCCCCACACACCCCGAGCCCCACCACCCACACGTTCCGGGAGGGGTTGAGCCACGCCACCGACAACGGGCCGGGCCCCAGGCGCAACAGCGCGCCATGCGTGGCGATTCGCGACGCCGACACGTATCTCCTGGCTCCCGGGGCGAGCACGGTTGTGTTGTCTTCTAAGTCATCTCCGATATAGATGCACCACAGAGTTCAAAACGCCTTGAACTCAATGAACTGTGAGGCAGCGATGGGTGCGACGGGGCCGAAACGGGTGCTGCGGGAGCCGGGCGAGGCCACGCACCGGGTGCGCTTCGGCGGGGTCGAGGTGGGCGGTGATTTCGTCGTCATCGCCGGCCCCTGCGCGCTCGAGACGCAGGAGCAGGTCGACAAGGCCGCGCAGGCGGTGAAGACGGCTGGCGGCCACGCGCTGCGAGGTGGCGCGTTCAAGCCCCGCACGAGCCCGTACACGTTCCAGGGCCTGGGTGAGCCGGGGCTGCCGATGCTGGCCGAGGCCGGCCGGAAGCTGCGGCTGCCCGTGGTGTCGGAGATCATGGACGCCGCGCAGCTGCCCTCGGTGCTCGAGTACGTCGACGTGCTGCAGGTGGGCGCACGCAACATGCAGAACTTCTCGCTGCTCCGGGCGCTGTCGAAGATCGACCGGCCGGTGCTGCTCAAGCGCGGCTTCGGCTCGACCATCGACGAGTGGATCCTCGCGGCCGAGTACCTGCTCGATGGCGGCAACGATCAGGTGATGCTGTGCGAGCGCGGCATTCGCACCTTCGACACCACGCTGCGCAACACGCTCGATCTCGCGGGCATGGCCTGGGTGAAGCAGCGGGTGAAGCTCCCCGTGCTGGTCGACCCCTCGCATTCGACGGGCGTGGCGGCGTTGGTGACGCCGATGGCGCTCGCAGCGGCCGCAGCCGGCGCCGATGGCCTGCTGGTCGAGGTGCACCCGACGCCCGAGACGGCGCTGTGCGACGGCCCGCAGGCGCTGCGTCCGTCCGAGTTCGATGCGCTCATGAAGGGCGTGTCGGCGGTGCTGAACGCCACCGGCCGACGCCTGGCCGAGCCCCGCCCGCTGGCCGCGGTGGGAGGCGCCCGATGAGCGAGCAGGTCCACCAGATGTTCACGCAGATTGCCCCCCGGTACGACGTCACCAACGACGTGCTGTCGATGGGCACCCACCGGCTGTGGCGCAAGACGGCGGTGCGGCTGTCGAAGGTGAAGGCCGGCGACGCGGTGCTCGATTGCGCGACCGGCACGGGCGATCTCGCCATCGACTTCAAGCGCGCGGTCGGACCGGGCGGCACCGTCAAGGGCACCGACTTCAACGCCGCGATGCTCTCGAGCGCGCCGGCCAAGGCGAAGGCCCTGGGCCTCGACATCTCGTTCGAGGTGGCCGACGCGATGAAGCTCCCCTACCCGGCCCAGCAGTTCGACGTGTCGTCAATCAGCTTCGGCATTCGCAACGTCGACGACCCGAAGGTGTGCCTGGGCGAGCTGGCGCGGGTGGTGAAACCGGGGGGCCGCGTGGTGGTGCTCGAGTTCGGCCAGCCCGAGGGCGCCTTCGGTGCGGTGTTCCGGCTGTACGCGAAGCTGGTGATGCCGCTCATCGGGCAGGTCCTCACGGGGAACCGCGCCGCCTACGAGTACCTGCCCCGCACGGCCGCGGCGTTTCCGGCGGGCGAGCGCTTCGTCGAGTTGATGCGCAGCACGGGCGCGTTCTCGGAGCAGTCGGCCCACCCGCTCATGGCCGGCCTCGCGTACGTCTACGTCGGCGTCGTGCGCTGAGCGGCGCGCCGGCGCTTCACCGCGGCCATCGCCAGGCGCGAGGCGATGGCGATGACCACGACTCCCGCCCCCGAGAGGAGCGCGTTGCGGAAGGCCTGCTGCTGCGCCCCTTCGACGCCGTCGGCGATCGCCGCAGCGAACCAGGTCGAGATCAGCACGTTGGGCACGAGCCCCAGGCCATGGCCGACGAGGAACTGGGGCCAGGTGATGGGCGAGGCGCCGCAGACGAGGTTCGTCACCACGAAGGGAATCGGCGTCTGACGCAGCACCAGCACCGTCAGCACCCCGCTCTCTTCGAGCTCCGAGACGGCGCCGGTCCACCCGCGGCGGACCAACAACGCGCGCATGCGCTCGCGGCCCACGAGGCGGCCCAGCGCGAAGTGCAGATGGCCGAGCACCGTGGCCATCGCGTACGCCCGCCACGCCGCCGTGACGAAGCCCCACATCGCGCCCGCTACGACGTGCAGGCCCGCCGCCGGGAGCAGCGCCGAGGTGGCCGCGACGTAGAGGCCCACCCACGCCCACACCACCGCCGGACCCTCGCCGATTCCACGCAGCTTCACGAGCAGCGCGCGGGGCTCGACGACGTCGCCGAAGACGAGCCGCGCCGTCACCGCGAGCGCGCCCAGCACCAGAAGAAAAACCACTGGAGCACTTCGGCCTTTCACAGGGTGTCCTTCTACTCTTTTTCGTTGATCGAACTGTGGCGCGGTGCGACTCAGCGGGCATGTCCAAAGACACGCTCTCCGTCACCGACAACCGAACCGGGAAGCAGTACGAGCTGAAGATCGAGAACGGCTGCATCCGCGCGATGGACCTGCGCCAGATGAAGACCGACGCCGAAGACTTCGGCATCATGGCGTACGATCCAGCGTTCCAGAACACGGCGAACACGAAGAGCGCCATCACCTTCATCGACGGTGACAAGGGCATTCTCGAGTACCGCGGGTACCCGATCGATCAGCTCGCCGAGAAGTCGACGCACCTCGAGACGTCGTACCTGCTGATGAACGGAGAGCTGCCGACCAAGGCGCAGCTCCACGAGTTCACCGACAAGATCACGCACCACACCTACGTCCACGAGAACATCAAGTCGTTCATGGACGGCTTCCGCTACGACGCGCACCCGATGTCGATGCTCGCGTCGACCGTCGCGGCGCTCTCGAGCTTCTACCCAGAGGCCAAGCAGGTTCGGAACAAGGAGGTGCGCCGCCACCAGATGACGCGGCTCATCGCCAAGATGCCGACGCTGGCGGCCTTCTCGTACCGCCACAGCCAGGGCCTGCCGTACATCTACCCGAACAACGATCTGCCCTACGCCGAGAACTTCCTCACGATGGTGAAGAGCATCGGCAAGCCCAACTGGAAGGCGCACCCCGCCCTGGTGAAGGCGCTCGACGTGCTCTTCATCCTCCACGCGGATCACGAGCAGAACTGCTCCACCACTTCGGTGCGCGTCGTCGGCTCGTCCGAGGCTGACCCGTACTCGGCCGTCGCCGCCGGCATCACCGCGCTCTACGGCCCGCTCCACGGCGGCGCCAACGAGGCGGTGCTGCGCATGCTCCGCGAGATCGGCGACAAGAAGAACGTCCCCGAGTTCATCAAGAAGGTGAAGGACAAGGACGGCGACAAGAAGCTCATGGGCTTCGGCCACCGCGTCTACAAGAACTACGATCCCCGGGCGAAGGTCATCAAGAAGGCCTGCGACGAGGTGTTCGAGGTGACGGGCAAGAACCCGCTGCTCGACATCGCCGTCGAGCTCGAGCGCATCGCCCTGCAGGACGACTACTTCGTGCAGCGCAAGCTCTACCCGAACGTCGATTTCTACTCGGGCCTCATCTACGAGGCGATGGGCTTCCCCGTCGACTTCTTTACCTGCCTCTTCGCCATTCCCCGCACGGTCGGCTGGGTGTGCCAGTACGAAGAGATGATCAACGACAACGAGCAGAAGATCGCCCGCCCGCGTCAGGTCTTCACGGGCCAGCGCAAGCGCGACTACGTCGCGATCGACAAGCGCTGAAAGGCGACGCCCGCAGCACCACCGGCCCGGTTGCCCCCTTCATGGGAGGCGGCCGGGCCGTCGTGTTTCGTCACGCCGCGTGCGTCTCGGCGCCGGCGTAGAGCGCCTCGATTTCTTTCGCGTACTTCGCCTCGCACACCGAGCGGCGCACCTTGAGCGTCGAGGTCAGCTCGCCGCCTTCGATGGTGAAGTCGTGGGGCAGCACGGTGAAGCGCTTGATCGTCTCGAAGCGCGACACCTTCGTGTTCACCCGCTCGGCGATCTGGGCTTCGAGCCAGGCGTGAAAGGCGGTGTCCTGCGGCGCTGGCACGAGGCCAGGGTTCCGCGCGCGGAAGGCCTCGAGCTTCTCGGGGTCGAGGGTGAGGAGCGCCACCAGGTACGGCCTTCGATCACCCACTACGAGGGCCTGGCCGATGGGCTCGATCGACTTGAGCAGCCCTTCCAGCGTCGCCGGCGGCGTCTTCTTGCCGCCCGAGGTGACGATGATCTCCTTCTTGCGCCCGGTGATGCGCAGGTACCCGTCGGCGTCGAGCTCGCCCACGTCACCCGAATGCAGCCAGCCCTCCTGAATCAGCTCGGCCGTCGCCTCGGGGTTCTTGAAGTACCCGGCGCAGACGTTCTCGCCCTTCACGAGGATCTCGCCGTCGTCTGCGATGCGCACGGCGACGCCCGCGAGCGGCCGGCCGAGGGCGCCCAGGCGGGTGTGCTCCAGCGTGCTGACCGACGTCGGCCCGGTCACCTCGCTCTGGCCGTACACCTCGCGCAGCACCACGTCGATCGACGCGAAGAAGTCGAGCACGTCTCGGGCGATGGGCGCGGCGCTGGTGGCGAAGAAGCGGCAGCGGTCGAGCCCGAGGCGGGCCTTGAGCGGCCGGAACACGAGCTGTTGGGCCAGCGCGTACTGCGCGGTGAGGCGCAAGGTGGGCTGCCGGTGCTCGAGCGTGAGGGCGTGCCAGCGGGCCGCGACGTCACGCGCCCACGCGAGCGTTCGTTGCCGCGCCGGTGGCTGCTTCGCGAAGCCCGCCTCGGCCTTCACCTTGAACTTTTCCCAGACGCGCGGCACGGCGAAGAAGACGGTCGGGCGCACCTCGCGCAGGTTCTCGCCGAGCGCATCGAACGACTCGGCGAAGGACACCTGGATGCCTCGCATGAGCGGCCCGTAGATCGAGCAGGCCTGCTCGGCGATGTGCGACAGCGGCAGGTACGACAACATCACCTCGTCGTCCCCCAGGCCCGTCGCGTCGACGAGGGCGAGCGCCGTCCAGCAGACGTTGCGGTGCGTGAGCATCACGCCCTTGGGGTGCCCCGTGGTGCCCGAGGTGTAGATGAGCGTGGCCAGATCGTCGGGCCGCGCGGCCTCGAGCCGCTCGAAGTACGGGCCTTCGGGCAGGCCGTGCCCCCGCAGCAGCTCGGCGTCGTAGCGCAAGACGCCCTCGGGCAGGGGCTGCGGCGCGTCCATGACGATGATGTGCTCGAGCGCCGGGAGCCGCTCGCGGACGGCCAGCACGCGCTCGAGGAAACCGACGTTCTCGACCACCAGAATGCGGGCCTCGCAGTGCGAGAGGATGTACTGGAGCTGCTCCGGGGACGACGTGGTGTAGAGCCCGACGGGCACGGCCTGGCAGGCCGTGGCGGCCAGCGCGCTGACGAGCCACTCCTCGCGGTTGGCGCCGATGATGCCCACCGCCTGCTTCGGCTCGAGGCCCAGCGAGATGAAGGCCAGGGCCAGGTCCTTCACCCGCGTCGCGTACTGGCGCCACGACGTCGGCAGCCACGTGCCCTGGCGCTTCGTCCACAGGGCCGGCCGGTCGGCGAGCCGCTCGGCCTGCAAGTGGAGCTGATGCACCATGGTTCGCGGCGCGGCGTGCATGCCGGGCACCTTCGTGGAACGTCGTTGACAGGTCAACGGCGCCGAAATTACGTGCGCCTCCGTCATGACCATCGAGTTCACCTGTCAGAAGTGCGAGGGCACGTTCGAGATCGACATGCAGGAGCTGATCGACGGCAGCGAGCCGCTCGAGTGCCCTCACTGCGGCAACAAGGTCAGCAAGGCGCTGGGAGAGGACTTCACCTCGGCCCTCGCCGAGCTCCAGGCCCAGCTGACCGCGCTGTCCAAGAAGTTCACCCTCACGATGGAGCTCGACTCGGAGGAGCTCTCGTCGGTCGCTGAAGAAGAAGATGACGAAGAGGACGACGACGAGGACGATGACGACGACTCGGACGACGAGGATGACGACGACGACGATGATGATGACGATGACGACGAAGAGCTGATCGAAGACGGCGACGACGACTGAGCGTCGATCGGCTGGTCCTCCAGAACGCCAGAAGCCCGGCCCCCCTCCCGATGGGCGCCGGGCTTCGTGCGTTTTTCGGGGCTCAGCGGAGACTCAGAACTTCTCGGCCAGGTCCGACACCAGCGGAATGCGCCAGCGCTCGCCGTTGAGCG
>JALOQF010000608.1 GCA_025459425.1 Myxococcaceae bacterium | reverse complement strand
AGTAACCGTCTCGTCCGTCGTGCCTCACCCACGCGGCGCGCCCTCACCGGCGCGCCGTTCGTGTTTTCGGCCTTCCTCGAGCGCGGTCGCAAACCAACCGCTCGGGATGGCAGCCGCCGTCATGCCTGCCATCACTCGTGTCGTGCCGCGCCGCGGAAAGACGGTGGGCGTCGGCGTTTTCCGCGCGTGACAAACCCGATAGAGACGCGCGCGCACCATTCCCTTTCTGGAGAAGGCCAAAGCCCCGCATGGATCTCGAGCTCCCCGACGACGTCAAGGCACTGCAGGCGACGATTCGTGACTTCTGTGAGCGGCGCGTGAAGGACAAGGCGCGCGAGTGGGACGCCTCCGAGAAGTTCCCCCTCGAGATCGTGCGCGAGCTGGGCCAGCTGGGCGCGATGGGCATTCGCATCTCGGACGCGTACGGCGGCGCCAACATGGGCTCGTTGGCCGTGGCCGTGGCCGTCGAAGAGGTGGCCAAGTACGACGGGTCGCTCGCCCTGACGGTGGCCTCGCACAACGGTCTGGGCACCAGCCACATTCGGGTGTTCGGCAACGAGGCGCAGCGCCAGAAGTACCTGCCGAGGCTGGCCACGGCCGAGTCGCTGGGCGCGTGGGGGCTCACCGAGCCGGGGAGCGGTTCGGACGCCGCGGGCATGAAGACGACGGCCGTGCGCAAGGGCGACGGGTGGGTGCTCAACGGCTCGAAGATGTTCATCACCCAGGGCACCGTCGGCGACGTCTTCGTCGTGCTCGCGCTCACCAGCCCCGAGAAGAAGCAGAAGGGCATCACCGCCTTCATCCTCGAGAAGGGCCTCAAGGGCTTCAGCCAGCGGGCGATTCACGGGAAGTTGGGCATGCGCTCGTCGGACACGGCCGAGCTGCACCTCGAGAACGTCGAGGTGCCCGACTCGCAGCGCCTCGGTGAGATCGATCACGGCTTCATCGACACCATGAAGATCCTCGACGGGGGCCGCATCACCATCGGCGCGCTGTCGGTGGGCCTCGGCCACGCCGCGATTCGGGAGTCGGTGAAGTACGCGAAGGACCGCACGGCCTTCGGGAACCCGATCGGCGACTTCCAGGCCATTCGGTGGATGCTGGCCGACATGCAGACCGAGCTCGACGCGGCGCGCATGCTCGTCTACCGCTCTGCCGCGCTCGCCGACGCGGGCAAGCCCTACACCCGCGAAGCGTCGATGGCGAAGCTGTTCGCCTCGGAGGCGGCGACCCGCGCGTGCAACAAGGCCGTGCAGATTCATGGCGGCTACGGCTACACGCGCGAGTTCCCCGTCGAGCGCTACCTGCGCGACGCGAAGCTGTGTGAGATCGGCGAGGGCACCAGCGAGATCCAGCGCAACATCATCGCGCGAGAGCTGCTGAAGGGCTAAGTCGCCCTCAATGGACCGCGCCTTCCTCGAGGGCCTCGGGCTCACGGTGAGCGACGTCGATGGAGTCGTCGAAGCCGAGCTCGAGCTCAACTCTGGCCTCGCGCTGAACCCGCTGACGCGGAAGGCCATCGAGCGGGTGTCGTTCACCGTGCTTGGCGACCGGCTGCTCTACGTCGGGCCACCCGAGTTCGTCGGAGCGCAGCCGATCAACCTGGCGTTTCTGTCGGCTGCCTCGCGGCTCGAAGATCTCGTCATTCAGACGTTGAACGATCACCTGTACCAGCTCGAGCGCAGGTCGAGTGAGCTCGCGGCGCTGGGCATCAGCCCGAAGGTCGACCCGAGCACGCTCCAGCTGGGCGCCGAGCTCGAGCGGGGCCCGTTTCGCTTCTCGCTGGGGGCGAGCCGGGCCGGGCAGTTCCGTGTCGTGCGGTGCCTGCGCGAGGGGCACGAGCTGACGATCAACTCGCCGACGGTGTTCGAGTTGTCCGAGTTTCGCGACCGCGCCGCGCTCGAAGACTTCCTCTACGCGATGTTCGGAGACATCGCCGGCTCACCTTCGCCGCCGCCGCGCCCGAAGGAAGAGGCTCCGCCCGAGCTCGACGTCAGCCTGTCGATGAAGTCGCTCTTCGAGGCCTTCGGCGATGCGCTGGTGCCACCGCGGAGCGTGATGGAGTTCTTCTGCGAGCTGAAGGTGGGTGACGAGACGGTGCGCTTCGCCGCCGCCCGACTGCAGGGCCGGACGTTTCGAGGCCTGCTCGCAGGTCCGAAGGGGAAGATCTGGGCCGAGCGCTTCGAGCTCGACGAGTTTCCCGGCATTCGCGCGCTCGTGTCCGAGCTCATGAACGTGCCCATCGAGCAGATCGAGGTGGTCGAGTGATGGAGACGACGGCGCAGGCGCTCGCCGAGGGCGTGCTCGCGGGAGACGTGCGCAAGGCATCGCGCCTGATGCGCCTCATCGACGATCAGGCCCCGGTGGCGACCGAGGCCCTCAAGGCGCTGTTCCCGAAGACGGGCAGGGCCTGGGTCATCGGCATCACCGGCTCGCCTGGCGCGGGAAAATCGACCCTCACCGATCGGCTCATCACGGCGTATCGGGCGAAGGGGAAGTCGGTGGGGGTGATCGCGGTCGACCCGACGAGCCCCTTCACCGGCGGCGCCATTCTCGGTGATCGCATTCGGATGCAGGGGCACGCGACCGATCCCGGCGTGTTCATTCGTTCCCTGGCGACGCGGGGCAACCTGGGCGGGCTCTCGAGGGCGACGGGTGACTGCCTGCGGGTGATGGACGCGATGGGGCGCGACGTCATCATCGTCGAGACGGTCGGCGTGGGGCAGGACGAGATCGACATCGCCCAGCTCGCGCACACGACGGTGGTGGTGCTGGTGCCGGGCATGGGCGACGACATTCAGGCGATCAAGGCGGGCATTCTCGAGGTGGCCGACGTCTTCGTGGTCAACAAGGCAGACCTCGATGGCGCCGACCGCGTGGTGCGGGAGCTTCGGGCGAACCTCGAGCTGCGGCACGCG
>JALOQF010000607.1 GCA_025459425.1 Myxococcaceae bacterium | reverse complement strand
ATCTTCTCCTTCTCGTTGTCGTCGAAGGCCGAGGCGCGCAGCGCTTTCTGAAAGGGGTTGGTCTGCTTCACCGAGGGGTTCGTCGGCACCACGCCCACCGCCGGCAGGCTGGGGTGCGAGACCTTCGGCGGTGACTCCGATGGAACGCGCGGCAGGCTCTGGGACGAGGCCGACGTGACTCTGGGCAGGCTCTGGTGCGACACCCGCGGCGTCGACTCGGAGGTGACGCGCGGGAGGCCCTGCGCCGACGCGCCAGGCGCTTTGGCGGCGGGCATGCCACCGGCGGTGCTGGTGCGCGGAATCGAGCCGGTGCTGGTGCGGGGCGGGGCGCTCCCGGCGGCCGGCATCGAGCCGCCCGTGCTGGTGCGTGGAATCGCGCCGGTGCTGGTGCGCGGGGGGACCGTCGGAACCCGCCCGTGCCCGTCACCCTTCGGCGGCGCCGGCTTCTGACCGTGGGGTGGTTTGCCCTGCTCACTGCTCATCGCGGCCCGAGAGGGTAGCCGACCCGGCGCGCCGCGGGGCGACGGTCCTTTGGTGACATCACGTTCCGTTCCGGGATCGAATCGTCCGGCTTTGAAACACGGCGCCCCCCCGCCCCATGGCGGGACGCGGCACTCATTGTGCATGGGGCGAGCGCGATGCGCGTCATGCCAACTGTCCTTCGCACACCGTGGGTGCCCTTCGTCGTGGCCTCGCTGTGCTTCACCGTGCTGCTGGGGGCGCTCAACGGCGCGTTGAACCTGTGGTCGCTGCACGTGCTGCATCGTGGTGTGCCCGTGGAGCACCACCAGTCGCATGCCGTCGCGCAGTTGTTTGGCTTCATGTGGCTGTTGACCGCTGGCGTGTCGTTTCACCTGGCGCCGCGGCTCTTCGGGGCGCCACCCGCGCCGGAGCGTCTCGGGAAGCAGGTCGCGGTGTTCGGCATCGTCGGCGTGACGCTCGTGAGCGCGGGGCGGCTTGGCGCGTTGCTCCCGTTCAGCGCGCTGGTGGGACTCGCCGGCGGCGTGCTGCTGCTGGCTGGCGTCGCGCGGTGGACGGGCTTCGTGGTTCGCCTCTACCGCGCGCGCTCGGTGGTGGGAGACGCGCTGCCGGCCTTCGTCGTGGCCGGGGCCGTGTGGTGGGCGGTCTCAGCGGCGGCGCTGTTCGCGTGGCAACTCGGCCAGTCGGTGGGTGGCCCCTTCACCCGGCTTCCGCTCGAGGTGGTGACGGCGACGGCGCTCTTCGGAGGGACGGCGAGCTGGCTGTTGGGCATCTCGTTCCGGGCTGGCGCGTGCTCGATGCGCATCGACCGGCCGTCGGCCTCGAGGCAGCGCGTTGGGTTCTGGGCCTGGCAGCTTGTCGCGACCGTCGCCGTCCTGCAGGCCGCCAGTCCCTTCGCCGGGTGGACGCAGGGCCTCTCGCTCGGCATCGCCGCGGGGAGCGCGACGTTGCTGTGGGTGGTGCGCCCGTTCCAGCGCGCCGAGCCACCCATGATGCCGGGCGCGGAGCTGCTGGTGCGGTTCGCGATGTTGGCGGCCTGGTCGTTCCTCGGAGCTTCGGCCGGGCTCTTCCTGTGGCACGGGCTCGGTGTGTTCGGCGTGCCCCAGGCGCCGCTGCTTAAGGACGCCGCGCGCCACGCCTTCACCCTGGGGTTCGCGCAGCTCGCGGTCTTCGGTTTCGCGGGGCGCATGCTCCCGAGCTTCGAGGGCGTGTCGATGCCGTGGCGGTGGCTCTACGACGCGGGGGTCTTCGCGCTCGTCGGCGGCGCGGCCTTGCGGGTGTTCAGCGTCGCGTCGCCCTGGCGACCGGCAATGGTGGCCTCTGGCGTGTCGGGGTTCCTGGCGCTGCTGGGGGTGACGATGGTGGCGCTCGTCTTCGCGCGCACGATGTGGCTCGGTCGCGAGAACCGGCGGGGCCTGCCGGAGCGGTCACGCTCGATAAAGCTGCGCGCGGTGGCGAGGGCCTGACGTGAGGCGCTTGGGCCGGGACCAGCCTTCACCGGAGGTGTCGTGCAACGTGCGGTGCGCTGCGATGCCGGGGTGCCATCGGCGTGGTGCGACCACATCGGGCCTGAGGCGAGGGTGGTCAGCGCGACAGGGCCCCGTTACCGAGCCGCGTGCGCTACGGCATCATCATCGTCTCGCCGCTGCTTCTGTTCGCCCTCGTGTTTGGCCTCGGCCTCTGGTTGACGGCGCACGAGCCCCGGTCGCCTGAGCTGCTCGAGGCTGCTGGTGTGCCCCACGTGCGCCCAGTCGCTTCGGACCACGATGCGCCCGTCGCGGCGTCCCGCGCCGAGCACGAGCTGGTTCCAGTCCTCCAATCTCGATCGGCCTCACGTGTGCCCCGCGCCCTTGAAAAGCCCCTCCGCGCCGTCGCGCCGGACATCAACCTGTGCATCCCGCACTCGCTCGAGCGCGATCTCGGACCCATCGACGTGGCCGTACGGTTCACGCCGATCCGTGGAGGCGCCTTCGCGCCGGACGTCCTTGTCTCGACGAGCTGGAACGACCCGGTCATCGAGCGCTGCATCGTCGAGGTGTTCGACGAATCGACGTTCATGCCTGAACCTGACGGGCAGTTCGAGCCAGCGCAGTTCGTTTTTCACTTCCCCGACGACGCCGAGACCGGGCTTCTCGGCATGACGGTCGCGCGCTGAGCCGAGCTACTTCGATCCCGGAACCGGCGCTCCCTCGACGGGCGCGAGCGAGGCCTGCGCACGCGCCTTCGCCACCACGACCTGACCCTGACGGGCCTCGTCGGCAGCTTCTCCGAGAATCCGCGCGGCCTCCTGCGGCGCGTGGAAGCCCATGCTGTTCTCGGCGGCGATGAAGTCGAGCTTCCACTGCGCCTTGCGCTGGAACGCCAGTGCGGGGGCGAGCTTCTCGGCCGAGATGCCATCGGCCTTCGCCTTCACCAGGTCGTCGATGAGATCGGTGATCGC
>JALOQF010000246.1 GCA_025459425.1 Myxococcaceae bacterium | reverse complement strand
TTCCCGGCGACCGGCGGCGCGCTCTACGGGCGGTCGAACCACGGCTTCATGGGCACCTTCGAGCGCCCCGCTTCGGTCTCGTCGATGCCGGGCCTCTACTTCGTCGGTGGCTCGGTACACCCCGGCGCTGGCGTGCCCATGGCCGTGCTCTCAGGCAGGCTGTGCGCCGAGCGGGTGGTGCGCGATGCGGCCGAGGGCCCCGGGGGCGCCAGGGGCTACGTTCAGCTGCGGTGCTGACGGGTTTGGTGCGACAAAAGGCCGCAGCGTCGTTATGAAGCGCGCGCCGAAGGCCATCGCCTTCGATTTCTCGATGAAAGGGACCTTGTCATGCGGTTTGCGCTGATCGTTGGAATGGCCGTGTCGATGATGATGCTGGGTTGCAAGAAGGAAGAGGCGGCGAAGCCGACGCCCCCGCCGGAAGCCCCGAAGAAGCAGGACGCCGTGAAGCCGGCCGAGGCCGCTCCTGCCGCCGAGGCGAAGCCTGCCGAGGCCAAGCCGGCCGAAGCCGCTGCTGCTCCGGCCGCCGCGGGTGACGTGCTCGAAGTGACGATCGTCGCGAGCGACGCCATGCAGTACGACAAGCTCGAGATCAGCGCGAAGGCCGGCCAGAAGATCAAGCTGACGCTGAAGCACGGCGGCACGCTGGCCAAGAACGTCATGGGCCACAACTTCGTGCTGCTCAAGGCGGGCACCGACCTGGCGAAGTTCACCGCGGCGGCGGCCACCTCGGCGGCGACCGATTACATCCCGGCCGACAAGAGCGACATCATCGCGAACACCGGCCTCGTCGGTGGTGGCGAGTCGACGACGATCGAGTTCACGGCGCCGGCGGCTGGCACGTACGACTACATCTGCTCGTACCCGGGCCACTACGCGGTGATGAAGGGCAAGCTGAAGGTCAGCTGAGCCTCGCGTCAGCTGGAGCTTCACCACGCGCCTCGGGCGGCTTCAGGCCACCCGGGGCGTTCGTGTCTCAGGCGCCCGGTGACTGGTGGATTCGGGGTGTCGGCCCGCCTCGACTGGCCCCTACGAGGGCCAGCGCTGCACACGCCGAGCGAGATCGTAGAGATGCGCGGGCCCGGAGCAGGCGAGCCAGAAAGCCGTCATGAGCGCGCTGCCACCGGTGAGGACGTTGCGCAGCGCCAGCATCAGGAAGACGCCGGCGATGACCGGCCCCACCAGCTCGGCCCACGACCACCGCTTCCCCTTCGCGCGCAGCCAGACGGCTAGCGCCACGCCCTCGAGCGCGACGATCGCCAGGATGAGATCGATCGCGTGCCCCGAGGAGAGCCACCACTCGAGCCACGCGGGCGTGGACATCACGGCGTCCCGAAGCCGAACAGGTGCGCCATGTCCTTGAAGAAGATGCGCACGTGGGCCGTGGGGCGTGCCTTGACGAGCTCCTTGTTCATGTACGCCTGCCACGTGAGGTACTGCACGTCCTTGTCCTCGCAGATGGCGACGAAGCGCTCGCGGCGCTTGTCACTCGAGTACCAGAAGTACTGCATGATCCCGAGGATCCAGAACACGCGGCCGTGCGCCTTCATGAAGTGTTTGCGGGCGAGCTTGAGCGCGGTGGCCTTGCCCGTCGACAGGCACTCGAGCGCGGCCTCGGCGGCGAGCTGCCCGCCCACCATCGCGTAGTAGATGCCCTCGCCCGACGCTGGAGCGACGACTCCGGCGGCGTCACCAGCGAGCACCACGTCTTTCCCGTTGTCCCACCGCTTGAGCGGCTTCATCGGAATCGGCGCGCCCTCGCGGCGGAGCGTCTTCGCGCCAGTGAGGCCGGCCTGTGCGCGCAGATCGGTCACCGACTGGCGCAGCTTGAAGCCCTGCAGGGCGCTCCCGGAGCCGACGCTGACGGTGCTTCCGTGCGGAAAGACCCAGCCGTAGAAGTCGGGAGAGATCTTCCCGTCGTAGATCACGTCGCAGCGGCCGCCGTCGAAGCCGGGCTGCGCCTTCGGGGCCTCGATGATCTCGTGGAAGGCGAAGACGCACGGGGGCCCGTCCTTGTCGACCTCCTGCCGCGCCACCTTCGAGAGCGCGCCATCGGCGCCGACGATGAGCCGCGTCTCGAGCGTCTGCTCCACGCCGGCCTCGTCGAGGTAGTGCACGCGCGTCACCTCACCCTCGCGGCTGATGCGCTCGTAGGTCCCTTTCAGGCGCGTGGCGCCGTGCTCCTTCGCGCGCTCGCGCAAGAACTCGTCGAACGTCTCGCGGTTCACCATGCCGACGAAGCCGCCATCGATCGGCATGTCGACGGTCCTGCTCTTCGGCGACACCATGCGCGCCGAGCGGATCTTCGCGCACAGGAGCGAATCGGGGATCTCGAAGTCCTTGATGAGGCGCGGGGGAATGGCGCCGCCACACGGCTTGATGCGGCCGGCCTTGTCGAGGAGCGCCACCTGTTTGCCGGCCTTCGCCAGCACGTCGGCCGCGGTCGCGCCCGAGGGTCCACCACCCACTACCACCACGTCGAAGCGTTGATTGGTCATGTCGAGTTCCTTCCTCAAGTCCACGGTCACGGCGGGGTTCAGGCTGCGGCAGAGAGGAGCGCGCGCATCGCGAACGCGCTCGTCATCATTCCCGACACGTACAGCGTGGTGCCGGTGGCGTTGTACAGGGGGGCGCGCTTGCGCGGGTTCTTCACCAGCATCGGCATGAGCGCGAGCTGGGCGACGAGCACGCCGGCGACGATCGCGGCGTGCGTCGGCTTGCCCTGGTCGAGCAGCATGGCCACCACCACGACCTGCGGGAGCGCCATGATCCAGCACGCAAAGACCGCCGCGTTGGTGACGCCGAGCTGCACGGGCAGCGTGCGCACGCCCATCGCTTCGTCACCCTCGATGGCCTTGAAGTCGTTGAGCACCATGATGCCGAAGGCCCCGATGCTGTAGAGCAGCGCGAGCGCGGTGATGCGGGCGTCGGGCATGGTGGCCGCCGAGAGGGCCGCGGCACCGGTGAACCAGGGCAGCCCCTCGTAGCAGAGGCCCACCGCGCTGTTGCCCCACCAGCCGTTGAGCTTCAGGCGCAGCGGCGGCGCGCTGTAGATCCACGCCAGCACGAGCCCGAAGATGGTCGCGGCGAGCACCCACGGCCCGAGCGCTGCGCCGACCGCGAGCGACAGGCCGGTCCAGATCACCGCGATCCACAGCCCCCAGCGGCCCGGAATGCGCCCCGAGGGGATCGGCCGGTTCGGCTCGTTGATGGCGTCGACGTGCCGATCGAACCAGTCGTTGGCCGCCTGGCTGGTGCCACAGACGAGGGGCCCGGCGAGGAGCACCGCTCCCAGAATCGACAGCCAGTTCTCCGCGAACGGAACGCCGGCCGACACGACGCCGCAGGCCAGCGCCCACATGGGGGCGAACCAGGTGACGGGCTTGAGCAGCTCCAGCACCGCGCGAGGCTGAGGAAACGCCGCTTGTCCTGTCGAGGTGTCCAACACCGCTGACGTCGAGGTCGTACTCGCCATGGTGAGGGCGGGGTCTAACAAGGTTTGTCGAATGCGTAAAGCCAGCTTGACGCCAAGTGCGCTTGACATTCAGGGGTGTGCGGTCTTAGGGTGGGGGCGTCGAGACAACTGCGCGGAGAGAGATGCCCGTGACTGCTGGAAAAACGCACCCAGCCTTGTACACACCCGAACAGCGACGGCGTCGGGACGAGACGCGATGGACGCTGGTGCAGGGCATTCTCGCGCCCGTTCAGTTCCTCGTTTTTCTCGTCAGCCTCACGCTGGTTCTTCGAGCGCTCCTCACGGGCGAGGGCGTCGGCGCCGCGTCGGTGAGCGTCGTGGTGAAGACGATCGTGCTGTACACGATCATGATCACCGGCGCGGTCTGGGAGAAGAAGGTCTTCGACGTCTACCTCTTCGCGCACGCGTTCTTCTGGGAAGACGTGTTCTCGATGTTGGTGCTGGCGCTCCACACGGCGTACCTGTGGGCGCTCTTCACAGGCTCGCTCGGAACGCAAGGCCAGCTCGTGCTCGCGCTGGCGGCCTACGCGGCCTACGTCATCAACGCGACGCAGTTCGTGCTCAAGCTGCGCGCGGCCCGCCTCGGCGCCGAGGCCGAGCGCCAGGCTGCGACCCGGTCAGTCGCCCTCGAAGGAGCTTCCCGATGACGGCCTGCGAGATCCGCACGAAGGTGGAGCGGCCGGTCCTGCGCGAGCGCGGCCAGCACGAGGTGTTCTGCGGGCTGACGGGCATCGTCTGGCTGCACCGCAAGATTCAAGACGCGTTCTTCCTCGTCGTCGGCTCACGAACCTGCGCGCACCTCATTCAGTCCGCCGCCGGCGTGATGATCTTCGCCGAGCCGCGCTTCGCCACGGCGATCCTGCAGGACAAGGACCTCGCGGGCCTGACCGACGCGAACGAAGAGCTCGACCGGGTGGTGAACCGGCTCCTCGAGCGCCGCCCCGACATCAAGCTGCTCTTCCTCGTCGGCTCGTGCCCGTCCGAGGTGATCAAGCTCGATCTCTCGCGCGCGGCGCTGCGCCTGTCGAAGCAGCACACCGGCAAGGTGCGGGTGCTGAACTACTCGGGCTCGGGCATCGAGACGACCTTCACGCAGGGCGAAGACGCATGCCTGGCCTCGATGGTGCCGGAGCTGCCGAAGCGTGAGACCGACGCCACGAAGCTCCTCGTGGTCGGCTCGCTGCCCGACGTCGTGGAGGATCAGTTCCAGCGGCTGTTCGATCAGCTCGGCGTGCCGGTGCGCTTCTTCCCGCCGCGCCGCTCGACGCAACTCCCGGCGATCGGCCCCGACACGAAGTTCCTCCTCGCGCAGCCCTTCCTCGCCGACACCGCGCGGGTGCTCGAGGAGCGCGGAGCGACCCGGCTGGCCGCACCCTTCCCCTTCGGCGTCGAGGGCACCACGGCATGGCTCCAGGCCGCCGCGCGGGCGTTCGGCGTGAGTGACGAGAAGCTCTCGGCGGTCATCGACCCGGCCTCGGCCCGCGCGAAGGTCGCCTTGAGCAACGCGAAGACGCGGCTCGCCGGGAAACGCATCTTCTTCTTCCCCGACTCGCAGCTCGAGGTGCCGCTCGCGCGGTTCCTCTCACGCGAGCTCGACATGCAGTTGGTCGAGGTGGGTACGCCGTTCCTCCACCAGGCGCACCTCGGCGCCGAGCTGGCGATGCTGCCGGCCGACGTCACGGTGAGCGAAGGACAGGACGTCGAGCGCCAGCTCGACCGCTGCCGCGCGGCCAGGCCCGATCTCGTCGTCTGCGGGCTGGGCCTGGCGAACCCGCTCGAGACCGAGGGCCTCACCACCAAGTGGTCCATCGAGCTCGTCTTCACGCCGGTGCACGGCTTCGACCAGGCCGGCGATCTCGCCGACCTCTTCGCTCGTCCCCTCGTTCGCCGCACGAAGCTGGAGGTCTGAACGATGCAGCTCACCGTCTGGACCTACGAGGGGCCTCCGCACGTCGGCGCGATGCGCGTCGCCACCGCGATGAAGGGCGTGCACTACGTCCTCCACGCGCCGCAGGGCGACACCTACGCCGATCTGCTCTTCACGATGATCGAGCGGAACAAGGTGCGCCCGCCGGTCACGTACACGACCTTCCAGGCACGCGATCTCGGCAAGGACACCGCGGAGCTCTTCAAGAAGTCGGCGCGCGAGGCGTACGAGCGCTTCAAGCCCGAGCTCGTGCTGGTGGGCGCCTCGTGCACGGCCGAGCTGATTCAGGACGACCCCGCGGGCATCGGCCAGACGATCGGCATTCCCGTGCCGGTGGTGCCGGTGGAGTTCTCGGCCTACCAGCACAAGGAGAACCACGGCGCCGCCGAGACGTTCTACCGGCTCGTGCGGGCGTGCACCGGCAATGGCGCTCCGCGTGGCGAGCGGAAGCCTGGCCCGAAGACGTGCAACCTGCTCGGGCCTACGGCGCTGGGCTTCCGGCACCGGGACGACGTGACCGAGATTCGCCGGCTCCTCGAGCAGCTCGGTGTCGGCGTGAACGTGGTGGCACCGCTGGGCGCGACGCCCGCAGACCTCTCGCGCATTCCCGACGCGGACTTCAACGTCGTGCTGTACCCGGAGGTCGCCGAGACGGCCGCGCGGTGGCTCCAGAAGACGTACGGCCAGCCGATGGTGTCGATCGTTCCCATCGGGGTCGGCGCCACGAAGGACTTCATCACCCAGGTGGCGCAGCTCGCGGGCGTCGACCCGGGCCCCGTGCTCTCGGGCGTCTCGTCGCGCCTGCCCTGGTACTCGCGCTCGGTCGACTCGACGTACCTCACCGGCAAGCGCGTCTTCATCTTCGGTGACGCGAGCCACGTCGTCGCCGCGGCGCGCATCGCCACCGAGGAGCTGGGCTTCACCGTCGTCGGCCTCGGCACCTACAGCCGCGAGCTGGCGCGCGACGTGCGGGCGGCGGCGCAGAAGTACGGCGTGCCGGCGCTCATCTCGGACGATCATCTCGAGGTCGAAGAGACGATCGCGAAGCTCCACCCCGAGCTCGTGCTGGGCACGCAGATGGAGCGCCACATCGCCAAGCGCCTCGGGCTGCCCTGCGCGGTCATCTCGGCGCCGGTGCACGTGCAGGACTTCCCCGCGCGGTACTCGCCGCAGATGGGCTTCGAAGGCGCGAACGTCATCTTCGACACCTGGGTCCACCCGCTCATGATGGGCCTCGAGGAGCACCTGCTCGCGATGTTCCGCGAGGACTTCGAGTTCGCCGACGGCGCCGGCCCCTCGCACCTGGGCGCGCACACGCCCGCGAAGGCCGTGGAAGCTCAGGTGGCCGACGTCGCACCGACGCCCGAGCCCGTTCGACCGGCCGTTGCCGCAGCGCCGCCTGCGCCAGCCCCGAAGTCCGAAGGCCACGCGGGCGCCACCGTCACCACCTGGACGGCCGAGGCCGAGAAGGAGCTCAAGAAGATCCCGTTCTTCGTTCGCGGAAAGGCGAAGCGGAACACCGAACGCTTCGCGCAGGAACGCAACATCGCGCTGATCACCCTGGAGACGCTGTATGACGCGAAGGCCCACTTCCGCAGCTGACATCACGCCCGTTCGCGTGGTGCTGCTGACGCTCGACTCGCACATCGCGAGCGCCTGCGAGCGTGCGCGGACGGAGCTGCTGGGTGAGCTCCCGGGCCTCGACCTGCGCTTCCACGCGGCGACGAGCTTCAGCGACCCCGCGGCCGTGAAGGCCTGCTGCGACGACATCGCCCAGGGGCACATCATCTTCGCCAACATGCTCTTCATCGAAGAGCACATTCGCGCGGTGCTGCCGGCGCTGAAGGCCCGGCGTGACACCTGCGACGCGATGGTGTGCGCGATGTCCGCCGGCGAGGTGATGCGCGAGACGCGGCTGGGCGGCTTCAAGATGGACGGCTCGTCGAGCGGGCCGATGGCGCTGCTCAAGAAGCTGCGCGGCTCGAGCGGCAAGGGCGGCCAGGCCTCCGACGGCGGCGCCAAACAGCTCGCCTCGCTCAAGCTGCTGCCGAAGCTGCTGCGCTTCGTGCCGGGGAAGGCGCAGGATCTCCGCGCGTACCTGCTCACGCTCTCGTATTGGCTGTCGGGCTCGAGCGAGAACATCGCCGACCTCATTCGCCTGCTCGTCAACCGCTACGCCGACGGGCCGCGCAAGCACCTGCGGGAGCGCACCGAGGCTGCACCGCCGCGCGAGTACCCCGAGGTGGGCCTGTACCACCCGCGCATGCCGGGCCGGCTGGGAGAGGATCTCTCGGCGCTCCCCTCGCCCGAGAAGCCGGTCGGCACCATCGGCCTGCTGCTGCTGCGCTCGTATGTGCTGTCGAACGACGCGGGCCACTACGATCGCGTCATCGAGTTCTTCGAGAAGAAGGGCCTGCGTGTGGTGCCTGCGTTCGCCGCCGGGCTCGACGGGCGGCCGGCCATCGAGAAGTTCTTCGTGCAGGACGGCAAGCCCACCATCGACGTCATGGTGTCGCTCACCGGCTTCTCGCTCGTGGGCGGCCCGGCCTTCAACGACTCGAAGGCCGCCGAAGAGATGCTGGTGAAGCTCGACCTGCCCTACGTCGCGGCGCAGCCGCTCGAGTTCCAGACGATCGAGGCCTGGCAGGAGAACGGCGCCGGCCTCTCGCCCATCGAGAGCACCATCATGCTCGCGATCCCCGAGCTCGACGGCGCCACCGGCCCGATCGTGTTCGGCGGCCGCCCACGCGCCCCGAAGGAGGGCCGCGCGCCCGACATGATGGGCATCGACGAGCGCATCGAGACGCTCGCGGGCCGCGTCGAAAAGCTCGTTCGCCTTCGCCGCACGCCGATCGCCGAGCGCAAGGCGGCCATCGTGCTGTTCAACTTCCCGCCCAATGGCGGGGCGACGGGCACGGCCGCGTACCTGTCGGTCTTCGAGTCGCTCTTCGCCACCCTGAAGGCGATGAAGGCCCAGGGCTACACGGTCGACGTTCCGGCCGACGTCGAGGCGCTCAAGGAGCGAATCCTCGGGGGCAACTCGAGCCGCTACGGCACCGACGCCAACGTGCTCAACCGCATGCCGGTCGACGCGTACGTGCGCGCCGAGAAGCACCTGAAGGAGATCGAGAAGCAATGGGGCCCCGCGCCGGGCCGCCTGCAGAGCGACGGTTCGACGATCTTCGTGCTGGGCGAGCGCTTCGGGAACGTCGTCGTCGGCATTCAGCCGGCCTTCGGCTTCGAGGGCGACCCGATGCGGCTGCTCTACGAGGCCGGCTTCGCCCCCACGCACGCCTTCGCCGGGTTCTACCGCTGGCTGCGCGACATGTTCGGCGCCCACGTGGTGCTGCACTTCGGCACCCACGGCGCGCTCGAGTTCATGCCCGGCAAGCAGACGGGCCTCTCGGGCGCCTGCTGGCCGGATCGCCTCATCGGCGATCTGCCGAACTATTACCTCTACGCGGCGAACAACCCGGCCGAGGGTGCCATCGCGCGGCGTCGCTCGGCGGCCACGCTCGTGTCGTACATGACGCCGCCGGTGTCAGAGGCGGGCCTGTACCGCGGGCTGCAGTCGCTCAAGGAGTCGCTCGATCGCCTCCGCGGCCTGCCACCCAACGATCCCGAGATGGCGCGGCTCGTCCCCGTCATTCAGGCCCAGGCCGTCGAGCTCGAGCTGGCGAAGGCCGAGCCGGTGTGGACACCCGACTCACAGGCCGAGCTCGACTCGCTCCTCAAGCGGTTGCTCGAGGTGGAGCAGACGCTGATCCCCTGCGGGCTCCACGTGCTCGGCCAGCCGATGCCAGAGCCGGCGCGCCGCGACTACCTCAAGGCCATCATCGAAGGTTCGGCGATCAAGGCGGCGCCGATGGGAGCGATCGACGCGCTCATCGCTGGAAAGCCCGCCACCGACGCGCTCCGGGCCTCGGGCCTCGAGGCGACGGAAGACACGACGCGGCTCTTCGACGAGCTCGCGCGCACCAACCGCCTGCTGTCCGAGAACACCGAACTGCCGTCGCTCATGCACGCGCTGGGCGGCGGCTTCGTGAAGCCCGCTCCGGGCGGAGACGTGCTGCGCAACCCGGCGGTGCTGCCCACGGGCCGCAACATGCACGGGTTCGACCCGTTCGCGATCCCCTCGGCCTTCGCGGTGATGGACGGGGCGCAGCAGGCCGCGCGGCTGCTCGCGAAGCACGTCGCCGAGGGCAACCCGCTGCCCGAGTCGGTGGCCATCGTCCTGTGGGGCGCCGACACGCTGAAGTCCGGCGGCGGTCCCATCGGCCAGGCGCTCGCGCTCCTCGGTGCCCGGCCGCGCTTCGACAGCTACGGCCGCTTGTGCGGCGCCCAGCTTCTGCCGCTCGATCAGCTCGGTCGACCCCGCATCGACGTGCTCATCACCTTGTCGGGCATCTTCCGCGACCTGTTGCCGCTCCAGACACGGCTGCTCGCCGAAGCGGCGTACCTGGCCGCCGAGGCCGACGAGCCGCTCGAGCAGAACTTCGTGCGCCGTCACGCGCTCGAGTACCAGAAGAAGCACAACTGCGATCTCGAGACCGCGTCCCTGCGGGTCTTCAGCAACGCCGACGGCGCCTACGGCTCGAACGTCAACCAGCTCATCGACGCCGGCACCTGGGAACAGGAAGACGAGCTCGCCGAGACGTACACGCGCCGCAAGAGCTTCGCGTTCGGCCGCAAGGGCGCGCCGGTCGCGCAGACCCAGCTGCTCAAGTCGATGCTGGGTGGCGTGTCGCTCGCGTACCAGAACCTCGAGTCCGCCGAGCTCGGCGTCACCAGCCTCGATCAGTACTTCGACACGCTCGGCGGCATCAGCCGCGCGGCCCAGCGAGAGCGCGGTGAGAAGCTCCCCGTCTACATCGGCGACCAGACGCGCAGCGAAGGCACCGTGCGCACGCTCACCGAGCAGGTGAACCTCGAGAGCCGCACGCGCTCGCTCAACCCGAAGTGGGCCGAAGAGATGCTCAAGCACGGCGCCGAGGGCGTGCGCATGATCGAGGCCCAGGTGACGAACACGCTCGGCTGGTCGGCCACCACCGGGCAGATCGAGCCGTGGGTCTACCGCGAGCTCACCAACACCTACGTGCTCGACGAAGCGATGCGCGAGCGGCTCGCGCAGCTGAACCCCAAGGCGTCCGTCAAGCTCGCCAATCGGCTCATCGAGGCCAGCGAGCGCAACTACTGGCAGCCCGACGAGGCCACCCTCGAGGCGCTGCGCAATGCCGGAGAAGCACTCGAAGACCGGCTCGAAGGCATTTCACCCGCTGCACCCTGACGTTCGACTGGAGAACCACCAATGACGCAGCTCCCCGTGATCATGAAGGACCGCCAGGGCGACGGTGAAGGCAGCGTGCAGTTCCGCCTTCTCGAAGCTGGGCAAGCGCGTGCTGCAGATCGGCTGCGACCCCAAGCACGACTCGACCTTCACGCTCACCAAGCGGCTGCAGCCGACCGTCATCGACGTGCTCGAGAAGGTCGACTTTCACCCCGAAGAGCTCCGCCCCGAAGACTTCGTCGTCGAGGGCTACAACGGCGTGATGTGCGTCGAGGCCGGTGGGCCTCCGGCGGGCACGGGTTGCGGCGGCTACGTCGTCGGCCAGACGGTGAAGCTGCTCAAGGAGCACCACCTGCTCGACGACACCGACGTCGTCATCTTCGACGTGCTGGGTGACGTGGTGTGCGGAGGCTTCGCCGCGCCGCTCCAGCACGCGCAGCGCACCGTCATCGTCACCGCCAACGACTTCGATTCGATCTTCGCGATGAACCGCATCATCGCGGCCATCGAGGCCAAGGCGAAGAACTACCAGGTGCGCCTGGGCGGCGTGGTGTGCAACCGCTCGAAGGACACCGACCAGGTCGACCGCTTCAACGAGAAGCTCGGCCTCAAGCGGCTCGCGCACTTCCCCGACCTCGACGTGATCCGCCGCAGCCGGCTCAAGAAGTCGACGCTCTTCGAGATGGAGAGCTCGCCAGAGCTCGAGGCGGTGAAGGCTGAATACCTCAAGCTCGCGGCGACGCTGTACGCCGGAACCGAGCCGCTCGCGCCCAAGAGCATGAAGGACCGCGAGATCTTCGACTTCCTCGGGTACGAGTGATGGAAACCTCGACGTATCTCGTTCGCAGGCAGAAGCTCGAGGCGTACTTCGACCGCACCGCGGCCGACGCCTGGGCGAAGCTCACGTCCGATGGGCCAGTGAGCCGCATTCGCGCCACCGTGCGCGCGGGGCGCGATCAGATGCGCGCGACGCTGCTGTCGTCGTTGCCGATGGATCTGCGCGGGCAGCGGGTGCTCGACGCAGGCTGTGGCACCGGCGCGCTCGCCGTCGAGGCCGCGAAGCGGGGCGCCGAGGTGGTGGCCATCGACATCGCCGGCACGCTCGTCGATCTCGCCCGGCAGCGCGCGCCGCGAATCGACGGGCCCGGGAGCATCGACTTCCGCGTGTCCGACATGCTCGACCCGTCGCTCGGCCGCTTCGACTGGGTCGTCGCGATGGACTCGCTCATTCACTACGACGCGACCGACCTCGTCGACATGGTGGCGAAGCTCGCCAGCCGCGCCGACAAGGGCCTCGTCTTCACCTTCGCGCCGCGCACCGTGCTGCTGACGCTCATGCACTGGGCAGGGAAGATCTTCCCCCGGTCGGACCGGTCACCCGAGATCGAGCCGATTCGAGAGGCCACCGTGCGCCGGTTGATCGCCGCGCACCCGCAGCTCCAGGGCTTCCGCACCGGCGCCACCACGCGCGTGAAGACGGCCTTCTACATCTCGCAGTCGATGGAGGTGCTGCGCGCATGAGACGCCCCCGCTCAGCCGCCGAAGTGTGGATGCTCGTCGGGCCGCACCTGCTGCCGTTCGCAGACGCGGCCTCGGCCGAGCTCCCGCTGTCGCGACTGCTGCGGCTCTCGCTGTTCCAGATCTCGGTCGGCCTCGGGCTGGTGCTCCTCAACGGCACGCTCAATCGCGTGATGATCGTCGAGCTCGGCATTCCTGCGTCGATCGTCGCGGCGATGGCCGCGCTGCCGGTGCTGTTCGCGCCCATGCGCGCGCTCATCGGCTTCAAGAGCGACAACCACCGCTCGGTGCTCGGCTGGCGCCGCGTACCGTACATCTGGATGGGCACGCTCATTCAGTTCGGCGGGCTCGCGATTCTGCCGTTCTCGCTGCTGGTGCTGTCGGGCAAGGGGCAGATCGTCATTCCCTTCGTGGGCGAGGCGGCGGCGGCGCTCGCGTTCCTCATGGTGGGCGCGGGCCTGCACACGGCCCAGACCGCCGGTGTGGCGCTGGCGACCGATCTCGCGCCCGAGCAGAGCCGGCCCCGCGTGGTGGCGCTGCTCTACGTGATGCTCCTCGTCGGCATGGTGGCCGCGTCACTCACCTTCGGCGTGCTGCTGCGCGACTTCGATACGATGAAGTTGATCCAGATCGTCCAGGGCGCCGCGATGGTGACCATCGTGCTGAACGTCGTCGCGCTGTGGAAGCAGGAGGCGCGCTCGGTCACCCCGCCGTCGGACGAACCCGCGCCATCGTTCAAGGCCTCGTTCAAGGAGTTCCTCTCGGGCGGCCCGGCCAGCCGGCTGCTGGTGGCGGTGGGCCTGGGCGGCGCCGGGTTCAACATGCAGGACATCCTCCTCGAGCCGTACGGGGGCGAGATTCTCAAGCTCTCGGTGTCGGCCACCACCGCCCTCACGGCCCTCATGGCGGCCGGCACGCTGGTGGGGCTGTTCCTCGCGGCGCGGTGG
Source organism: Myxococcaceae bacterium (assembly GCA_025459425.1). Classification (GTDB taxonomy): domain Bacteria; phylum Myxococcota; class Myxococcia; order Myxococcales; family Myxococcaceae; genus Xiheimicrobium. The sequence continues at coordinate 3,311 of JALOQF010000246.1, read as the reverse complement.
CTCAACGGTGGCACCGACCCGAATCATCTCGCGGCGCGCGGCTCGATGGTGGGCATCGTCGGGTTCTCGCTCGTCATCTTCAGCTCGCCGCTCGACGCCCTGCCGCTGTTCCTCGTCGGCATCGGCTGCATCGGGCTTGGCGGCGGGTGGTTCTCGGTCGGCACCCTCACCTCGTCGATGGGCCTGTCGGAGCGCGGTCAGAGCGGCCTCGCCATCGGCGCCTGGGGCGCGGTGCAGGCCACCGTCACCGGCATCGGCGTCGCCTCGGGCGGCGCCTTGCGCGATCTCATCTCGAAGCTGGCCACCGACGGCGCCCTCGGCCCCGGGCTGTCGAGCGCCTACGTCGGTTACAGCTTCGTGTACCACCTCGAGCTGCTGTTGCTGTTCGGCACGCTCGTCGCGCTGGGCCCGCTCGTGCGGACCGGCCAGCGCGCCAGTCGGTCCCGTTTTGGTCTCGCCGAGTTGCCCAGCTGATTCCTCTCACCTGTCTTGCAAGGAGAAGCACACATGGTCACCAGCTACATCGACGTCGCTCAGCTCGTGCTGTACGCGTTCTGGATCTTTTTCTTCGGCCTCATCTACTGGCTCCGCCTCGAAGATCGCCGCGAGGGCTACCCGCTCGAGTCCGACAACCCGCGGAAGGTCGCCTCGGCCAACCAGATCCTCCTGCCTCCCCCCAAGACCTTCAAGCTGGTCGACGGCGGCGAGTACAAGGCGCCGAACTTCGAGCGTGACGGGCGCGAGATTCCCGGCACCCGCACCGGCCAGTCCCCCGGTGAGCCGCTCGAGCCGACCGGCGACGCCATGGGCGCCAACATCGGCGCCGGCGCCTGGGCCAAGCGCCACGACGAGCCCGAGAAGATCATCGACGGCCGCGACCAGGTCGTCCCGATGCGCGCCGACCCCGAGTTCACGGTGCTCGCCGGCCCCGACCCGCGCGGGTGGACGGTGCTCGGCGGTGACAACCAGCCGGCTGGAACGGTGACCGACGTGTGGGTCGATCGCGCCGACGTCATCGTGCGCTACGTCGAGGTCGACCTCGGCGGCGGCAAGGGCACGCGGCTCGTCCCCTTCCCCATGCTGAAGCTCAACCGCGATCAGAAGGTGGTCGAGGTGTACTCGATCTTCGCGAAGCACTTCGCGAACGTGCCGACGCTCAAGACGGCCGACCGCGTGACGGTGCACGAAGAAGAGGTCATCTCGGCCTACTACGCTGGTGGGCGCCTGTACGCCGAGCCCGCTCGCCTGGGGCCGGTGCTGTGAGCGACGTCGAGCTCGAAGACATTCCGGGCCTGCCCGGCAAGCTCCCCGCCGGGGAGTTCGTCATGTGGCAGGGCCGCCCGGAGTGGAAGGCGCTGGCCTTCAACACCTTCAAGCTGCCGTGGGTGGGCGCGTGGCTGCTCGCCTTCGTCGGCTTGCGCGTGGTGTCGGGCCTGCAGCGGGGAGAAGGCGCCGAGGCGCTCGTCGCCGGTGGCCTCACCTTCGCCCTGTCGGCGGCCGGCATCGGCATTCTCGCGCTGCTCGCGTGGGGCTACTCGCGCGCGACGGTCTACACCATCACCTCGCGGCGGGTGGTGCTGCGCATCGGCGTGGCGATTCCCCTCACGATCAACCTGCCGTTCAAGAAGCTGGCGGCGGCCGATCTGCGCACCCGCTCGCTGGGCACCGGTGACGTGGTGTTGACGCTGGCGAAGGGTGAGCGGCTCGCGTGGCTCTACCTGTGGCCGCACGTCAAGGCGCTGTCGTTCTCGGCGCCCAGCCCGTCGCTGCTGAGCGTGAAGGAGCCGAGCCGCGTCGCCGACACCCTGCGCGAGGCGGTGCAGCGCTGGGCCGAGTCCGAGGGCGTCGCCATCGGCTCCACCAGCGCGCCTGCCGCCCCCACCTCGCAGCCGGCGCCGATGCGTCCGGTGAGCGCCTGACGGGAGACGACCCATGGCCGCGTACCACCACGTCTCGCACCACCACGATCAGAAGATCCCCCGGCCCGTGCTGATCGGCGCGGGCGCGCTCATGGCGCTCTCGCTCGTCTTCGCGGGCGTCTCGCGCCAGTCGCTCCAGGCCGAGCGCGCCCGGCCGCGTCCGGCGCCGCTCGAGTCGGTGACGCTGTCGTTCGAAGATCGCGCCGGCGCCGTGGTGGTGTTCGACGCGACCTCGGGCCGCGAGGTGATCTCGCTCGCGCCCAACTCGAACGGCTTCGTGCGCGGCGTGCTCCGGGGCTTCTTCCGCGAGCGCAAGCTCGAGTCGCTCGGCCGTGAGGCGAGCTTCGTGCTGGCGCGTGAGGCCGACGGGCGGCTCTCGCTCGAAGACAAACAGACGGGCCGGCGCGTCGACCTCAACGCCTTCGGGCCCGACAACACCGCGGCCTTCGCGCAGCTCCTCGACGCAGGCCGACGGGCGCAGCGCTGAACGAATGATGACGCTCGAGACCGCCATCGCCGTGCTGGCCGTGCTCTTCGCCTGGTGGGCGAGCACGGGCCTCGTGCTGGCGTTGGTGTGGCTCGGCGCCGAGGCGCGGCGGGTGGCCTTCGCCGCGTCGACGTTCGCGGCGCTGGTGGGCTTCTTCGGCACGCTGGTGACCTCGCAGCTCGAGACGCCCTCGGCGGTGTGGCTCGGCTTCGTCTCGGCCCTGCTGGTGTGGGGCTGGCACGAGCTGGCCTTCCTGCTCGGCATCGTCACGGGCCCCAACCGCGCGCCCTGCCCGCCCGACGCGGCTCGCCGTGGTGGGGCTCACCTGGGGCGCGCCCAACCCCGTCGCGCCGCTCACCTTCGCGGCCCTGTGGGTCATGCGCCTGTCATCGAAGCTCAACCTGTTCTTCGGCGTGCGAAACCTCGCCGACGAGTTCCTGCCCGCGCACCTTCGTTTTCTTCGCTCGGAGACGCCGCCCTCTGGCGGTGGATCATTCGGTCCCGGGCGGAACGCAGCACAGCCCTCTCGACGGCGGCACCCCCGGTGCGGCCATGATCGCGCGCACGACCCACAACGCGTTGCACCATGTCATTTGTCCCCAGAGGCGCACATTGCCCTCGGCAGCACTCGTTGCACGCACCGAGGGGGCGTCGTCATGGGCACCAACAGCCGAGCCGATCGCGACACCGCCGTTGTCGTTCCACCCTCCGAAGGTCCGGGAGATCTGATGCGAACCATCGAGCGGGAGATCATTCCGCGGCTCGTCCTCGCCCACCGCGACGAGACCGCCACCGACGGCGCCTGCGCCGACTCACGCCCGCCGCCCACCGCCAACGAGGTGGCGACCTTCGGCCGGCTCGTCGTTCACCAGGGCCTCGGCGCGGCACTCGAGACGGTCGACCGG
>JALOQF010000606.1 GCA_025459425.1 Myxococcaceae bacterium | reverse complement strand
GCGCCCGTCGGCGCTGAAGGCGACGGCCTCGCCCTGCGGCTCCTGCGCGACGGGAACCTGCGTGAACGGCGCCGAGAAGGCGTCTTCGAAGGCCCCGCCCTCGGGCACGGTGAACAGCAGCAACCGGTTGTAGAGCCGCACCAGCACCGCGTCGCCGCAGGGGCTGACGTCGGCGCCGGTCAGCTGTGGGTCGCTGCCGGTGGGCACGGGCAAGGCGGTGACGCGCTCGAGGGTGACGGGCGCTCCGGCCACCAGCGCTGCGGGGAAGCGGAAGACGAGGCTGGGCTGGCCGAGATCTTCCTTCGTGATGATGTACAGGCGCCCGCTCGTGGGCTCGGCCAGGAGCGCCTCGGCGTTGTGCTTCTCGCCGTTCGGGTATTCGTACGGAATCCGCTCCGCCGGCACCGAGGCGACAGCCGCGCCCGCCTGCACCACCGGCTCGGGCACCCGGTACACGGCGTAGTTCGTGCGCACTTTGCGGTTGTCGCCGATGTCGCCGAGGTACAGGCAGGTGCCCGTGGCGCAGGGGCCGAGCGCGAGGTCTTCCCAGTCGACGTTCGTCGCCCCGGTGACCGAGAACTCCTGCAGCAGCGCGCCGTCGGTGGCCGAGAGCGCGAAGAAGCGCGCCGAGTCCCCCGAGTCGTTGTGAGCGTAGAGCACCGGCTGGGCTCGGCTCGCCACCAGGCCCGAGAGCTCGACGACTGGTGGGCGAATCGTGCCCACGGCCCGCGGCGCCGCCCACGACGTGCAGGTGGGGCGGCAGCTCACCCCGCCGTCCCCCGGAGCGCCTCCGTCACGCGGCTCGTTCGGCTCGGGCGTGAAGAGCTGCGCGGGCTTCGGTGCGCAGGCGATCAGCAGCACGACGAGCAGCCGCTTCACGCGCCGCCCATGCGCAAGAGACCCTCGAGCGAGTCGATGGTGACGTACACGAAGGCCGCGTCACCGAGCGACAGCACCTCGCCGTCCGAGAGGATCGCGAACTGATCGCTCACCTGGGCGCCGTTGATGAAGGTGCCGTTGGTCGAGCCCGCGTCGCGAATGGCGACGACGGCGAGCTCGGACTGCCAGGTGAGCTCGGCGTGCCGTGACGACACCGATGGGTCCTCGATCACGAAGTCGTTCTCGGGCGCGCGCCCGACGGTCTCGATGCGGTCGACGCCCGCGCCGACGGGAAAGGCCAACATGTCCTGGAAGCCGAGCACCAGCGCCAGGGCGTGCCGCGCGAGCTGTGGTTTGCCGGGAATGACCATCGTCTTCGGCTGCTGCAGGGCCGCCAGCCGCCGCAGCTCGTCGGGCGGCTGCTGCACGATGGCCGCGAAGGGGATCGTCTGGCGCAGCGTGCCGGCGGCCGAGAGGGCGCGCAGCTCCCGAATGGACAACTTCTGGACCATACGGCGCGAAACCCTACTCCAGAGAGAACCCCGTCGCGCCGACTTCCGACGTGAGGCAGGCTCGGGGCTCATGCTCGCTCTTTCACTGTCACTCGTCCTCGCGGCACCGCCCCTGGAGCAGGTCGTTCAGAAGGTCGACGGCGCCGTCGTCACCGTGCGCGTGGCCGAGAAGCGCGCCACCGAACGGAGCGTGTCGATCACCACGGGCACCGGCTCGGGCGTCGTGCTCCACGCCGAGGGGTGGGTCGTCACCGCAGCCCACGTCGTCGACGAGGCCGATCGCATCGAGGTCGAGTTCGCCGACGGCGGCTCGTCGACGGCGCAGATCGTCACGCTCTCGCGCACCGAGGATCTCGCCCTGCTGAAGGTCGACAAGCCGCCGAAGGGCCTGGTGGTGGCGACGCTCGGCGACTCGGACGCGCTCAAGCCCGGCATGCGGCTGTTCGCCATCGGCGCGCCGCTCGGCCTCACGCACACCGTCACCTCGGGCGTCGTCAGCGCGCTGCGCACCGACACGCGCAAGGGCCTGCACCCCAGCCGCCTCTTGCAGACCGACGTGCCGATCAACCAGGGCAACTCGGGCGGCCCGCTCTTCAACGAGGTGGGCGAGGTGGTGGGCATCGCGAGCTTCATCGCCTCGAAGTCGGGTGGCTCGGTCGGCCTCAACTTCGCCATTCCCGCGTCGACGGTGCGCTCGCGGCTGTTCGAGTCGCCGCTCCCGTGGATTGGCGTGTCGCTGCGCTTCGTCTCGAAGGAGCTCGCCGAGGTGATGAACTGGCCGCAGAGCGCCGGGCTGCTGGTCGAGAAGGTGAAGAAGGGCGGCGCGGCGGCCGAGGCGGGGCTCCACGGCGGCATGATCGAGGCCGAGATCGCCGGCACGCCGCTCATCCTCGGGGGCGACCTCGTCTTGCGCGTCAATGGCCTGCCGACCACCGACTCGAAGGCCATCGGCGCGTCCCTGGCCTCGCTCGAGCCCGGAGACGCCATCACCTATGACGTGCTGTGCGCGGGCACGGCGAAGACGATCTCGGTGCCGCTGCCGAACCTGCCGAAGGTGCCCTCGCTGACGCCCGCGAAGGCGGCGCCGAAGGCCGCGGCGAAGCCGAACTGAGCGACCCCGCGCCGCTTGGCGCGTGGTATTCCCTGCGGCTGCCGTGTCGAGCGCCAAGCCGATCCACCTGTCGGTCCGCCTCCCCTTCGCGACGGCCGAGGAGTTCCTTCAGGGGTACGGCCTGATGATCAGCCGGGGTGGCATCTACCTGCGCGCGCGGCAGCTCCATGCGCCCGGCACGCCGGTGACGCTCGAGGTGAAGCTGTCTGATGGCAAGCGCCTGCTCTACGGGAACGCCACCGTCTCGTGGGTGACGGGCACGCGCGGCGACGGCGTGGCGGGCATGGGGTTCAAGTTCATCACCCTCGACGCCGCGAGCCGGCGGTTCCTCGAGGCGGCTGCGGCGGCCATGCCCCACGCCCGCAGCCCGGAGCCGCCGGTGCCCCGCAACGTGGGCCCCATCGACACGCGCCCCGACGCGGTGGCCCCTCCCCCGCC
>JALOQF010000605.1 GCA_025459425.1 Myxococcaceae bacterium | reverse complement strand
AGCAGCACGGCCCGCACCCACTCGGTGGTTTCGACGACCGAGGGCCCGGAAGCCCCCACCGTGCAGCTTTGGACAGCGCGAAGGCCCTGCACGACAGGGGGACTGTGAAGCGCCATGGAGCCGCCGGGCGCCCCACCCTCGAGGACGACTCCGGTCGACCGGCAGCGCGCAGCTCCGCTCACTCGAAGCCGGCGACGACGCTGTGCGGTCCGCGCGCTTCCCGACGGTCTCGCCGCGCCCGGGACTCGTACAGCCCGCGGTAGAGCCCCAGGAACACGTTCGCGCCGAGCTCGAGCCCCTGCTGCACCTGGTAGCGGAAGGTCTCGTCTGCAGAAAAGCGCTCGCGCAGCGGCGCGTAGAAGCCCTCGGCGTGCAGCTCGTCGAGCGCCTCGTGCGTCGTGTAGTGCACGAGCGCGTCGGCGCTGAGAAAGCCCCGGTCGACGACGGCGCGCCCGATGGCCGCCGAGATGCCGGCGAAGAGATCTTCGATGATGCCCAGCGTCGCCATCGCCGTCGGCACGTCGTCGAGCGTGCACACGCCCGCCAGCACCGTGTTGAACGCCCGCACCTCGGGCCAGAGGGGCCGCTGCCACGGCGCGTCGCGCTCCACGCCCAACCGCTCGAGGAAGCGCGTGAAGGTCGCCTCGTGCGACATCGAGAGGTCGCCCTCGCCGTGCTCGTCGGTGACGTTGGCGAGCAGCGGCAGGCGCACCGACGGGTTCGACACGCGCGCCGCGAGCACCATCATCGGCCGCGAGAAGAAGAACACCGCATGCGCGAACTGCACCTGCGTCTCGACGAAGTCCTCGCGGCTGAAGCTCCCGTCGCGCAGCGCGTGGAAGTACGGCCCGTCGAGCGGGGCGAGCCGCGCCTTGAGGGCCTGCACGAAGACGTCGAGCGGGTGGCTCACGGGAGCGGCCGCTCCACCAGGCCCTTCGACGCCAGGAACTCGGCGTTGAACACCTTCGAGGCGTAGCGGCTGCCGTGGTCGCACAGGAACGTCACGATGCGCTTGCCCGAGCCCTGGTACTTCTTCGCCACCTCGTACGCGCCCCGCACGTTGAGCGCCGCGCTGGTGCCCACCACGAGCGCGTCAGTGCGCGCCAGGTGGTAGAGCATCTCGATCATCTCCTGGTCGCTCACCCGCAGCGCCGCGTCGATGCGCGCGCGCTTGAAGTTCTCGGTGAGCCGCATGATGCCGATGCCCTCGGTGATGGAGCTGCCCGAGCCTTCGATCTTCCCTTCGGTGAAGTGACAGAACAGCCCGGAGCCGTGCGGGTCGAGCAGCACCACCTCGAGCGCCGGGTTCTTCTCTTTCAGGTACCGCGACACTCCGCCCAGCGTGCCGCCCGTGCCCGTCGAGGCCACCAGCACGTCGACGCGGCCTTCCGTCTGCTCCCAGATTTCTTTGCCGGTCGTCTCGGAGTGGAAGTCGCCGTTCGCGACGTTCTCGAACTGGTTCGCCCACCACCAGCCATTCGTCTCGGCGAGCGCGCGGGCCTGGTGGAAGAAGTGCGCCGGGTTCGCGAAGGGCACCACGGGCACCTTGCGCACGTCGACGCCCATCGACTCGAGGTACTCGTATTTCTCGCGCGCCTGGTTGTCGGGCATCGTCACCACCACCCGGTAGCCGCGCTCGATGCCCAGCACCGCGAGCCCGATGCCGGTGTTACCCGCGGTGCCCTCGACGATGGTGGCGCCGGGCTTCAGCAGGCCCTTCGCCTCGGCGTCGCGGATCATGCCCTTGGCGGCGCGGTCCTTGATGCTCCCGCCGGGGTTCATGAACTCGGCCTTGCCGAAGAGCTCACAGCCGGTGCGCTGCGACAACGAGGCGATGCGGAGGAGCGGCGTGTCGCCGACGGCGTCCCACAGGGTGTTGCGCATGGGGTGCCTCTACCGCCGCCGGGGCGGCGAATCGAGCGCGGCAGCGGCCCTGGCGTCCTTCGAGAAAACGGTGCTGCACAGTTGAGCCGAGCTGGGTGTCGTGACAAGACCGACACTCGTCTGTCAACCAACCCATCGGGGGAAGCATGCCCAGCATCACGGTGAAGCGCGGCGTTCAGTTCCGGCCTGACCTCTTCAACAAGTCCGATCGTTCGGCCTGGTTCGACGCCGTCGGCAAGGAGCTCGAGACGAAGGGCGTGAGCCTGAAGATCGGCGAGGGCGTCGGCGCGAAGGTGGTGAAGGACGGCGCGAGCCTGAAGGCCGCGATGAAGGAGCTGCAGGCGCAGGCCACCGCGTCGAACCAGCCGGTGCGCGCCTACGTGGCCGACCTCGTCCAGGCGATGGACGACGTGGTCAACGGCGGCAAGGTGAAGCCGGGCGACGTGTTCGACTTCTCGAAGGGCTCGGCGCTCGCGAAGGCGCTCGGCATGGATGACGGCAACCGCTTCAACTACGCCGCCAGCACCACCGAGTTCGGCAAGGCCGCGCGGCTCAAGCCCGAGGCCACCATGGCCATCGACGGCGTGACGCTGCAGATCATCGAGCCGAAGGTGGTCGACCTCGCGGGCATTCCGCACATGAGCGCCGAGACGCTCAAGAACGCGCCGGTCACCTACGGCCGCGACGGCGAAGAGGTGGAAGACACGCGCGTCATCACCGGCCTGTCCACGGCCGAGACGGTGGCGCTTGCGACGAACTCGCTGAACGATCTGCAGCGCTCGCGCGCGGTGGCCGGCCTCACCGTCGGCACCGTGCCGCTCGAAGAGATGAGCTGGGAGAGCGACGCGCACGCGCTCCGTCGGGCGAACCCCTACGTGTCCTTCACCCTCGACAGCCGCAGCTACGAGGTGAACCCGAACAACGGCCAGCCGCGCGTCGCCATCGGCCGCGACTTCTTCTTCGACACCTTCATGGCGAAGAAGGACCTCGCGACGGGCAAGCTGACGAAGGACCTGCAGAAGGCCGACCTCATGTACCGGGCGCGCATCCGGTACGG
>JALOQF010000604.1 GCA_025459425.1 Myxococcaceae bacterium | reverse complement strand
CGCGCGCCGCATCCTCGCGGTCAACCAGGGGGTGCGCCCGGACAGCGCCGAGGTCGAGAAGACCATCTGGGGCTCGCCTGCGGGCAAGAAGCGCCTGGCAGACCGCCTCGTGGCGATGCTCCCGGCGCACAAGACCTACGTCGAGCCGTTCGCCGGAAGCGCGGCGGTGCTGTTCGCCAAGGAGCCCTCGGACGTCGAGGTCATCAACGACGCCGACCTCGAGATCGCCGACGCGTACCGGCTCATCAAGAAGCTCACGCCGGAGGGGCTCGCTCGGCTGAAGAAGCTGCCCTGGGTCGGCGACGAGAAGACGTTCAAGCGGCTCCTCGACGTCGAGCCCGAGGACGACGTCGAGCGGCTGCACCGCTTCCTGTACCTGACGCACTTCTCCTACGGGAAGATGCGCGGCAAGAGCTTCAGCCCGACGGTCGTCGGCGTCGAGGCGACGACCATCAAGCGCATCGAGAAGTTCGCGCCGCGCCTGAAGAAGGTGAAGGTCTACGGCGGCGACTACGAGAAGGTCGTCCGCAAGTACGACAGCAAGGACACGGTCTTCTTTCTCGACCCGCCGTACCCCGGCTACAACGTCGACGTCGGCGAGAGCGAGTTCGACGAGGAGCGCTTCTTCAAGCTGCTCAAGTCGCTCAAGGGCCGCTTCCTCATCACCTACGGCATCCGGGGCAAGTTCCCCGAGCTGGTGAAGGGCTCGGACTTCTGGTCGAAGCGCATCCGCACCCGGCGCTCCATCGCGCACATGCGCGGCGTCGGCGGCAGCTCCGTGCTGACGCAGCTCCTGGTCGCGAACTACGAGCCGACCACCAAGGCGCTCGACGACGAGTTCGTCCTCGAAGAGTGGGACGGCGCACTCGACGACGGCGCTGACGACGTCGAGAAGGCGCAGCCCTTCGGCACGTTCGGCGGCTCGTTCCACTACGCGAAGCGCATCGTCCCGCTCATCCCGGCGCACAAGACCTACGTCGAGCCCTTCGCGGGCGCGGCGGCGGTGCTGCACGCGAAGGACCCGAGCAACAAGGAGGTCATCGCGGACCTCGACGACGACGTGGTGTTCCTCCACCGCAGCATCAAGACGATGACGCCCGAGCGCGTCGAGGAGCTGCGCCGCCGCTTCGAGTGGACCGTCACGCAGGAGAGCTTCGCCAAGGCCCGCGACATGACGCCGAAGGACGACGTCGCGCGCTTCTACAAGCTCGTCTTCGTGCGCACCCACGCCCGCGACTGCCGCCCCGACGGCACGCACCCGGCGCAGCAGCACCTCGGCTCGACGACCAACCCCGAGAAGTACCTCAAGGCCGCCGAGCGCCTGAAGGACGTGAGCATCCTACGGCAGGACTACCGCAAGACGATCGAGGCCTACGACAGCAAGGACACGTTCTTCTTCATCGACCCGCCGTACCCCGGTGAGTGGTTCGACAAGGACAAGGTCATCGACCTCGGTGAGTTCATCGATGCGCTCGCGAAGGTCGAGGGCAAGTTCATCGCGGTCCTCAACCCGACCCCGGAGAACGTCGCCGCCTTCAAGAAGGTCGGGCACGTCTTCCGGCTCAAGGTGCGCGAGGCCTCTGGGCGGGGCGGTGCCAAGCACGCCATGCGCCTCTTCGTCGCCAACTTCCCGGTGCGCAAGGCTGCGGACTTCGAGCTCGTCGCCAAGTGCGAGCACCTGCCGCTCGACCCGAGCGTCGATGAGCTGGTCTTCGACAAGCCCTCGCGCCTGGTGAAGGGGGTCGACCCGAACGACGAGCGCTTCGTGCTGGGCATCGTGCTCGAGCCCGAGGTGGTCGACGCGCAGGGCGACATCTACTCGGCCGAGGAGATCCGCGCCGCCGCCCACCGCTTCATGGAGGACTTCGGCGGCCTCGGGCTGATGCACCGCCTGCGCGTCAACGGCCAGGTGAAGGTGCTCGAGAGCTACCTCGCGCCCACCGACTTCACCATCGGCGAGCTCGCGGTCCGCAAGGGCACGTGGCTGCTCGCGGTGCGCGTGCTCTCCGACGAGCTGTGGGAGCGCGTGAAGTCCGGCGACCTCACCGGCTTTTCCATCGGCGGCTCAGCGCGCCGAGTGCCCGAGCCCGCTCCTGTTCCGACGTCGGAACAGCCCACCAACAACCAGCCCGCCTCGGAGGCCGCCGCATGACGACGCCGATGAACAAGGCGGACGACGGCGTGCATCGCCTCGTCGACATGGTCGTCGAGGAGGTCTCGCTCGTCGACCGCGCCGCCAACAAGCACCGCTTCCTGATCGTGAAGAGGGATGACGCCATGGACGACGACAACACCACCGACACCACGACCACCGACCCGTCGCCGTCCGCTGCGCCCACGGCGAAGCTCGACGACGGCACCGCGCTCGGCGCAGCGCTGACGGCGCTGGAGAGCCTGACCGGGCTCGTCGAGCTGCTCGGTTCGCTCGGCGCAGACCAGGCCGACGCGCGGCTCGCCGAGCTGGCCGAGGAGCTGCGCTCCGTCGCTGAGCAGCTTCTCGCCCGCACGGCACAGGACGAGGACATCGAGGCACGCGCCAAGGGCGACGCCGAGGCGAAGCCCACCGAGCCGAGCACCTTCGCCGGCAACGTGGCCGCCGCGAAGCAGGCGCTCGCGCGTCTCGCCGAGCTCGCGGCCAAGGTGCCCGCTGCGAAGACCGAGGCGCCGGCACAGCCGGAGCCTGCGACCGCCGCGAAGGACTCGCCCGCGACGCCGAGCGTCACTGAGTCGCTCGCGAAGCTCGCCGAGTCGTTCCGTGCGCTCTCGGAGACCGTGAAGGAGCAGCAGCAGCGACTCGGCCGCGTCGAGAAGCAGTTCGGACTGCCGAACAGCGCAGCGCCCGCCGAGCGCATGTCGAAGGCCACCGTCGAGGACGTGGGATGGCCGCTCGATCTCAACAAGCCCAAGGACCGGGAGAGCGTCGACAAGGCGATCTCCTTCCACGACCTCTGA
>JALOQF010000603.1 GCA_025459425.1 Myxococcaceae bacterium | reverse complement strand
GGCATCGAGGCGGTCGACCGTGCCGTCGCCGTCCTTGTCGGTGTCAGGGCAGCCGCCGTTCTCCTTCGGGCCGGCCTGGTCGGGGCACTTGTCGGCGTCACCGGCGATGCCGTCGTCGTCGAAGTCGGCCTCCTCCGGGATGGTGTCAGGCGCGCCGATGGTGATGGAGAGGCCGGCCATCAGCACCTGGTGCGGGCCCATGAGGCGGAAGGTGACGACGGGGCCGAGGTGGAGCGCCTCGACGAGCGAGAACTCGTACCCGGTGCCGACGTCGAAGCCGAAGCCGAGGTCGCTCGCGGTGCGGGCGGCGGCGTAGAGCACGTGCGCGTCGAAGTACCAGCTGCCCCAGAGGTTGCCGCGGTGCTTGGTGCCGGGGTTGAAGAGGTAGCCCTTCTCGTCGTTGAAGAGGCGCAGCCGGGCGCCGAGGCCCGCGCCGAAGGCCGCGCCCTGGTCGAGGTAGCCGAGGAAGTTGTTGAACGTCGACTTCCCGAAGAGCTCGATCTGCGGAGCGACGGGCCCGAGCGCCTTGAAGAAGGTGGTGTCGACCTTCAGGGTGGCGCCGGTGAGGGGGACGGCGCGGTCGATGCCAGTCCCGCCGCCGACGTCGAGGTGAATGTTGACGAGCGCCTTTTCAGCGTGCGCGGAGAGCGCGGCGACGAGCGCCGTCAGCGTGACGAGTCGGAAGCTGGAGTGCATCACAAAGAACCCCTCGAAGAGTCGGCCTGACGAGGGTCGCGGACTTACGGCTTTTCAGGCGGGAGTCTAGCGGTTTCTGCCACGCCGCCGCCGCGCGCCCACGAGGGCCGCGAGGGCGACGAACGCCAGCGGGTCGACGCTCGCGCAGCCGCAGCCGCGTGGCGCGGGGAAGTTCCCGGAGATGGCCCACAGGACGACCGGACCAGGCCCGGGTGGCGCGCCCGCGTCGGGTGGCAGGGGGCCGGCGTCGGGTCCCGGGGAGCCAGCGTCAGGCCTGCCGGCATCGGGGCTGCCCGCGTCGGGGACGCCCGCGTCAGCGGTGCCTGCATCGGAGAGGCACTCCGAGACGTTGAGGCGCCGGGTGATGAGGCAGCTCGTCGGCGTGGCGCAGCTCGGGTCGGGCAGCGCCGGTGGGCGAGACGCGGTGCCGAGGTCGGACAGCCGCGGGTACGCCGGGCGAAGGCCGCGCCAGTGCTGAGGCGTTGGGGGAAACTCCATCCACCCCCAGACGCGCTCCTGGTAGGGCGCCGAGCCCGACGGACAGGAACCGGGCCGGCAGACGCCGCGTGTGGTGGAGAAGTTCGGGTTGTTCGGGTTGTTGGTCGTCGACAGCCCGTTGTAGGCCCACGCGGCGGTGTACCAGTGCTCGACGAGGGGCGGCTGCCGGTCGCCCACGCAGTTCGTCACCCGCCACTTCTCGGCGAGAATCTGCATGCCGGTGGCGAGGTTGTAGAGCGGGTCGGACGCGACGCGGGAGCGGTCGTAGTTGGGCGTGGCGTCGAAGCGCCGCATGCCGCTCGTCACCTGGCCGATGCCGTAGCCGCAGTCGAACGAGATGATGGTCTGGTCGGGCCTCCCGCGCTGATCAGTCGGCGTGGTGGGCGCGCAGAACTGTTTCCAGCTGCTCTCCTGCATCGAGATGGCCTTGATGAGCTCGCAGGGGAAGCGCGGCGACTGCATCACCGTCGCCATCGGCCTCCCGCACCCTGCGCCGATGTTGCCGACGGTGGGCCCGTTCGAGCCCCAGGACGCGGGGCCCTTCGAGACGGTGTCGAAGATGGTCTGCCACTGGGCGAGGGTGGGGTTGGTGCCGCGGACCGCCTCGATGGCGCAGTCGCCGGTGTTGTTGGGGCTCGAGGCGGTGAACGACGGGCAGAACTGCGCCAGCGCGTCGCCTGCGACTGCCGCGACGAGGAGCATCAGCGCGCGGCTCATCGGCGCACCCCGGCCGGCTCGACGATGACGTCCTTCGGCCAGGCGACGGACACGTCGGCGCCATCGCGGGCGCGGACGGCGAAGGGCCTGGGCATCGCGCCTGGAACTTCGTGGCAACCGACGACGAGTCCGTCGCTGACGAAGAAGACGCGCTCGAACCCGGGCCCGCGCGCAGGCAGCGCCACGCCGTCCCGGGTGAGCCAGCGCAGGCCGCGCCCGGGGCCTGGCATGAACGCGACGCCGCCCGGCAGCACCGTGGGGAGCAGCGCCGCCACGTCACCTTCCGCCACTCGCGAGGTCGAACCCGACAGCAGGTCGACGCGCTCGACGAACCACCGCTCGATGCCCGGGTCGGCGATGGCGTAGAGGACGGCCTTCGAGGCGCCATCGACGACGAAGTCGTGCGCGAGCGGGGGGAGCGCGGCCTTCAACGTGCGCACCGCGAGCGTGTCGACGTGCACGGCGATGAGCCGCGCACCCTCGGGCTCCGCGACGTAGAGCACGAGCTCGCGCCCGAAGACGCCGGCGAGGTGGGTCCAGAAGCCGCGGGTGGTGAAGACCGGGCGGAGCCTGCCGGACGCGACGTCGACCTCGGAGACCTCGAGGGCGTCGACCCGAATCGAACCATCGGACGCATCGATGCCTGGCGAGCCACGCTCGATGAAGAGGCGAGCGCCCATCAGCACCGGGCGCGAGGCGCGGACGACGTTGGTGGCGAGCACGCGCTCCGCCTTGCCGGGCGCGACGACGGACAGGGTAGCGGCGAACGAGAGGTCGCGAGCCGGGCCTGGCACCCGCACCAGCGCGACCGCGCCGTTGGCCAGCGCCACACCGTGGAACGTCTCGTCGGGGTGGACCTCGAGGCGCGCGAAGGGCTCGGACGGCGTCTCGGCCTCGGTCGGCTGCCAGCGCACCGACAGCGTCGTGCCGTCGACTGGTTTCGAGAGGAGCGCCAGCTCTGGCGGAGCCGCCGCGAGGGCGAGGAGGACGACGGAGACCATGGTGACGACCTACCTCGCCCGCGGACGAGGCGTCATCCCACGAGG
>JALOQF010000602.1 GCA_025459425.1 Myxococcaceae bacterium | reverse complement strand
CCCTGTCGTGCAGGGCCTTCGCGCTGTCCAAAGCTGCACGGTGGGGGCTTCCGGGCCCTCGGTCGTCGAAACCACCGAGTGGGTGCGGGCCGTGCTGCTTGTTTCGAACCTGGGTGGTCCATGGCGTGCGCGCGTTGGTCCAGGTCGACCGCGGGTTGCTCGCAGGAGCATGCAGCGGCCCCGATTCAAGGCATCACCCAGCGCGTCACGCGGGGACGAGCGTCGAGCCGCCCGCGCCGGGCCTGTTCCGTTTGTCCCGATTGCGCTCGAGCGCCTTCATCACCACCGCGTCGATGGCCTTCGGCCCGCGGCGGTTCACCTTCGACGGAAGCGGGATCTCGCCCTCGTAGACCGCCGCCATCTCGGCGCCCGGGTTGCGCCGGAAGAAGAGCCGCTGTTCGGTTCCTGGGCGCCCGAACCGCGCTTCCCGACCGCCAGCGGGCTGGCAGCCACTGCCCGTCGCCGGTCGGCCTGCCCCGGTCTTCGACGCAGGCCGTCAGTTTTCGCAAGAAAGCCCGGGGGGTTGCATCATGGCGTTGCGTTTGCTTGATCGCGCGCACAATGGAGGGTGGTGTCGGTACCCTCTGGCCGGGAGCACGTGGTGAAGCGTCCATCGCAGACGGTTGGAGTGTGGGTGCTGGCGGGGCTCGTGCTCGGCGGGTGCCCGAACCTGGCACCGAACCTCGACGTCGACCCGGATACCGAGGTGCAGCCGCCCTTCGCCCGTGACGCCGGCAGGCCCACGGTGGTGGCGCAAGACGCGGGGCCGGGCCCGATGGTCTGGACCGCTGCTGGAGAGAACTGCCCGCCCGAGTCGTTCGGCCGCATCACCCTCGATGACGGTGGCGTCGAAGACACGCCCGACGGCGCGGTGGTGTTTGGCCTCTGCGTCGCCCTGCGCTCGGCGACGGGGCAGGTGCTGCTCAACCAGCGGCCGGCCGCGGGGGTGAAGTTCGAGTTCCGCGGTGGCCGGGGCGTCTCCGAGTGGGAAGGCGCGCTGCCGAGCACGACCGGTCAGTACGACGTCAAGGTGATGCGCGCGAACTACGACATCTTCTACTACCAGCCGGCGGGCGTGTTCCTCACGCACGAGGGCCTCATCGACACCGGGCCCATCGACCTGCGCAACGACCAGGTGCGTCGCCTCGAGGCCACCTCGCACACGCTCGCGGGGTCGGCGCTCTTCGGAGGCCTGCCCTTCGTGCCCACCCGCGCGCCCGATGACATCGGGCTCGAGACCACCGGCGCCTCGCGCCTCAACAGCGCCGCGAACCAGCGGGTCTCGACGCAGAGCCAGGCCGGCTCGTACGAGCTCAAGCTGCTCTCGGGTCAGTTCGCCCTCTTCCTCAACGCTCCGCCGCGCGCCCTCTACGGCACCGAGCTGCGCCGCTACATGGTGTCGCCGTCACAGCTCGTGTTCGACCGCGACCAGGCCTTCGACATCGACATTCCCACCGCGACGCTCGAGGGCGAGGTGCTGATGGACGGCATGCCGCTCCCGGATCGCCGCCCGGGCGCGGACTTCACCTTGAGCTACACGATTCCAGGGGAGCGCACCGCCAGCGTCCGCACGCACCACGAGGGTGGCTATGAGACCATCACGGGCATGGTGCCGCGGGGCGAGTACGGCGTCGGCCTGAGCTTCATCGGAGCGCCCGACCGCTCCTACCCGGCCGAGGTGTCGAACGTGCCGCTGGTGGGCGCCATCGACCTGCGCACCGACCGCCGCCTCAACGCCCGAATCGACACCGTGCCCGTCGAAGGCAGCTTGAGCATCGACGGCGTGCCCGTGGTGCCCAGGCCCACCTACGCCTGGAACATGTTCATGTATGGCTTCTCGAGCGCCGCGAACTCCGACGTCTTCGTCGAGTTCCAGGTGCCGCTCGAGTCGTCGTCCTTCTCGCTGCGCACCTTCACGAACAACTACTTCGTCGTGCTGCAGATGAGCGACGAGCTGGCCGAAGACCTCGTCGACGGCTGGTTCATCGTCAACCGGCTCATGCCGATCATGGGCCCGTCGCGCCTGCCCATCAACATCGACACCGGCTACTACCAGGGCCGCCTCACCATCGACGGCAAGCCGCCGCCGGCCGGTGTGCCCGTGGGAACGTTCTACTTCGCGAACCGCTCGCCCGAGTACCGCAACAGCTTTTTCCTCAAGCGCGCGGTGACGGCCGAAGACGGCCAGTTCCGCGTGCGCCTGCCGAGGGGGAGCTACGACGTCTTCTTCGTCATCGATACCGACCTGTTCCCCGAGTACGCCCGCGGCTTCACCCAGGTGGCGGCGCAGATTCTCATCGACCCGGACGCGGCGGTGAACGACGACATCCGCTACGACACGGTGCTGGTGACGGGCCCGCTGCGCGTCGGCGGCCAGGTGGTGCGAGACACCCTCGGCCGGCAAGAGGTCGGCCTCGAGCTCGAGCGCTTCGACGGCCGCAGCTACCGCTGGGGCTTCTTCGGTGGCGGGCCGAACTACCGCATGCGGCTGCCGCCCGGCGAGTACAAGGATCTGCGCTTCATCATCGAGCGCGGTGCCATCGACGGCGTCGCGTGGGGGGAAGCCGAGATGGGTGGGCGGCTCCAGGCCGGCACCACCATCGGGCCCTCGCTCAGCGGCCAGTAACCCACCTCGTTTCAGGCGCTTGGCCTCCCGGGAACGGACCTGCGCCCCAGGTTGTTCGCCCTTCGTGTGTCACCGATGCAATGGCGCCTCGGGTGAGGACGTGTCGTTCGAACGGCGGTACAGTGCTGGGTAACGGGTCGGGCGCCCATGCCCGGCGGATCAGGGAGATCGAGCCATCATGTGGCAACGCTTCAAGCGGGCAATGCGCAGCTTCGTCGGCTTCTTCGTCAGCACCATCGAAGACCCTGAGCTGATCCTCGAGCAGAACATCAGGGACCTGAACGACCAGGTGCCCAAGATGAACGAGTCGATCGCCATGGTGCGGGCGAACGT
>JALOQF010000601.1 GCA_025459425.1 Myxococcaceae bacterium | reverse complement strand
TCAGCGCGAGAAGGTGGCGATGTGGGCGACGACGTTCTTCATCGCCTGCTCGTCGGCGAGCATCGTCGCCATCGGCCGCATCTGCGCACCGGTGGTGTCGAGCGGGTGGGTGCCCCGGAGGCCGCCCTTGAACTTCTTGAGCTGGCTGACGAGGTACCAGTCGTACTGACCGGCGAGCGGCGGGCCCTTCGTCGCCTCGAGGCCCTGGCCCTTGTCGCCGTGGCACGCCTGGCACACCGCGTACTGGCCGGCGCCCGCGGTCGCGTCACCGCCCTGAATCGACGGCGCAGCCTTCACCGCCTGCAACGTCGCCACGTACGCCGAGACGGCCTTCACCTCGGCCTCGTCCATCATCTGACGAGACATGGGGCGCATGCGCAGGCCCTCGTGGTCTTCGGGGTGGTAGCCGCGCACGCCGCTGCGGTACTTCGCCAGCTGCGCCTCGACGTACCAGGCCGGCAGCCCGGCGATGTTCGGCGCCGCGATGCTCGCGTTCCCCGCGCCTGTCTCGCCGTGACACGAGGCACAGGCGGCGTACAGCTCCTGACCCGACAGCGTCTTCTTGGCGCCCTCGGGCCGGATGCAGCCGAGGCTCGCCATCATCGCGAAGGCCAGGCTCACACTCATGAGTCGGTGCATGTTCGATTGACTCCACGGCGGTGGTGCTGCGACTGCTCGGTCCCCCGCGTAGGCGGGCGATTTGTCATACGGTATCGACCCTGCCAAGCCTTTTGCCCGGGCTGGCAGAAGCGCCGATCATGGCGGCGCCCGGCCTTGCTTCAGCGCAGGCCTCGACGAGGGCGCGCGCAGGGGTGGGTATGGGTGGCGCTTCTGTGTTTCATCGCCCACCATCATTCGAGAGAAAGGCCCCGGGCGTCGCTTCGAAACGTTTGAGGCAGTGCTTCGAGCAGAAGTAGGTCCGCCGGCCGCCCTGCTCCGAGGCCAGCGTGTCGGACGAGACGCGCACCTGCATGTGGCAGACGGGGTCGAGCGCGACCTCGGCGTGGCCGCCCGCCGCCGTGGGCGTGGCCGGCGCCTCGAGCACGTACCGAACGAGGGTGTCGAGCGCCGCCGCGCCGATGCCGTCGTAGGCCGGCATGTGCAGGGGGTAGCCCTTCGCCCGTCTGGCGTCGGGGGCGAGCAGCGATTCGCGCACGTAGGCTTCGTCGAAGGTGGTGACGAGGCCGTTGTCGAACTCGATGCGCGCGCCGCGGCGGCCCAGCACCGGCGGCGCCAGCTCGGGCGCCTCGTGACAGCTCGCGCAGGACAGCGCGTGGTACAGCTCGACGCCCTCGGTGGGCAGCGGCTCGAGCGTCGCGGGCGCGGCGTTCGTCAGCGTGCGCACGGCGTTCGTGAGGGCCTTCAGGTCGCTCGAGTGCTCGCTGTCGAAGACGCCCCGCACCAGGCCCGCCCCGTCCACGAGCACGAAGACCGACGAGTGGATGATGGGGTCGAGCGACCCGGCCTTCGCCTTCTCGGCGGTGACGTGGAAGCCGGCCACGGTGACCGGGAGCGTCCGCTCGTCCGTCACCAGCAGGCTCCAGCGCGGCTCGTCTGGCGCCCACTTCGTGGCGTAGGCCGTGAGGGCCTCGGCCGTGTCACCTTCCGGGTCGACGGAGAACGAGACGAAGCGCACGGGGACACCGGGCAGCGCGCGCTGCAGCTGCACCATCTTCGCGGTGATGAGGGGGCAGATGGTACGGCAGGTGGTGAAGATGAAGTTCGCGACGTACGGCGTTCCGGCGAGCGACTGCGGCGTGACGAGCGCCCCCCGGTGGTCGCGGTACGAGAAGGCTGGCGCGGGGAAGAGGGGCTCGAGCGACTTCTTCTCCTGATGCGCGAGGGCCTCGGCGCGGTCGAGGCGCGAGGGGCCCGAGACCTTCAGCCCGACGAGGAGCCCGAGCGTCATCAGCGCGAGAAGTCCAACCAGGGTGAGCCACTTCGCCATGGTCGCCTCATAGCGGCGCCGGGCGCCGCCAGCCTGCGGCGAGTGGTCGCGGCCGATGAGCGGCGGTCATGACGTCGAACACGGCCGCGCTGGCAGGGGGTCCACGTTGTCCAGGCGAGCGCCCCCCAGCCGGCAGCCAGGCGCGACCGCTCACGCCCCTTCCGCCGACGCCCTCAGATGTCACTCGTCGCCAGGTGCACCCACGCCGCCCCGCGTGTTCGCCCGGTCGTCGAGAAGCCGTAGACGGTGCACGCGGCTCCCGGACGAATACCCTGCGCCGAGAGGAACTCGCGCTCGGCCAGACGACGAACGTCGAGCGCGAAGCAGGCAGGCCCCGGTGCCTTCGCGGCGACCAGCGCACGGCCGCCTCGCGCGAGGTAGTCGGCGTGTGAGCGGCCCCACCGGTGGGGCCCGGCAGGCAGGTGCACGAGCGGCCACGGCGCTCCCGTCGACTGCAGCACGAAGTCCTTCGCGCCGGCCGTCGACACCACGTCCTGCGTCACCGCAGGGCTGAGGTCGAGCCCACCACCCGTCATCGGCGGCGGCGCGCCCGTGACCTCGAGCGCCGCGAGCCGCCCGGGTTCGACGAAGTAGACGTCGAGCAGCGCCACGGCCGCCCCCAGCTTCATGGGTGACAGGCCACGGGCCGCGCGCATCACGTCTCCCCGCTCGCCACGCATCGCGGCTCCGAAGGCGAAGCGCCACGACAGCCGGCGGGGACTGCGCGCCCACAGGCCCAGCGCCGAGGTGAGCAGCCGCGCCGGCACCCCGCGCCCGCGCCAGGGCGTCGCCACCTTGAGGTCGGCCAGGTACACGCTCTCGACCGGGCCCGTGGGCGGCGCGGCTCGGAGCGCTCGAGCGCGACATCTCGTACCCCATCGACGACGGGCGTGACCGCTTCGTGCTCGACCACGGCCTCGCGTACCACCCGTTCTTCTCTGGCCAGGGTGACGCGCACTTTCTCCTCGCCGTCGACGAAGACGCGCTCGTGGGCTGCATAGTCGGGGTGCGCAAACC
>JALOQF010000245.1 GCA_025459425.1 Myxococcaceae bacterium | reverse complement strand
GGTCGACGATGGCTTCGAGCGCCGCCGGCACGTGCGCGGCCTTCTCACGCAGCGGCGGCGGTGCGTCGCGCATGATGGCCATGATGAGGGCCGGCTCGCTGTTGCCGCGGAAGGGCCGCGAGCCCACCAGCAGCTCGTACAGCACCACGCCCATCGAATAGACGTCGGCGCGCCCGTCGATGGCGTCGCCCGCGAGGTACTCGGGCGCCATGTACGCGAACTTGCCCTTCACCGTGCCCGTCGTCGTCGTCGAGGCGCCGGACGTCGCCTTGGCGATGCCGAAGTCCACCACCTTCACCGCGCCGTCGAAGCCCACCAGCAGGTTGTCGGGGCTGACGTCACGGTGGACGATGCGCAGCAGCTGCCCGCCGTCGCTCGTGAGGGTGTGCGCGTGGTGCAGCCCGTGGAGCCCCTGCGCCACCAGCGCCGCCGCCAGCAGCGGGTCGACCGGCACGTTGCGCTCGGCGAGCTTCTGCCGAATCGCCCGCAGGGTGGCGCCGTGCACGTACTCCATCGCCAGGTAGAAGAGCCCCGACTCTTCACCGAGGTCGAACACCTGCACGATGTTGGGGTGGTGCAGCTGCGCCGCCAGCCGCGCCTCGTTGAGGAACATCTCGAGGAAGCCCGGGTCGCGCGCGTACTGCGGCAACAGGCGCTTGATGACGACGAGCTTGGCGAAGCCCCGCGGGCCGTCCTGGCGCGCGAGGAACACCTCGCCCATGCCGCCCGTGGCGAGGTGCTTGAGCACCCGGTACTTCCCGATGGAGCCCGGCGCGTCCACGGTGGCCTCAGCGTTGGAGGAGCAACAACACCAGGGCCGTCACCGCCGCCGCTGCTGCGACACCCCACGAGACGTTCGTCACCGTCGCGAACGTCTCGGCGCGGCCGCGCGAGGCGATGGCGTCGACCTGGAAGCTGGCCGAGCGCGCGGCGGCGTCGTTCGAGTTGGCGAGCAGGCCGAAGCTCGCGGCGGCGATGGTGGCCGCGACGGCGACGCTCCCGGCGGTGATGGCCAGCACGGGCACGCGGCGCTCCGGCTCGGGCGCAGGCGCTTCGACGGCGTTGGCTGGCGCCGGGGTGGGCGCGGGCCTCTCGACGACTGACGCCGGCGTGGGTGGCGGCGGTGGAGCAGCCGGTTCTGGCGGCGGCTCGGGTGCGGGCACCACCAGCCGCGCCCGCTTCCACACCTCGACGATCTTGGGAGACGTCGCGGCCGGCAGCTCGAGCGACGGGTCGAGCTCGAGCGCGCGTACGAAGTCAGCTTCGGCTTCGGTCACCTTCTTCAGGTAGAACCGGCACAGCCCCTGGTACAGCGCGACCTCGGCCTTCTCGCGCACCGACGAGTCCCACTTGTCGGCCTGCTTGAGGCGGTCGACGCACTTCTTGAACTCGGCGCCCTGGTAGAAGACACGAGCCTGCGCGAGGTACGGGTTGGGCTTTTCGGCGGCCTGCGCGAAGGCGATTGGCAGCACGGCGAGCAGCAGAGCGTGGCGCGTCATTGGAAGAAGAGGACCTCTCCGTTCTCGTTGGCGATGACGGCGCGGCGCCCCGAGGGCTCGAAGGCGATCTTCCGGGGCCGGCCCAGCCCGCTGACGGTGCGGGTGCCGGTCGTGCCGATGAGGTCGATGATGTGCAGCGTGCCCGCGTTCGAGTTGGTGACCCAGAGCTCGTGGGCATCGGGCGTGAGCGCGGCGCCCCAGGCGGTGGGAATCATCGGAGGCTGGTTCACCGGCGCGAGGAGCGGCGTCGTGCGGGTGACTCCAGCGCCCATCTCGTCGACGGCATAGAACCGGTCGCGTCGAGCGTCGAAGGCCGCGCCGCGCATGGTGCCGATGGCAGGACTGATGAAGGCCGTGCCGCCCGTGGAGGGAACGGTGAAGAGCCGACCGCTGGTGTGCGTGACGTAGAGCGTGTCGCGGAGTGGGTCGTAGCCGAGCCCGTTCATCGCGCCCGACAAGAAGCCCACGCCGGCGTCGAGGCCGATGAGGCGGCTGCTCCACCCTGCGTCGGCCTGCACGCGCACCTCGATGAGGTTCGGCGTGTCGACGAGCCCGAAGAACAGTCGCAGGCCCGTCTGGTCGCGCGCGCTCGAGACGACCCCGCCGGGCGTCGGCACCGTGGTGACGGTGGCGTTGGTGGCGGCGTTGATGATGGTGATGGGGCCGGCGCTGCTGTTCTGGTGGCCGACGAGGACGAAGCGCTCGTCAGCCGTCAGGGTGACTTCGTACGCGCTCCCCGTGACGGGAATCGAGACGGGGAAGGTGCGGGTGAACACGTCTCCGCGGATGACCGAACCGCTGAAGACCGACGCGAACACCGTGCCCGTCGAAGAGACCACCACACCGAAAGTGCCCGCGGGCGTCACAGTACGGCCGATGAGGACGCCAGCAGGGTGGGTCGGTCCCACGACGCCGCCGTCCGTACCGCCGTCGCTCGGCCCGCCATCGCTCGTGCCGGAGGAGCCACCCGCTGTGCCGCCGGAAGACCCACCGGCGGTTCCTCCGGAGGTGCCGCCCGCCGAGCCGCCGGAAGCACCACCTGACGTGCCGCCCGCTGAGCCGCCAGCGGATCCACCCGCCGAGCCGCCAGCGGATCCACCCGCCGAGCCGCCAGCAGCACCACCGGCTGATCCTCCCGCGGAGCCGCCGGAAGACCCACCGGCTGAACCACCTGATGTGCCGCCCGCGGAGCCGCCGGAAGAACCACCGGCCGAACCACCTGATGTGCCGCCCGCGGAGCCGCCAGCGGATCCACCCGCCGAGCCGCCCGCAGCACCACCAGCGGATCCACCTGACGTGCCGCCCGCAGCACCACCAGCGGATCCACCTGACGTGCCGCCCGCAGCACCACCAGCAGATCCACCTGACGTGCCGCCCGCCGAGCCGCCGGAAGAACCACCGGCCGAACCACCTGACGTGCCGCCCGCGGAGCCGCCGGAAGAACCACCGGCGGATCCACCCGCCAGGCCGCCAGCAGCACCGCCAGCCGAACCACCAGCAACTCCACCTGACGTGCCGCCAGACGTACCACCGGCAGACCCACCACCGGTGCCAGTCCCTCCGTCTCCTCGCGTGCAGACGTTGGCGACGCAGCGGTAGCCCTCGGCGCACGGGCGGTCTGCATCACACCTGAGACCCTCGAACTCGATGGGAGCGAGTACGCACGACGACAGCGCGACCACCACTCCCGAGAGCCACCACGGCGTGTCTCTGGTCATCGGAGAGAGGCTAGCACCACTCTCCGAGGGTGACCGAGAACGTGGCCGCTCCTCAAATCTTGTTGATGACGAAGCCCGACGCCTCGCGGGTGATGACCGTGCGGCGCGAAGCCCACGCGAAGTTCGCGAGCACCAGCGCCTCGCGCGCCTCTTCGCGCACCGGCTGCGTCACCCAGGTGGTGCCCTGAATGTCCGAGGTACCGACCCAGCCGTCGTGCGCCTCGACCACGAAGCCGAGGTGCGCGCTCTCGCCCTGCTCGGCGGTCTCGAAGACCGTCTTCACGCGGTACTGCTCGCCGCGCCACGTCACCAGCCCCGACAGCGGCCGCTCGGGGTTTCCAGCGACCTTCAAGGTGAAGCCGCCGTCGCCCTGGCAGTTGATGAAGTACGGCGGGTGGTTCAGCTTCATCGAGCCGAGGCGCATCACCGCCTTCTCCGCGCCCGCCGTGCACGAGATCTTCACGAAGCCCAGGCCGTTGATGGTGAGCCCGACCTTCACGCTGTCCTCGGCGGCGCCCGTCACCGAGAACTCCTCGAGCTTCATCACCGAGCTGCCATAGGTGGCTTCGATCTTGCGCGCCGTGGCCGCGTCGCGGGGCGGCTTGAGCGAAACGGCGCAGGCGGTGTGGAACACGACCGCGGACAGGAGAACGAGGCGCAGCGACATGACGGAGGCTCCGGGTGAAGGGGTGAGACTGCGGCCGGCGCGTCCTTCACGCGCCTCGCCTCCCCCAACTCCCCGGAAGTCCTCGCGCCCGAGTGAGCGCTCATCTCTGATGGTGGATCAGATGAGCTGGAGCACCGTGATGAGCCGCACGTTCGAGCGCCCCACCTCGACGCCGCCCTGCCTCACCACCAGCACGAGGCGGTGCTCGGTCGCGACCTGCCCGGGCTGGGCGTAGAACGAGCCCGTCACCGACGACCCGGTCGCCACGACCTGCGTGCCGCTCGTCGGCCCACCCGGCTGCACGTCGGCCCGGTCGGTGACCCACTCGAAGGTGTAGTTCGACGACGGGAGCACCACGCCCGAGCCGTCGCGCACCTCACCCACGAGCGGCACCGCGAGGAAGCCACTCGAGCCCGGTGGGTACTCCGACACGTTCATCGCCGGCGTCACCATTCGCACCACCACCGTGCACGAGACGACCTCGACCATCACCGAGTCGGAGACGCCGCCGAAGTCGAACGTCACCCGACGCATGCCCAGCGTCTGGAAGATGGGCATGGCCGTCAGCGACCCGGTGCGCACCACCAGGCCGTCGATGCTCCACCGCCCGGCCGTCTCGGTGAAGGTGGTCGGCGGGTAGGTGATGGTGCCCGCGAGGCGCAGCGCCTGGTTGAGGCACACGCGCGGGCTCGTGCCAGCGACCGGGTCGGTGATGGTCACCACCGGCGTCGCCGGCGTCAGCGCCTCGAGGCGGAGGCGGTAGGCGAAGTCCTGCAAGGGCGCCGCGGTGAGGCCGAAGACGAGGTCTCGCTCGCGAGTGACGAACCGATAGATGGCTTCCCACTCGTCGCCGAGGCGCGTGAGCGAGACCCGCTGCGCCTGCACCAGCGCGCGGTCGGTCACCAGCACGGGCTGCTCCG
This sequence comes from Myxococcaceae bacterium, assembly GCA_025459425.1. Lineage (GTDB taxonomy): Bacteria > Myxococcota > Myxococcia > Myxococcales > Myxococcaceae > Xiheimicrobium. The sequence continues at coordinate 9,965 of JALOQF010000245.1, read as the reverse complement.
AGGTGTCTCCGAGAACCCGAATGCGCACCTCTTGCACCACCATCGCGCCGCTGGGCGAGACGCCGGGCACGCGGAAGTAGTCGACGTCGGTCGGCGCCGACATCATGCGCGTGGCCGCGATGTCGACGATGGAGCCCGTCTGCCACCCGTCGGCGGCGCGCAGCACCCGCGCCTGGGCCGCAGTGTCGTCGGGCGTGAGGGCCTCTTCGAAGTTGAGCTGGTCGTCGTAGCCGAGCGCGAGCAGGTCGGGCCGCGCGCTCCGGCCGGCGAGCTTCACGGCGGCGAGCGGGTTGATGAGGCGCGGGCGCTCGACGGGCTGGTCGGTGAAGCCCAGCCGCACGAGCTGCGCGTTCGTCCATGCCGTCTCACGCAGAATCGCGCGCACCCGGTCGGTCAGCACGCGGCGGTCGGCGGCCGACAGGCCCGGGGTCTGTGGGTTGAGCGCCGGGTTGACGGCCTGCATCGCCGCCACCACGCCCGCCGTGTAGGGCGACGCGTCAGAGGTGCCGCTGAAGTCGTCGAACATGGTCGGCGCGGACGGGTCGGTGTCGCCCATCGGCCGCAGGTAGCGCGTGCGGTTGGGCGCCCAGACGTCGACGCGCGCTCCGAAGAACTCGTCGTTGTCGAGCGAGGGGTTCACGGCGCCCACCGCGATGACCTCGGGGAACATCGCCGGCACCACGCCCCAGCGGTTCGTCGTGCGGTCGCCGAGGTTGACGTAGTCCCGAATCACCTCGGGCAGCACGTCGCTCGGGTAGGCGTTGCCGGCCGAGACGACGACGGGCACGCCGCGGCTCCGGGCGTAGACGATGCCCGAGCGCATGGCATCGCGCGGGTCTCCCAGCCCGAAGTTCGTCGCCAGCGCGCCGACGCAGGCGCTTACCGCCGTGACCGCGACGCCGGTGGCCACCGCGCACGAGATGCCGAAGTCGGGGAGCGGCAGGCTGCACACCAGGGCCGCGGCGCCGAGCGCGCCCGCGCTCACCACGCCGCAGATGGAGGCGCGCCCGACGGGCGTGCACACGTCGAGGTCGGGCCCCACGTTGACGGCCACGCTGCAGGGGTAGCCCGCGCTGATGTTGATGACCGACGCGCCGTCGACGACGGCCTGGCGCACACCGCGGCCGATGCCGAAGACGAAGCCCAGGTTGTCGTAGCGGTACAGCATCGGCACGGCCACCTGCCCGCCCGTGCCGGCGCCACCGAAGCCGTCGTTCACGACGCCGCCGAGAGACGTGACGCTCCCGGTGCCGTGCCACACACGCTGACCACCAAAGGCTCCCGCGGCGGGCGCGGCGGTGGCGGCACCAGCGCCACACCGCATCGGTGAGCTCGTCATGTCGCACTCGCGCAGGCCACCGTCGGCCTCGCGGCGGAAGTCGGCGTTGGGCGCGAAGCCATAGTCGAGCACCGCGACGCGCACGCGCTGGGTGTCGCGGTCCATCAGCGACAGGTACGTCCACAGCGCGGGCACGTTGCGCACGCAGGGGTTGCCCGCGTCGGCGCCGGGGAGACACGGCGTGGTGTCCATGGCCCGGCCGAGCGCCTTCATGTTGTCGCCGAGCGGCCCGCCTTCGACGGTGGTGGGCGCGGCCTGGCCCTGCAGGCGCGGGTTGATGGTGACGGGCAGGCCCTCGAGCCGCGCGAGGAGCGCGAGGCCGTACAGGCCCAGACCTTCGGGCCGGCTCGAGGCGAGCTCGCCCTGTTCGCCGAGGAAGTGGCGCATGACGCTCAGCCGCTCCGGTGTCACGCGGTCGGCCGGCACCTCGAGCAGGTACGACGTCTGCGTGCCCTCGAGGCCCACGGGCTGCTGGTCGACGATGCGGCCCTGCGTGAGCGAGAGGATGCGGTCGAGCTCACGCTGGTTGGAAGGCGTGGCGATGAGCTCCTTCGCGGCGAACTGCAACGGCAGCTCGTTCTTCCGCAGCAGCGTGGCGATGGGCCGCGAGGCCGACGCTTCGTCACGCGTGAGGGCGAGCGCCGCGTCGACGCGGGTGGGCGTCTCGGGGCGCGCGGGGCCATCGAGGAAGGCCACATCGGACACGAGCCCCACCTCGAGGCCGGGGAGCTGCGCCGCGTCGACGAAGTACAGCGCGTAGAAGGTGTCGCCCGGGTGCAGCTCGAGCGTGCCGTCGCTGGGCGTGGCGGTGGCTCCCGAGGTCAGCGCGCGGGTGGGCAGGCCGGTCGTCAGCCGAAACGTGTTGCCCACGCCGCGCTCGAGCACGACGCGCTCGACGTCGAGGGAGTCGGTCGAGCTGAAGAACAGCGCCACCTGGGAGGGCGGCGTCAACGCGTCGAAGTCGACCACCGCGCTGACGGGGCTGCCGGCTGCGTAGAAGAGCGAGTCCATCGTGACGGTGACCTCGGGGCGGCGCGTGGGCGCCTTCGGAGCGCCCACCACGTCGAGGCGAAGCGTCGCCTTCTGCTCGGCGCCGTCGGCCGTCGCGCGCAGCGTGAACGAGCTCGAAGTGGGCGCGGTGCCGTCGGCCACGGTGAGCGTCACCACCGCGCGGGTCGCCGGTGTGGCTGGAGCGAACGTCGACGACACGCCGGCCGGCAGACCCTCGACCGAGAACGTCACGCTCGGACCGCCGCTCGACACCTCGACGGTGAAGGGGGTGGGGCTGCTCGCCGACGCCACCACGCGCTCGGGCGCCTTCAGCGTCCATGCTGCTGCAGGTCCAGGTGGGGGCTCGGGTGGTTTGCCTTCACAGCCGACGAGCAGGACGAGAACAGCCGACAGCCATCGAGTCACGGGTCGCATCGGGACCTCCAGGAAAGGGGAAACGCCACGCGGCGCAGCGCAAGCCGAGTGCCAGTGCGTTCGGCGTGGAGTTCCGTGCGACTGCAACGGCGGCAGCCGGCCATCGTGAGGGGCTCGGTCACGCCGTGTGACCGCCAGGGTTACGAGGCGCTGGTGCGCGTCATGGCACGGGCGCTGTGTCGGAAACGTCAGCTGTGACCGTCGGCGTGCCAGCCGACGCACGAACGCCGCGCACCGCCCCGAGTGGATCCGACGACGGTGGATCGGGCCGCGGGCGCCGCTGAAAGGGCGCTCCAGCACCTCCCGTTCGGAGCCCTGCCGATTGCGCGCAGGCCGGTAAATCGGCCTCGGCGGTGATTCGCCGGGGTGCGGCAAAAGTTCAGCAGAATCAGGGGTTTACAAGGCGACGCCTGCCACATAGGGTGCCGTCGGTCAAAAAAGAGACAAGCCGCTACAGGCCGCTACGCTCGAATTCTTGACGGAGCTGTCGCTGCGATCAACCGGCACGAAAGGCCATCGACGTGAGCCATGAGCGCCCCGATGCGTTGCTGAAAAGCGCGCTGGAGAAGATCGTCTATTTCGAGGCGCGGGCCGCGCAGCTCAGCAACGACCTCGCGCAGGCGCAGGCGGAGCGCGACCGGGTGAAGGGCGAGCTCGCGCAGGCCTCGCAGCGTGAGATCGAGCTCAGGCGCGTCATCGCGGAGCTCGAGGTGCGCACCCAGCGTGCCCACTCGGAGCGGGAAGAGGCCGCGACGGTGGCCGAGGCGCTGCGGCGGGAGCGCGCGGAGCTGTTGGGGAAGATCCTCGACGCCTCGCGCCTCAATGGTGAGACGAGCGACTTCGACCTCGCGTCCTTCATCGCCGAGCTGCGCAGTGAGGTGATTCTGCGTCGGAGCCCTTCGGCCGGGAGCGCGCCGGTTCTGATCATGCCGCCGCCGGCCGTCGAAGCCCCGCCTGCCGCGAGCGAGCCGAAGCCCTCGTACATCACGACGCAGGCGCAGGCGCTCGAGGCGCAGGGGCGGCTCACGGTGTCGGCGGCCGAGCTCGCTTCTCTCGAGCGCGCGAGCCCCTTCGCGGGTCGGACCGAAGAGACGTTGTTCGGGTTTTCGGTGCGCGAGCTCTCGGCGCCCGATGCGTCGGCGCGGGTGCGCGCAGCGGAGCGGCTCACCGCCCTCGGTCACCCGGCGGCTGCGCCCGCGCTCGCCACGGCCCTGCACGCCGAGACGGAAGCGCGCGTGAAGGTGGCGCTCCTCGAGGCGCTGTCGCACCTCGCGAAGGCCGAAGCGGTGCCGGTGGTGGTGCCGCAGCTCAGCGCTCCCTCGCCCGAGGTGCGCATGACGGCGCTCAAGGCGCTGCTCAAGCTCGACGCCGCGCAGGCCGGCCCCCACCTCGCGGCCGCCGTGAAGGACCCAGACTCGGCGGTGCGCCGTCGTGCGTCGCTGCTCGCGCTCAGCCTCACCGGCGAAGCCGCGCTCGAGCTCGGAGAGACGGCGATTCGTGACGTGCACCCCGACGTGCGCTCGCTGGCGGCGTTGGTCCTGGGCGCGAGCGGACTGGAATCGGCGCGGCCGTGGTTGATGACGGCCATGCGCGACCCCGAGGTGCGCGTGCGTCGCTCGGCGAGCCAGGCGCTCTCGCGGCTGCTTGGCCAGGACGTGAGCCAGCTCGTCGACCTCGACGAGGCGCAACGACGACGCGAAGTGCGCCGGCTCGCCCAGGTGCCCTCGAACCCGGTGAAGGCGAAGCTGGTGGCGGCGCTCCCTGCGGCTGGACACGCCCTGGCCGCTCGGACGGCCCGCGCGCCCGGGGTGGACGGTGCACCGCAGGCGGCGCACGGTGCGGTCGAAGACTTGTCGCTGCGTGGTGCGCCGGTCGTGCACACCGCCGCGAAGAGCGCAGTTGTCGCTGCCGCCGACCCCTCCGACGTTCTGCATGGCGCGAAGCCGGTCGTGCACACCGCCGCGAAGAGCGCAGTCGTCGCCGCCGCCGACCTCTCCGAGGTTCTGCATGGTGCGCCGGTCGTGCACACCGCAGCGTCGTCCGGTGCTCCAGCACTCGGTCCCACGGTATCGCTGCGTGGCGCGGTCGTGGGCGAGACGGCGGTTGCTGGTGGGCCTGTCCTCGAGCCCGTCGTCACTGGGCGCGCTTCTCTCAGAGCGTCGGGACTCGACCACGCGTCGGCCGAGGCGTTCGTTCAGCATCCTCCGCTCCGGAGCCCGGCCCCCGCGCACGACGCGAGCCCCCGGTCGACCCGCGTGGACGCAACGTCTCATCGCCCGGCGTCCGGAGCTGCGCTCCACGCGACGGGCCGGGTCGCGGTGCTCGAGGTGGACGCGCCGGTCGAGGTGTCGCTCCACGTGGGCGTGCTCACCGAGCTGCGCGCCGCCATTCGTGGCCAGAGCGCCGATGCGCTCGCGGCGTCACTGCACACCACCCTCGAGGCCGTCCGCGCGGCCTGCGGCGAGCTGATGTCGCAGGGTCACGTCGTGCGCCGCGGCCTCAAGTACTTCGTCGCCTGAAGGGACCGACATGGAAACGCCCTCCTACCCGCCACGCCTCGCCGCCGAGCTGCTCGGCATCACGCCGAAGTCGCTCAAGGCCTCGCTCGAGAAGGACGCCTACACGCCCGAAGACGTGTGGGACCTCCGCGCGAAGCTGAACCTCTACCCGCCCTCGGTCGGCACGCGGAAGCAGCTGTTCCTCAACTTCAAGGGCGGCACCGGCAAGACGTCGCTGTCGACGTCGTACGCCTGGCGGCTCGCCGAGATGGGCTACGGCGTGCTGCTCGTCGACCTCGACAGCCAGGGCCACGCCACCAAGTGCCTGGGCTTCGAGGGCGAGGACTTTCAGCACACGCTCCTCAACGTGCTGGTGAAGAAGGCCCCCATCACCCAGGCCATCCAGAAGTCGCAGCTGCCGAACCTCGAGTTCATTCCGTCGAACCTCACGATGTCGACGGTCGACCTCGCGCTGATGCCGATGGCCGGCCGCGAGTTCAAGCTGAAGAACGCGCTGAAAGAGGTCGAGGCGCACTACGACTTCATCATCTTCGACGCGCCGCCGTCGTTCGGGCTGCTCAACCTCAACGCGCTGATGGCCGCCGACGACCTCATCGTGCCGGTGCTGGCCGACTTCCTCTCGTTCCACGGCCTGAAGCTCTTGTTCGAGACGGTGCAGAGCCTCGAGGAAGACCTGGGCCACGTGCTCGACCACGTCTTCATCGTGGTGAACGCCTTCAACGCCACCTTCAAGCTCGCGAAGGAAGCGCTCGAGGCGCTCAAGGAGCACTACCCCGAGTACCTGATGCCGCAGGTGGTGCGGCAGTGCACGCGCTTCGCCCAGGCCTCGAGTGAGGGCCAGCCCATCTTCGCGTTCGACCGCGACTCGAAGGGTGCCGGTGACGTGCAGGTGCTCATCGACGAGGTGATTCGCCGCCTGCAGTCGAGCGCGAAGGTGGCCCCGCAGGTGGAAGCGAAGTCGGCGTGAGGAACGCGAAGGAGAACGAACGATGAAGAAGGCATTCGACGCCAACGTCTCGCGCGCCCGCCCGAAGCTGCGGCTGGGAGCGATGCTGGCCTCCGAGGCGCCGCAGGTGACGGCCGAGCAGGTCGAGTCGCTCGCGCAGGCCGTGGCCCAGGAGCCGGTGATTCCTTCGCGAGAGCCGCCCGTGGACCTGTCGTCGGCGGTGAAGGCGCGGCTGACGGCGCGCACGGTGCGGCCGAGCGCGGCCGAGGCGCTGTCGACGGCGCTGCAGACGCCCGCGAAGGCCGAGTCGTCGGCAGAGGTCTCGCACGCCGAGGCTCGCCACGAGCGCGCGCACGTTCAGGGCAGCGACGGAGTCGAGCCGTCGGCGCTCTGGACCGAAGACGTGGTTCGGCGCGCCGCGCAGGTCGAGCAGCCGGCTCCCGTCGCCAGCCGCGGAGACGAGGTCGAGCCGAAAGCGTCGGTCGTGAGCCAGCGCGTGGAGGACGTGGCTCGCCGCGTGGACGTCGCCCCGGCAGCGGCGGTCGCGAGCCCGCGTGTCGAGGGCGCGGTTCGCCGCGTCTCGCACGTCGATCAACCGGCTCCCGTCGCCAACCACGGTGCAGGTGTCGTTCACCGCGCCGCCGAGGTCGCGCCGGCAGCGTCGGCCGCGAGCCTCCGGGTCGAAGATGCGCGGTCCGGGGCGGTCGACGGCGCCGTGCCGTTCCGCGTCGAGCCGGCCGCAATGCCGCTGTCTTCGCCCGAGCGGGCCCCATCGTTCGCGCTTTCGAGCGCGCAGGTTCATTCCGTCGAGGAGGTCGTCATGGCGCAGGCGAGGCCCACGGTGAGGTCAGCGGTCGAAGCCCCGGCCGAAGTGCGTGAGGTGCAGACGGCGCCGGTCGAGCTGCCGGGGCCCGACGCCAACGACCGTCGCGAGCGTCTGCGCGAGCGCCTCAAGGCCGTGCGTGAGAACCCGCGGCCGGAGCCGTTGCCCGAGACGGTGGCCGAAGCCGGCGTGCTGGCGGTCGAGCGCATCGCCGCGCTGCAGACCGAGCTGGCGAAGACGCGCGCGATGAACCTCGCGCTGTCGCAGGACCTCGAGGCCGCGCGGCGTCAGGCCGAGCGCGCGACGGAAGAGGCCCGCCTGCGCATGGACGAGGCACGGCGCCTGTCGGCCGAGATGGAAGGCCGTGCGCAGCTGCTGTCGGACCTCGAGCGGGAGCTCTCGGCGCTCGAGGGTGAGCGCAACGAGGCGCTGCTCGCGCTGCAGGAGGCCCGGGCGTCCATCGAGGCGTCCGAGCGTGAGAAGCTCGAGCTGCGTGAGGCCGTGGTGACGAAGGACCGCGAGCTCGAGTCGTCGCTCCAGGAAGAGGAGCGGCTCGCCGGAGAGCTCGAGGCGGCCCACGAGGCCATGACGGGCCTTCGTCGTGGCGCCGACGCGCTGAAGGCGGAGCGCGACACCCTGGCGCGGCAGGTGGCCGACCTCACGAAGGAGCGCGCCGAGCTGCTCGAGGCCCGCAAGGCGCTCGAGGCGGTGCATCGCGCGCTGGCGAAGGCGTCGGCCGTCGCCTGACCGCCGGGCCCTGTTGGCCAGGAGACTGCCCGAGGCTTCGTCATGCAGTGGCGAACCCTGGGTTCCAGACCAGACCGCGGTGACGGGCGTTCGGGCGTCGACGGGTGGCGATGCGTCCCCTACGATTGAGCCGTCATGAGAATCCGGTCAGTGCGCCTCAAGGACGTTGGCCCGTTCGCCGACACGACGATCGAATTCCCCGAGGGGACGAACCCTGAACTGGCGGACACGTATTTGATCGTTGGAGAGAACGGTTGCGGGAAGACGACGGTGCTGCATGGGTTGGTCACTGCTCTCTCTTGGGAGCACCTCACGCAACTGAACGCCCGCTCCCTCCAGTTTGCTCGGAGGTTCACTTCGAGTAGCTCCGAGATCCAGGTCAAGGAGGCGAGCGGAGCAAGTTGGGTCGCGGGTCGACGACCACCGACGGGCTTTTCAGGTGATCCGGCAGTTCACCATCTGTGGAACCAGTGGCTGTATGGCTCGACGCCTCTCAGCTGGGCGGTCTTCACCTACGCGGGCGCCCGCGGCCTGCGAGACGTCCACATCTCGGCCATCACCGAGATGCCGGCCTTCGGGCTCGAGAATGCACTGACCTTCGAAGCCTCCGTCGACGCGACGCGACTCGCCCAGTGGATCGCCAACCAGGACTACCGCCGTATGAAGCTTCAGGACGGCGGCAAGTCCGATCAGGCGCGAGCCGTCAAAGAGAGCATCGCCCGCATCGAGCGGGCCGTCTCCACCATCATCCAGGCCAACTTCACCTTCCACATCAGCCCTGACCGGCTCACTCCAGACGTGAAGGTCGACGGAACGGTGCTCGAGTTCGGGCTGCTCCCCGATGGCCTCAAGTCCATCGTGAGCTGGATCTCCGACCTGCTCATGCGGCTCTCAGAGATTCCATGGGTCAATGACACGCCGGTCGTCGAACGTTCCTTCCTGCTGTTGCTCGACGAGATCGACATTCACCTCCACCCAGCCTGGCAGCGCCGGGTTCTTCCGGCTGTTCAAGCGCTCTTTCCCAAGGCGCAGATCATCGCGACGACGCACTCTCCATTCGTCGTCACCTCGCTCAAGGACGGAGCCGTCATCGAGCTCAAGATTGGGCCTGATGGAAAGGCCGTCGCCCAGAAGCCCCTGCGGCCCGACGGCAGGGAAGTCAGCCTCAGCTACGCCACGACGCTCCGCACGTTGTTTGGCATCGCCAGCGACTTCGACATCGACACCGAAGAGAAGCTGAAGGCCTTCCACCAACTGGCGACCGACATCATCCGAGGCGGTCGGCGAGAGGAGATCGCCAGGCTCGAGGACGAGGCTCGGAAGCTCCACGACCTCAACAGCGAGGAGGTCAGTCAGCTCGTTCAGTTCGAACTGAATCAAGTGAGGCATGCGCTCCCGCGATGACGCCTTTCACCCGGGGTGACCCGCCAGCGGTGCTGGTGGAGTGTGCGGATGAAGCGACCGCGAGCTGGGTCGCTCGAGTCACGGTCAACCGTTCTGCGAGCTTTGCGTGGCCCGTGCGCAACGGTGTCAGGGTTTCGCAGGCCATCGCGCGGCGACTGACAGAGCTCACGTTCGGCCACTGCTGCTACTGCGACAGCTTTCCCATGGATGGAACTGGCGAGGCTCAGCTCGACCACTTCCAACCGAAGGTCGAGTTCCCACAGCTCGCGTTCGCCTGGCCGAACCTCTACCTTGCGTGCGCCGCCTGCAATCGGGCGAAGCTCGACGGCTGGAGCGCGTTGTTGGTGCGGCCGGACGAGCCCGGGTTCCGTTTCTCCGACTTCTTCCTCGTCAACCCGAGCTCCGGTGAACTCGAAGCACGCCCAGGTCCGAACGAGGCACGAGCCCGTGAGACCATTCGCGTGATGCACCTCAACCGACCAGGGCTCTGCACGTTGCGCTCGGACGCCATCAAGCGCCCCAACACGACGGTAGCCCCCGAATCGCGGCCGTATCGATTCCTCCTTCAGGCTCGCGACGCGCTGGGGTGACGACCGGCGCGATGGCCAGGGTGCTCCGGCACTGCTGACGTCGGGCGTCCCGCTCGATGACGAGTTGCTGTTTTATCTGATGTCGCGCGGCATCTCGCGGGGCGAGGCCGAAGCGCTGATGATCGAGAGCTTCGTGGGCGCAGCCATCGACGACATCGCGCATGAAGCCATC
>JALOQF010000600.1 GCA_025459425.1 Myxococcaceae bacterium | reverse complement strand
CTGATCCTCATCGACATGCCGGCCACCGGGCACACGCTGTCACTCACGGGCCTGCCTGAGCTGCTCCTCCGCCTCGTGCCGGGTGGCCCCATCGCTGCCGCCTTGAAGGAAGGCCAGCGGTACCTCAACGATCCCTCGCTCGCCGCCGCGTGGATCGTCACGCTCCCCGAGACGCTGCCGGTGAGCGAGTGCCTCGAGCTGATCGAGGGCCTCGGCAAGACGAAGATGCCCGTGGGCGGCGTGGTGGTGAACCGCATGCCGGCCGATCCCTTCACGCCCGAGGAGCGCCAGGCGCTCACGCCGCTCGTCGAGCAGAACGGCTGGCTGGGCCGCGAGCTGTTCCGCAAGCCACTGGTGGCGCACCGCGAGTTGGCGCGGCTGCGCAGTCACACCCGACTTCCCATCTTCGTGACGCCCGAGCTCCCGCACGACGGCCTGGTGCCGAAGCTCTCGAAGCTGCTCGACACGGCCTCGCCCATGCCGCTCGTCACCGGAGGCGCCTGACGATGGCCAGCCCGCGCATCGGAGAGCTGCTCAAGACGAAGAAGGTAATCGTCTGCTGTGGCGCAGGCGGAGTGGGGAAGACGACGACCGCCGCAGCCCTGTCCCTCGCGGCCGCCCGCGCTGGCCGGCGGGTGCTCGTGCTGACGATCGACCCGTCGCGGCGGCTGGCCGAGACGCTCGGCGTGTCGCGCAACCCGCCGGATCCGGTGCGCATCCCGAAGGAGCGCTCCGACGCGGCTGGCATCACCACGGGCACGCTCGACGCGTGGATGCTCGACATCAAGCTCGTGTCCGACGGCGCGGTCCGCCGGCTGGTGAAGAGCGACGCCGACGCCCAGCGCATCTTGTCGAACCGCATCTACCAGCAGGTCTCGACGATGGTGGCGGGCATGCACGAGTACACGGCGATGGAGGCGCTCCATCGGCTGGTGCACGCCGGCACCTACGATCTCGTCGTGCTCGACACGCCGCCCTCACGCAACGCGCTCGACTTCCTCGAGGCGCCCAGGCGGCTTTCGGGGCTCGTCGACACGCGGGCGATCTCGGCGTTCCTCCCGAAGTCGGACAGCCTGGTGGCGCGCGCGGCGTCGCGGGTGATCGAGAAGATCCTCTCGGCCGTCTTCGGCGAGGAGTTCGCGCACGAGTTCGTCGGCTTCCTCACCACCTTCACCAGCATCTTCCAGTCGCTCAACGTCGACGTGAGCGAGATGCGGCGCTTCCTCTCGGGCGACGACGTGGCCTTCCTGCTCGTCACCTCGCCCGCGCCGGCGGCGCTCACCGAGGCGTCGTTCTTCCACGACAAGACCAGAGAGCTCACGCTGCCCTTCCGCGGCTTCGTGCTCAACCGCAGCCACGCGACCGAGGCGTCCCGGGCCATGCCCTCGCTCCCGCCCGGCGCGTCGCCAGCGGTGTCGTCTGGTTTGCCCAAGCTGCTCGGGCTGGCCGAGCTCGAGAAGGCCGCGGCGGAGCGCGATCGCACGCTGCTCCACGAGCTCACGCAGCGGGCCGGGCAGGGCGCCACGGCCATGGCCTTGCCCGAGCTGCCGCAGGGCGCCGACGACATCGCCACGCTCGTCACCGTCGCCGACGCGCTGACGGCTGGCTGAACGCGGCTACTTGAAGGGCTGGCCGCCCCGGAGCAGCACGACCGTCTCGGCCGGTTCGATCACCGACACCTCGATGTCCGTCACCACGAGGGTGCTGGGCGCCTTGTTGCCGGTCTCATCGAAGAGCACCGCCGGCGAGAGCGCGATGGACCCGCCGTTGGCCTCCATCGTCGCGAGCGTGGCGCGGTACTTCCCGTTCACCAGCACCTCGACGTCCTGCCAGGCCTCGGTCGACTCGTTCTTCACGAGGTAGATCGGCCGGTCTGCGTCGCCGGCCCGAATGAGCGTCGCGTGAATGTCGTTGGTCGGGCCCCGGTTGCCACAGGCGACGGTGACGGAGCTCACCGAGAGGAACAGCCAGGCCACCAGCACGCCGAACTTGTACTTGAAGAACCGGTCGGAGCTGCGGAAGTCCTCGGCGACCTCGGAGAGGATCGACACCGAGTTCAGCAGGGTGTCGAGCGCACCTTCCTTGAGGGCTGCCTTGTCGAGCTTCTTCTTCGGCTCTGGCGACAGCGGCTGCTCCCGCATCGCGCTGCGCACGGCCGCCATCTTCGGGTTGCTCGGCGACGACTTCACCGGTGGAGGCGGCAGGTCGAGCTCGAGGCCCGAGGGATCGAACGGTTTGTCTGGGGGCTTCTGGTCGTCCACGCGGGGGAAAGCCTAGCAGAACCGCCGGCCGGGCCTCAGGGCTGCTTCACGCGCTCGAGCGCCCGCGAGGCCAGCGCGTTCTCTGGCTGCTGCTCGAGCACCTGCTCGAGGTACTTCGAGGCCTCGGCGCGCGCGGCCTGCTTCTCGGTCGCGGCCTTCACCTTGAGGTACTTCTCGGCGTGGAGCAGCCCCAGGCGCAGGGTGGCCTCGAGGTTCTCGGGGTCGCGCGACAGCTCGGCCTTGAGCTCCCGATCGGCCGCCGGCCAGTTCGACTCGAGCTGGTGCACCAGCGCCAGCTTGCCGCGCGCGAACCAGTCGTCGGGCCTCAGCCGCGTCGCGGTGCGGAACGCCACCAGGGCCTTCGCGAGATCCTGCCGCTCGAGCGCGACGTCGCCCAGCTTGAACCACGCGTCTTCCAGGCACGGGTTCTTCTCGAGCGCCTTCTCGTAGAGCTCCTTCGCCTGGGTCGAGCGCTGCCGGGCGCCGTAGAGATCGGCCAGATACAGGTACGCTTTGCCGTCGTCGGGGGACAGCTCGATGGCGCGCTTGAGCTCCTCGATGGCGCGGCCGGCGTCGTCCACCCGCGCGGCGGCGAGGCCCAACAGCGCGTGCAGCACGCCGAGATCGGGGTACTCGCGCAGCAGCTCCTCGAGCTCCGAGATGGCCTGCTGGGGCACGTCGGCCACCTGGAGCCAATTGAGCGCCTGATCGAGCTTCGGCCG
>JALOQF010000244.1 GCA_025459425.1 Myxococcaceae bacterium | reverse complement strand
CTCGGAGCCCATCGCGCCAGCGCGCCGCACCTTGTCCCACTGGATGGTGAGGCGCCGCGGGTATAGCGCCTCGTCGAGGTTCCACAGAACCCGGCCCTGCGCGCCGAGGTCCAGGTCGTCCCAGAACGGCGCGAGCAGCGGTGGGCCGGAGTAGCCCGGGTCCGAGAGGTCCTGGTTCGCGGGCGCGGCGCCGGCCCCGGTGCCGATCGCCACGAAGCCGTTCGTCGACACGGTGAGCTGCGTCGCGAGCCGGGTGACGAACGGGAAGGTGAAGCCGTTGGGCAGGTTCAGCACGGCCACGTCGTTGTCCCGGTTGGCGAAGAAGAGGGCGCGGGCGGTGGGGGCGTTGGTGAGGTCGTCGAACGCCGTCGAGTTCTGCGTCACCGCTGGCGGCTGACCGGGCAGGCCGAGCATGTCGGTGGGGCTGAGCGTCGAGACGTCCCAGGTGACCGTCGTCTGCTCTCCCTTGGCGAGCAGGTCGGGCGTCACCGAGAACGTGATGGGCGCGCTCACGTCGATGGTGCGCTCTTCCGTCGCCCGGTCACCGGCCAGGTTGTAGGCCTCGAGCACGTACGTGCCCTTGATGGGCACGGTGAACTGCCGTGAGCCGTTGGCGACGCTCAGCATCGCGTCTTCACGGAAGAACGCCGGCGCGTTCTTGAGGCGGAGCAGGATGAAGGTCGTGTCGGCCGTGCGCCAGTTCACCGTCACCTTCATGGTGGCCGTCGCCGTCGCGGCGGGGGCGGTGAACTCGATGATGCGCGGCGGAGGCACGGCGCGCACGGCCTTCGTCACGCTGACCTGGAGCCCGTTGAAGTCGTAGGCCACCAGCGTGAAGGACGTGTCAGCCGAGAACGTGCCGAGGCGGAAGGTCCCGCTCGTGTTCACGTTCGGCAAGGGGCTGTAGACGGTGAGGCCGTTGGCCTGCAGCTCGATGCGGTTGGCTCCCGTGGTGCGCCACGAGAAGGTGAGCGGGCGGCCGCGCGTGCCGTATTCCGGCACCTCGAAGAAGTCGATGATGGGGCCCTGACCGACGCGTGAGTCGATGGCGCGCAGGCTCTCCTGCGGAGGCGTCGTCGTCGACGCGCGCAGCGTGAAGCGCAACGGGAAACCATCGCGCACGGCCGGCACCGGCGGCTGCGCTGGCGGGCCCGCGTCGGCCACGCCACCGTCCGGGAGCACGCCCGCGTCGGCGTCGACGGTTCCGGCGTCGAAGAAGCCGGCGTCGGCGAAGAAGAACGGGACGACGAAGTCGACGGTTCCCATCTCGACGTTCATCGAGGTCGAGACGAGCCGGCCGAACGTCGCCTCTTCGACCACGACGGTCTCGGCGCCAGCCGTCTTCCACGCGAGGGTGATCGTCTCGCCCTGCTTTGCCGCAGGCGGCGTCGCGGTGAACGACTCGATGACGGGAATGACGGTGACGGTCGCGCTCTGCGTCGAGAGGCTCCCATCGGCGCGCTCACCCGAGAGCGTGTAGGTCGTCGTCGCGGTGGGCGCTTCGGTGGCCGAGCCACTCTCGAGCATCGACAGCGTGCGCGTGCCCGCGGTGAGCCGCACGTTCCGGCCGCCGGCCGCTGACCAGAGCAGGTCGACCCGTTCTCCGGGCCGCGTCTGCTGAGGCACCACCACGAGGAAGACCGACTGGAGCCCTTCGTCGACCGCCACCTGCACGAACGCGCCGTCGCGGCCGCCCTCGCCCTCGGCGCGGAGCACGTAGAACGACGAGCGCGTCGGCGTGGCCTGCGCCGTGCCAGCCCCGGTGAGGTCGTCGAAGGTGACGCTCACGTTCGCGCCCGTCTGGTCGATGATCTCGACCGCCTTCGCCCCCTCGACGGTGAAGTTGAACGTCACGCGCTCGCCGCGGCGAATCGCGTTCCGGTCCACCGTGAAGGAGGTGATCGCCGGAGGGTTGGGCGGCGGCGGCGGCTTCTGGGGAGCAGGGCACGCAGCCAGCGTGAGAAGCAGGGCCAGCAAGACCCCTGAGCGGAGCGTCATGTCACGCCTCGGTGAGCAGTGGAACGGACGGGGTTCATTCGCGACAACCCCTCGTGTCGAATCAGGAAATTCGGCCAGTCGACCCGCGGGTGTAGCGACCGTGCACCGTTTCCGTCAACCCTGAATCACGACTGTTTTCGACGACATTGTCGGCAGGTGTAGGCAGGTTTCGCTTCAGAACAGCACGCCCACGCCCGCGCCGAAGCAGGTGTCGTGCATGTAACCGCGCAGGTAGCGGGTGATCTCGACCCGCCAGGTGAGGCGAACGGACTCGTCCTCGGTGAGGGCGGGCCGGCCCCGCAGGCCGACGCCGTACTGGAACAGAAAGCGCGCGCCCTGCAGCTGCACCTCGTTCTGGTCGACCCGCACGCCGGTGAAGTTCGCGTTCACCCCCAGGCCGAGCTGGCCATAGAGGCCGAACACCTTGCTGATGGGCCAGACGACGGCTGGCGCGACCGTGAAGTAGTGCTGGCTCGCCCAGCTCGAGACCTGCGCCGTCCCGTCCTGTGTGACGCCGAAGCGCCACTGCACGTCGGCGAAGAACATCTCGCGCAGGTACTCGTCGGGAATGAGCCGGCCCCATTCCCAGGTGAAGCGCACGCCGAACGAGAAGCGCGGGTCGCCCAGGCCGCCGCGGCTGGCGTCGAACAGCATGAGGCCGGCGCCGACCTCTCCGCCGACGCCGTAGTTGGGGTCATCGGTGTCGGCGAGGCGCTCGTCACGGGCCTCGGCGTCTTCGTCTTCTTCGCGCAGGCGCTCCGACTTGCGGCTCTTTTTCGGCCGGGCCGGAGCGTCGTCACCAGCAGCGCCATCGTCGTCGTAGGGGAGCGGCGCGTCGTCGTCTTTTTTCTGCGCGAGCGCGGGGAGGGCGATGAGCAGCCCGAGCGACAGCGCGAGCAGGCGGTGGCAGGAAAGGGCGTTCATGTGCAGGTGACCAGTCACGGCATGGTCGGAGGGATTCGTTCGCAGGTGGTGCGTGGCGACGCACCCATGCACGGGTTGCCGACCATCTTGTCGGAGCAGTCCGCGTTCAGGCACTCGAGCTGCAGGCGATTGATGGCCTCGCCGCAGAACGCGCGACGCATCTCGACGTTGGTGATGTGGCGCGCGATGATCCCCGCGACGACCTCGGGGGTGAACGCCATCGAGTTGTTCACGTTGCGGTTGATGAGCTGCTTGAGGCCGGTGCCGTTCGAGTCGTCGCTCTCGTCGTCGTAGGCCGTGAGCAGATCCTTGATGATGCTCTTGACGCCCAGCTCACCGCCGCTGCGTACGCCCGCCTGGTAGAGCGCGACGGCCCACACGTTGCCATAGAGGTACATCTCGCGGCCGCGCACCCACTGGTCCTGCGAGAACGACTTCAGCGCCGTGCGGAGGTTTCGGTCCACGCAGGCGTCGTTCCGCGCGACGTCGCGCTGCTTCGCGTACGCCTCGTCCGAGATGCTGAGGCTCAAGAACTCGCTGCGGCAGCGCGCGAGCGACTGACAGGTGGCGCCGTAGCCGTGCAGGTCGGCGAGGCCCTCGTCGAGCGACTTGAGCAGGTTGAACGGCTCGAGGCTCCAGGTGGTGAGGGCGGGGTGAATGCCCTGATCGTCGAACACGCGCTTGCCCCACACCTTGTGCGCCACCTCGTGGCCGATGATGCCAAGGTTCATGCCCATCGGAATGCGCTGATCCTTCTCGAAGGGCGCCACCACGAAGGACTTGATGAACGACAGGTACAGCGCGTTGTCGGTGAGCGGCGCGGCGGTGTTGATGCGCACCTCGGGCCAGTAGAACACGCGCATGCCCTGGAGCTCGGTGGGCGGCGCGGCGGGCGGCAGCACGTCCTGGAAGTAGAGGAACGCGTTCTCGTAATTGAAGTACGTCGTCGTCATGTTCCACGTGTGGAAGTCCGACGGCCAGAGCGTGCCCGCGCGGTCGAGGTAGTTGCCCCGAACGTCGGTGCCGCGGTCGCGGACGATCACCTCGAAGCGCTGGGTGTCGTTGAGCGCGGGGAGGTTGCGCTGCAGCGGGTCGCTGTCGTCGACGATGATTCGTCCGGCGCCCACCAGCTCGGCGATCGTGCCCTTGAGCGCGGTGAGGTTGCTGATGGTGGTGAGCTGCACCTCGCGGGTCTCGTACGAGCCCGTCTCGGTGGGGATGATCGCCATCACCTTCACCGGGGCCGGCGGGTTGGGCCCGCACGACACCACGAGGAGCAGGAACAACGCGAACACGATGCGACGCATGGGCGCGCAGTGTAGCCACAAAGCGCGCCGAGTCAGGAGCCCTGGCCGCATGACGACGTCATTGCTGGGTCGCACCGCGTCCTCTACGGTGCGCCGGCCGTTGTCGCTCTTGGTTTTCCGACGTCACATTCACGAAGAAGCGAGCCAGACCGCATGTCGCACCAGTTCATCTCGAAGGTGAAGCGCACCCACTCCTGCGGCGCCCTGCGCGCCGCCGACATCGGCAAAGAGGTCGTCCTCTTCGGCTGGGTCGACAGCCGGCGCGATCACGGCGACCTGATCTTCGTCGACCTGCGCGACCGCGAGGGCATCACCCAGGTGAAGTTCGCTCCGTCGCTCGCGAAGGAGGCCCACGATCTCGCCGAGCAGCTGCGCTCCGAGTGGGTCATCGGCGTCAAGGGCACGGTGCACCACCGCGGCACCCAGTGGTCGAAGAAGGAGAACAAGGAAGTCCCCGCCACGAACCCGAACCTCGCCACCGGTGAGATCGAGGTCTACGTCTCGGCGATCGAGGTGTTCAACCGCTCCGAGACGCCGCCCTTCGAGATCACCGAACACATCACCGCGAACGAAGAGCTGCGCCTCGCGCACCGCTACCTCGACCTGCGCCGGCCGCCCCTGCAGAAGGCCCTCATCACGCGCGCGAAGATGAACGCGGCCACCCGCAGCTACTTCGTCGACCACGGCTTCCTCGAGCTCGAGACGCCCTTCATGGGCCGCTACACGCCCGGCGGCGCGCGCAACTTCCTCGTCCCCTCGCGGCTCAACGCCGGCAAGTTCTACGCGCTCGCCGAGTCGCCGCAGCTCTACAAGCAGCTCTTCATGGTGGCGGGCTTCGAGCGCTACTTCCAGATCGTCAAGTGCTTCCGCGACGAAGACCTGCGCCTCGATCGCCAGCCCGAGTTCACCCAGATCGACGTCGAGATGAGCTTCGTCGCCCAGGACGACGTCTTCACCGTCATCGAGGGCCTGCTCAAGCGCCTCTGGAAAGAGGTGCACGGGCTCGACATTCCCACGCCGTTCCCGCGCATGAACTTCGACGAGTCGATGGCGAAGTACGGCAACGACAAGCCCGATCTGCGCTTCGGCATGGAGCACGTCGTCCTCAACGACGTCATCGCGAAGTTCGGCGCCGAGGGCGGCGTCGCGCCCATGTGGGAGACCCTGCAGCAGAAGGGCCTCATCAAGGCGCTCGTCGTGCGCCCCGTGCAGCCCGGCCAGCACGACCAGACGGTGGTGAAGGCGAAGGAAGAGGCGTTTCGCCGCGCCAACCCCAACCCCACCGCGAAGGTGCCGCCGCCGCCCACCGAGCTCACCCGCAAGGACATCGAAGAGACCGAGGCGTACGTCGTCGGCATGGGCGCCAAAGGCCTCGCCCGCGCGAAGCTGGCCGAGAACGGCGACTGGACCCAGGCACCGCTCTTCAAGACCGCGAAGCCCGAGCTCAAGGCCGCCATCCTCGAGGCGACCGGCGCGAAGCCCGGAGACCTGATCCTCTTCCAGTTCGGGCCCGAGGCGAAGGTGCACACGGTGATGGCGAACCTGCGCGTGTACCTCGCCAAGAAGCTCTGGCTCATTCCCGAGTACGGCTCCGGCGGGAAGTGGAACTTCCTGTGGGTCGTGAACCCGCCGCTCTTCGAGTACGACGAAGAGTCGAAGACCTGGGCCGCGGCGCACCACGCCTTCACCCGCCCGATGGACGAGTGCCTCAAGTACCTCGAGCCCGAGTCGTTCGACCCGGCGAAGGTGTACTGCTACCGCTACGACGTCGTGCTCAACGGCTTCGAGATCGGCGGCGGCTCGATTCGTCTGCACGACCCGAAGGTGCAGTCCCTCGTCTTCAAGGCGCTGGGCATCAGCGACGAAGACGCCCGGTCGAAGTTCGGCTTCCTGCTCGACGCGCTCAAGTACGGCGCGCCTCCGCACGGCGGCATCGCCCTCGGAATGGACCGGCTCGCCTTCCTCATCACCGAGACCGAGTCGCTGCGCGACGTGATCCCCTTCCCGAAGACGCAGAAGGGCACCGACCTGATGACGGGCGCGCCCGGCGACGTCGACGAGAAGCAGCTCCGCGAGCTGTACGTGAAGAGCACGCCGCCCGCGAAGGGCTGACGCGGCTCCTGGAAACGACGAACCCCGTGGGCGCTCGACGGCGCACCACGGGGCGTCACGGTCGTCGAAGCGGGTGGGGTTACTTCTCGCCCCAGGCCTTGGGCTTCTCCGAGAGCTTCTTCATCGACTCCTCGGCGCCCTTCAGCACCGACTTGATGACGGACTCGAGGGTGTTGCGAATCGACAGCGCCTTCTCTTCGGGCGACCCCTCGGCGATGTCGACCTTCTGCATGAGCTCGTCCATGCGCTTCGACTCGTCGGGGGTGAGGAAGACCTTCTTGAGCAGACCAGCGAGCTCCTTCGAGTCCGCGTCGCCGCGCTTGAGGAGCGCCTCGGCGCCCGCGCGCACCTCGGCGTTGTTCTGCGTCAGATCGTACGAGCCCGAGGCCGTCGAGGCGCTCGCGATCGACTGCGGCGGCGCCGGCAGGGCGCTCACCGGCGCGCCACCACCACCACCACCCGCGTTGAACGAGCTGGCCGACGTGTACCCGGTCGAGGCCGACTGCACGGTCGACGGCGTCACACCACTGGTCGACTGCACGTTGCCGGTGGTCAGCGGAGCGATGCGGGGGCCGTTGCCTCGAATGGTCGTCATGGAGCCATTATCGCACGCACCCTGAACGTGGGTGCGTATCGCTCTCACGAAGTAAGAATTCCAGTTGGTTAGCGGCGAAGGTCCTGCAGGAGGGCGTCGACGCCGACTGGATCGGCCGCGCGGCTCTGGGCGAGCAGCAGCGCGGTGTCAGGCGCGTTGACGATTCGGAGCCCATCATGGGCCTCGGTCTTCACCCGGCCCGACGTCGCCACGAAGGCCTTCACCAGAGCGCCGGCCGCCGTCGTCTGAATGCGGCGAACCTCGGCGGGAGCGGGCGCGCCGGCGGGCGTCTCGAGCGCCCACGCGTTGCCGTTGACCGAGAGGGCCTTGATGAGCGCCAGCTGCTCCGACTCGACCGACGCGCGCGCGAGGGCCTGCGCGAGGAAGGCCGTCACCGTGAGGCGCCGGCAGGTCCCCATGCCGGCCAGCACCGCTTCACGGTCGACGCCCGAAGCCGCCGACGCGGCCGCGACGAGGGCCTGGGCGGCACTCTCGGTGCCCAGGCGCCCGAGCGCGTCGGCCGCCGAGCGCCTGACGGCCGACTCGAGGCCGGGCGACACCAGCACGGCCACGAGGAGCCCCTCGGTCTTCGGCTCGCGGCGGGCGCCGAGCGACTCGAGCAGCCCGGCCTGCCATGCCACGCGCGCAGTCAGCGGGAGGCTCGCATCGACGCCGCCCGAAAAGACGATCGCGTCGGCGAGCGCCCACGTCGCCTGCGGAATGGCGTTGAGCCACGAGGTGACGGGGGCATACCGACCGCGCTTGCCGTGATCGAGCCGCGCGAGGCTGGCGCGCAGCGCGGCGACCTGGCGGAACGTGTCGGGGCTCCTGGCGCGAGCGGTGGCGATCTGCTGCTCGAGGGTGGCGCGCTCCTTCGGCGCCAGCGTCAGGGTGAAGGCACCCTCGGCGAGGGCGGCCTGCGCGGTCATCATCACGGCGAGTGCGAGCTGCTTCACGGCGTCACCTCCCACCACTTCACCGACGGAATGGCCCGCATCGCGTTCGTCCCACAGTGCACCTCGCCGGCCGCGCGGTGGTACAGGTTCCAGTTCTCGACCCACTGCACGCGCACCTGGTACGGCGCCAGCGCCGATTCGAGCTGCGTCTTGAAGAGGTCCTTCCCATTGATGATCGGCCCGTGCGGGTCGGGCACGGCGACGGTGCGCTCGTCGATGACGAAGAGGTTCACCGTCCCCGGCTGGTGCGCCAGCGACGCGCCCATCACCGGCTCGTGGAGGAACGGCACCTTGACGATCTCGGCGTCGGTGAGCCCCGTCTCGCGCTTCAGGATGGCGAGCTGCTCGTCGACCTTCACCGCCGCCTCGGCGCTCGCCTGCATCACGTCGGCGTTGGCGAGCAGGGCCGACACCGTCGTCTCGGCGTTCAGCTCGTTGCCCATGTCGTCGAGCCAGCGCTTGCCGACGAAGAGCCGGGTCGAACCGTTTCCGTTGGCCTGGGCGTCGAGCAGCATCTGCCGGGCGAGCCGCGCGTCGTTGGCGAGCACGATCCACCCGCGGGGCGTCGAGGCCTTGAGGTAGCTGATGGTCTCGTCGACGTGGCCCACCAGCAGCCATGCGGTGTCGACGTTGATCGACGGCTCCTGGTACTTCTGGGCTTCGGTCATGCGCACGAAGCTCTGGTCGGGCGCATAGCCGCGCACGCTCCCGCGAATGACGCGGCCCAGCGGCCAGTTGCGGGTGGGCGTCGAATGGGGCGGCACCGTCTCGAAGTTGCCGAACGAGTTGAGCGTCTGGGTCTCTTCGCTGCTGCCGAGGTCGACCTGCTGCACCCCGGCGACGTCCTTCCCGCGGAAGCGGGTGAAGACGATGCGGCCCGCCTCACGGAGCGGGAAGCTGCGGCTGAAGGGGTTCTCGATGTTGGCCGAGCGGAAGAACACGCGCATGACCTGCTGCGCTCCGCCGGGCCCGGGCATCGAGGCGTAGCCGGTCTCGAAGAAGTCCTGCGTCCACTGGTCCTCGAGATCGGGCGTGACGAAGGTGATGTTGGGGTTCGCCAGCGTCAGCCCCGCGCGCACGTCGCGGAGGAAGATGGCCGAGTCGCGCTCGCCCGGAATGTTCGACGCGTAGGCCGTCTCGGTGGGCGAGAGGTGGTGGAAGGTCAGCACCGGCGAGCTGCGCAGGCGCACGGTGTCGGTGTACGTGCCGCCCTTCCAGTACCTGGTGTCGGGCACCGTGACCTGCACCGACACGTCGACGAAGCCGTCCCACGCGGCCTCGTCGCGCACCACGTCGGTCCCCTCGAGCAGGAACGTCACGCCGCCCACGAGGTCGGCGGTCGCCAGCGGCAGGTCCAGATCGATGGCTTCGGTGCGGTCTCCCGCCTTGCGGAACAGGCGCACCTTCGCGTCGGCGGGGGCGACGGACAGCCGCACCACGGTTCCGGCGGGCGCCTCGGGCCACCGAACGAGCTCGAGGCGGGCCAGGTCCTTCAGGTCGTCGTCTCCGTTGACGATCTCGTCGGTCGCGTCGTTGCAGCCCGGCAGCGCCGAGTCCGCGAGCGGGCGGCCGCTCATGTCGGTGCCGCGGCAGCGCATGGCGTCGTCGTCGATGTTGGGGAGAAAGACCGCGCCGTGCCGCGCGTCCCACGTGTCTTCGGCCTCGTCGTCGGCCGCGCCCTCGAGCTCGACCACGCCGTTGCGGTTCACGTCAGCCCGCAGGTCGATGGGCGGCGTGCCCGGAATGATGGTGACGGTGGAGGCTCCACTTTCGAGTGACGGGAGCACCCGTTCACTGCACCCGACGGCGAGACACGCCGTCACGCACCACACACTGCGTCGAAACATCGTCACTCCGATTCGCCGGCCGGACCCCGAAGAAGCGGCGCTCGTAGCGCAGGAGCAACCGCGCTCACAAGCCGCGCCCCCGACGCGCGGCGGCATGCTGAACGCCGGTGATTCTCAGGAAATGAGAGGCGCGGTTCAGGCCGGGTGGGGCGCCGGCTTCTTCAGGCCGACGACGGCGAGCACGAGCGCGAGGGCGAGGAGCGGAACGCTCACCGACGTGAGCGCTCCGACCGAGGCCCACGCGATGACCCGCCCGCCCGTCTCGGCGCCGGCGGCCTGGCCCAGGTACATGCCCACGGTGTTGAGGGCGATGCCGACGGGCGCGAGCGCCGGCGCCACGCTCACCAGGCGAACCTGCTGGCCCGAGTTGATCGCGAAGCACCCCAGGCCCCACCCCACGAGGCCGGCGACCGCGAGCGGCAGCGACGCTCCGGCGAGGAGGAGCAGCGAGTGGCCAAGCGCCATGCACGCGATCGAGGCCACCACGACGGAGGTCGGGCCGATGCGGTCGAGCAGCCTGGCCGCGGTGACGTTGCCTGCGATGCCCGCGAGCCCCACCACCGCCAGCAGCGCGCTCACGCCCGAGGTCTGCGAGCCCAGCACCGAGGTGAAGTAGGGCGTCATGTACGAGAAGAGCGTGAACTGTGCCCAGGCCTGAAGGAAGGTGACGAGCACCGTCATGAGAACGGGCCCGCTGCGCAAGAGGCGCCCCCACGCGGCGCCGTCGATGGGCGTGACGAAGAGGCCTGCGGGCAGCGTGGTGGTCAACAGCGCGGTGCTCGCCAGCGCAGCGACGGCGACGATGCCGAAGACGGCGCGGAACCCCAGCGCGGCGCTGACCTGGTTCGCCATCGGCAGGCCCAGCACCGCGGCGATCGACCAGCCGAGGAACACGGCCGCGATGGCCGCACCTCGGCGTTCGGGCGGCACGAGGAGCCCTGCCACGCCCGCGGCCTGCGCCGTGAAGAGCCCAGCGCTCACCGCCGACACCACGCGCGTCACCAGCAGCAGCTCGTACGTGGGCGCGACCGCCGAGCCCGCGTGGCCGAGCGCGAAGAGCGCCATGGTGGCGACGAGGAGCCGGCGCCGCTCCATGCGGCTCGTCAGCGCCGCCAGCATCGGCGCGGTGAGGCAGATGGTGAGGGCGAAGGCCGCGACGAGGCGGCCGGCCGTGGGCACGTCGATCTCGAACGCCTGGGCGAGGCGCACGAGCATGCCGGGGACAGCCAGGGTTCCGGTGCCGATGACGAAGTTGCCGAAGAAGAGGGTCGAAAGGCGCCGGTCCACGCGGCCACCTAACCCGCCGTCGCTCCAAACGCCGCCGCAAATCCAGTCGGTGGGCGCTCGGCGTCGTCAGGCCTTCTCGTTCGCGAG
>JALOQF010000599.1 GCA_025459425.1 Myxococcaceae bacterium | reverse complement strand
CGGCCGAAGAGCTGCTCCTCGACGGCGTTGGGGTGCTTGCGGCAGTCGACGACGATGAACGGCGCCAGCGCCCGCGGCGAGCGCGAGTGAATGTACTCGGCCATCTGCAGCCGGCCGGTGCCGAACTCGCCCCACACCACCACCGTGTCGGCAGCCGAGGCCGCACGCCGCGCCTGCTCGACCGTCTTTCGGAACTGCCGCGACGAGCCGATGAGGTGCACCTGGTGCGAAGGATCTTCCTGCGCCCGCAGCGCCGTGCAGGCTTCACCGGCGAGGCGCCCGAGCGCGGTGATCGTCCGCTGCTCCTCGACGCCGAAGTCCTCGGGGCGCTCCGCGTAGAGGATGCCGAACGGCGCGCCACCCGAGGCGATCAGCGGCGCCACCAGCACCCCACCCGCCAGGCTGGCCTCTTTCCGCTCGAGCGCGGCGCGCACCATCGACCGGGGCACTTCCACCTTCTCGGCGCCCACCACCGCGGCCGTGAGCAGCCCGTCGGTGCCGCCCAGGAGGGCCGCCGCCTTGTCCGAGTTGACGCCGCGCGAGAGCTCTTCGGCCGCCCGCCGCAACACCATCGCCTCGCTCGTCGCCGAGAGCAGCGCCACGCCCGCGTGGTACAGCCCCGCGACTGGCCCGGCCGCCGGGAGCAGCTCCTCGACGGGCGCCCCCGACACCTCGGTCGACGCTTCCTTGTCCGACAGCGACGCGCGCGCCGACGGCTCGAACAGAATGGTCGAGTCGCCCACCTGCAGCCGATCGCCGGGCAACAACACCATCTCGGCTTCGATCTTCTCGCCGTTGACGACGGTGCCGTTGCGGCTGCCGAGGTCGCTCACCCGGGCCTGGCCGTCTTCGAGCGCCAGCCGCACGTGGCGCCGGGACACCTTGGCGTCCTCGAGGCTGATGGTGCACGAAGGGCTGCGACCGATGATCACCTCACCGGTCACCTCGTGCCGTCGTCCCGCCTGGGGTCCCGTCAGCAGCAGCAGGGCAGCCACGTTCCCTCCCTCGAGTTCAGGCCGGAAGCTCGGCCTGGAGGAGCGCCTTGAGCTCGTCGGAGTCGAGCGTACGGCCTTCGCGCGTCACCGCCAGCGCGTTGATCTGCGACTCGTCGATCTCGACGTGCGCGCCCTTGCGCCACTCGGTGGTCGTCTCGCCGCCGTCGACGAGCCGGCCGATCACCTTGCCCTCGTCCCAGGTGATGACCTCGGCCCACAGCTGCTCGTCGCCGGGCGCCTCGTCTTCACCGTCAGGGTGCACCTCGAACGGGGCGCGCACCACGAACGAGAGCGGCTCCATCAGCCCCTTGCGCATGAAGCGGGCCTTGAAGTGGGGCATGAGGCGCTCGGCCTGGGCCTTGAGCCGCTGCGCCTGCTCCTCGGTCTCTTCCTCGAAGCGATCGCGGTACTGCTCGAGCATCTCGCTCATCGAGTGTTTGCCCTCGGGCGACACCACCGTCACCATCTGTGCGTCGTGGCCCTCGAAGAGCTCCGGGTCGACGCCGGGCAGGTTGGTGCGGGCCTCTTCGCTCGGCACGAGGATGAAGGCCTTCCCGACGCTGGTGCTGACGATCATGCGCTGGCTGGGGCCCTGGCCGAAGGCGAGATCGGTGCACAGCTCGTGGAGGAACGTCTCGGCCGCCGGCAGATCGTCTTCGTGGATGTTGAAGAGCTCGACGTCGAGGGTGCCGAACTTCGACAGGCCGTGCGTGTGCACCCACATCGCCGGCGCGCCCTCGGCGATGGCCATGGCGTGAATGGTGACGTGATCACGAATGTCGAAGTCGAGCTCGGTGATCTCTTCGACGTCGAGCGCCGAGTGCATGCGGAAGGCGGTGACGTCGACGCACACCGCGTCGACGAGCTCCATCAGGGTGCGCACCGTCCACAAAGCCTCGAAGACGGCGACGGTCTGCTGAGGCTGCCCGGGCGTGTAGCGGACCCGGTAGAAGCCCCGCGCGCCCTCGAGCAGGCGACGCAGCTCGGGCGTGCCGATGAGCAGATCGGGCGACCAGCCCAGCGGGGTGTCGCGCACCTCGAACGAGACGTCGACGCGCGAGGTGTCGGCGCGCACCGAGAACAGGCAGTCGTCTTCGCCGAAGACGAGCTCGACCTCGTCGCCGGCGAACGCCTCTTCGAGGGCCGCGCGCGAGACCGGCTCGGTCTTCTCGGTGGCGAGCACGAAGACGTCCTTCATGGCGGCGGCGTCGCTCACAGGTGCTTCTCGATCTGCTTGAAGAGGTCGGCGCGGTCGACGAGGTCGGTCACGTAGTCCAGCGTGTCGGTCGGGAGCACCAGCACGGGCGACATCGTGTACCGCTCGAACCAGTTCTCGTAGAGATCGTTCAGGCGCTTCAGGTAGGGCGTGGGAATGTCCTGCTCCATCTTGCGCCCGCGCAGCTTGATGCGCGCCTTGAGCGTCTTCACCGGGCAGCGCAGGTAGATCATGAGATCGGGCGGCCGGAGCGACGCCGCGATCGTCTCGTACAGCTCCCAGTAGGTCTGCCAGTCGCGCTTGTCGATGAGCTTCTGCCGCGCGAGGTTGCGCGCGAAGATCTCGGCGTCTTCGTAGATCGTCCGGTCCTGCAGCGCGGTGCCGGCCTCGCGCTCGAGCTCGCGGTGCAGGCGGAACTTGTGGGTCAGGAAGAAGATCTGCGAGCGGAACGCCCACGTCTTCATGTCCTTGTAGAAGTCCTCGAGGTACGGGTTCTGATCGTTCGGCTCGTAGAACGGCTTGAGCCCGTACTTCCGGCAGAGGAAGGCCGTCAGCTCGGTCTTCCCCGCGCCGATGTTGCCCGCGATGGCGATGAACTTCGTCTGGGCCACGGTGCGCGTCGCCCGGTCAGGCGGCCTTGACCTTGACGGTCGGGGTGAGCGCGTACCACGAGGTGCGGAACTCCTTGAGCGCGCGCAGCTGCGCCGGGTGCCGCCCGAGCTCGGGCGCGAGCGTGACGGGGAAGCCGACCTTCTTCTCGATGACCTTCGCCAC
>JALOQF010000023.1 GCA_025459425.1 Myxococcaceae bacterium | reverse complement strand
CCCGCGGCCCTGGGCCCAGGTCATGAGGCCGAGGCGGCGCGCGGCGGGGGCCTGGTCGTCGTGAAACCGCAGCACCTCGCGGTACGGCCCTTCCACGGGCCCCAGGCTGACGCTGAACACCGGGCCCTGCACGACGACGCGCAGGCGACGAAACACGTCGGGAGGCACCGTCGCGATGGACGACGCGAGCGCGCCGAAGCCCTGGCCCATCGACGACTCGCGCAGCTGCGTGGGAGCGTCGACACTGCCGAGCGCCGCCGTGCCCGTCGTGACCGAGAGCCGACGGGTGCCCGTGGAGAAGACGAGGCCGGCCATGGCCTCGGCGCCCAGCTGCCCCGAGAAGCGCAGGTCGACGTCGAAGGTGCCGTCACGCCACAGCTCGTCACCGATGGTCGCCGTGCTGGTGCACAGCGCGGGCTGCTCGACCGAGAGGGTATCGGCCGTCGTGGTGACGGTCGGCGGCGAGCAGGCCCCCTCGGGGGCCCAGGCCACCACGGCCGTGGTGACGAAGGTGAAGCCCACCGCGCGCGCGGCCGTCGTCTCGCTGGAAGCGGTCTGACAGGCGTTGAGGCTCTGCACCTGCGCGGACACCAGCGTGCCCGAGGGGAGGTCCGACGTCTCGACTTCGCAGGTGCCAGCGACACAGGCGCCGACGGGAACGGTCACGCACGTCTGGCTGCCAGCCGCGATGCCCGTGCACAGCCGGTACGCCGAGGCCTCGGGGACCGCGGGGAACCGCCAGCGCAGCGACGTGGGCGACGAGCCCGAAATCGAGGTGAGCCGCGACGGCCCCGGCACCTCGACACAGCTCGCCTCGCAGCCCGTCTCGGCCAGGCCATCGGCGTCACGAAAACCGCTCGCGCAGGTGAAGCCGCACGTGGCCTCGACGCACGTGGCGGTGGCGTTGGCGACCTCGGGGCAGCGGCGCGGGGAGGCGGGGCAGTCCGAGGCCGGCACCCGCGAGGGGTCGAACACCAGACTGCAGCCCGAGACGAGCGACAGCGCGACGAGCCACCTCATGGGCGCACCTCGGCCGGCGTGGGCTGGGCCGGCGCACCGAGGATGAACAAGACGAGCGCGGTGGCGCCCGCGGCGATGGCGGTGCCGAGGCTCACGTCGGCCACGAGGTTCCAGGTGCGCTGCTGGCCGGTGAGGCGCGCCTGCTCGGCGGGCAGCGCCGTCTGGAGCTGGCCGTAGTTCGTCGCCGCGAGCACGCCGAAGATGACGGTGAGCGCCGTGGCGGCGACGCCCACGCCGGCAGATGCGAGGGTCGGGGCCAGGAGCCGGCGCCCGCTGGTCTCGGCAGACGGGGCAGCTGCCCGCGAGACGTTCTGGAACAGCGCGCTCACCGCGCTGCGGGCGAGCGGGCCGGCATCGGCGTCGGCCGAGGCCACCTTCTCGGTGAACGTCGACCGCTTCGTGCTGCTGGCCGTCTCGACGAGCAGCGAGGTGAAGAGGTAGCTGCTGCCAATCTTCCCGAAGCCCCACGCGAGCACCCAGCGCGCGTCGGCCCGCTGCCCCAGGGTGGCGAGGCACTCGACGTCTTCTCCGCACATGCTGGCGGCGCGGAGCACCCGCTGCGTCTCGGCGCCATCGATGGGCACCCACTGCTGGGCGGACAGCTCGGTGCGCAGCGTGTCTCCGACCCGGCCCATCGTCTCGGGAGACAAGCCGAGGCTCTGGAACGAGACGACGAGCACGCGTGACTGGAGCGGCGCCGCCAGCGCGCTGCTGGCGAAGAGGAACACGAGCGGGAGGAGTCGATGCATCACGGGAATCGTCAGCGGCCAAGACGTCGTTCGGCGTCGGAGAGGGCCTGCTCCGCGTCGGGGAGGGCGTTGCTCAGCTGAGTCTGGTCTCCCGCCGCCGCAGCGGCCAGTGTTTCGGCGACGGCGGCCTTCTCGAGGGTGGTGAGCTGCGCTTCGCCGTACTTCGACACGAGCGTCTGGAAGCGGCGGCGCACGTCGTCGAGGCGTGCCCGGAGCGGAGCCATCGGGTCGGCGACCGGCCCCGTGGCCTCGGGAACGACGGCGGGTGGTGGTTCGGCCCTCGCCAGCGGCGGCGGCTCGACCTTCCGGTCCCGAGGCGTCCCCCGGGTCGGCTTTGGCGCCGAGGGTGGGTCGGCTGGGGGCTGCGGCTCGGCGGGCGCCGGCTCGGGTGGAGGCGTGGGGACCAGCACCACCGGCGCGAGGACCTCCGGGCGGGGCTCGCTGGGCCGAGGCTCGGGCGGGTCAACGCGCGCGGGGGAGCGCAGCGCCAGCGCAGCGACGACGACACCGAGGCCGAGGACCGAAAGGCCCGGTACCACCCATCGTGCCCGCGGCGTCGACGACAGCCCGGCGTTCACCATCGCCTGGCCCGTGGTGGGCGCGGGCGGAGGTGGCGGGAGCCCGGCCACCGACAGCAGCACGGCCTTCACCGCGTCAGCCGAGGCTGGTCGCTGCGAGGGGTCGAGCGCGAGGAGCGACGCCACCAGGCCCGTGAGGGCCTCGGGCACCGGCTCCCCCGACGCGGCGCGAAGAATGCGCTGCGGGGTGGTGACGGTGCTCATCGAGTCGCGGGTGAGCAGCTCGTAGAGCGAGACGCCCAGCGCGTAGAGATCGGCCCTGGCGTCGACGGCGCGCCCCGCGGCCTGCTCCGGGGCCATGTAGAAGGGAGTGCCGAGCACGAGGCCGGCCTGCGTCTGGGGCCCTCCGCTCACGCGCCGCGCGACGCCGAAGTCGAGCACCTTGAGCCGGTCGCCTTCGACGACGAAGAGGTTGTCGGGCTTGATGTCGCGGTGCACCACGCCATGTCGATGCGCCGCCCCGAGCGCTTCGCAGGCCTGCGCGAGCAGGTGACAGACCCGCCTCAGCGGAAGCGGGCCCTGTTCCCGGTCGAGCTCGGCGAGCGTGCGGCCCTCGAGCAGCTCCATCACGAGGTACACCCGGCCGGGCTCTTCCACGAAGTCGAGGATCTCCACCGTGTTCGGGTGCTTCAGGTCGTTCACGACCTTCGCTTCCTGGAAGAAGCGGTGCACGACGTCGGGCATCGAGGCGTACTCGTCGCGCAGCACCTTGATGGCGACCTCGCGGCCGAGCCGGGTGTGGCGGCCGACGTAGACCTCGCCCATGCCGCCCGCGCCGAGCTTTCGCACCAGCTCCCACGCGCCGAAGATCTGCCCCACGTGCCCCGGCGCTTCTACGGCCTTCACCTTCGACGACACCTTCGTGTCGGGTACGGGAGGCTTCTCGTACTGCGCGGTGCCACCGCTCCCGAGCGAGCGCAGCTGGCGGGCGAAGGTGAGCAGGTCGGACGCGCCGGTGCCCACCAGGGCCGCATGCACGGGGCGAACGATCTCGGGCCTGAGCCCGATGAAGTCCTGGCTCGACGGTGCCTCGGGTGGCGGCAGGCCCTTGAGCAGCTCGTACGTCAGCGCGGCCACGGCCTTCACCTGGTCTCGCGGTGTGCCCTCGAAGGGCACGGGCGTCACCGAGGGCGCGCCGTCGACGAGCTGCACGGACGTCAGCGACGCGGTCGAGCGCACGCCCGCCTCGCCGAGCCGCACCAGCGCGTCGCACACGGGAGGGACCAGCCGGAGGACGTCGTCGAGCGGAAGGGCGCCTTCCCGCAACAGCCGGTCGCCGAGTGACTCCATCGACCTGTGAGCCTACCGCGACCGGTCCGCCCGTCACCTGCTACCGAGGTAGCACCCCCCGGCCTGGCTCGGGCGGCGGCCTCCCATTCGTGACGCCTCGAGGCCGGGGTAGGCTCGCGCCGGTCGATATCGGGAGCAGAGCGGACGTCAGAGCGCCAGGCCCTTCGAAGCAGCGGCCTGGCCTTGTTCGGAGCCCGTGCCGGTCGGCGGCAGCTCGGCGACTGCAGGTGATGGCCGAAGAGGAGGGTACGTGACGCAGCAGCGGACGTGGGTGACGCGGGTCGCGGGTGGCGCTCGTCGGGCGCTCCAGGAGTACACGCTCGAGGTGGTGAAGGGACCCGACCGGGGCCAGCGGGTGCGGGTGCGCGCGGCCCGCTTCCGGGTGGGGGCGCTCGACGGCAACGATCTGAAGCTGACCGACCCCTCGGTGTCTGGGCTGCACCTCGAGCTGTCACACGACGAGCGCGGCGTGCGGGTGCACGACCTCGGGAGCCGCAACGGCACCATCGTCAACGGCGTGCAGGTGGCCGACGCCTTCCTCACTTCCGCGGCCACCCTCGAGCTGGGCAGCACCCAGGTCGCCTTCACGCCCGAGGCGGGCAGCGTCGAGGTCGAGGCGCTTTCGGTCGAGCGGTTCGGCCCGCTGGTGGGCAAGAGCGTGGTGATGCGCGAGCTCTTCGCGCGGCTCCAGTCGTTCGCGGCGCGAGACGCGACGGTGCTCATTCACGGCGAGACCGGCTCGGGCAAGGAGCTCGTCGCCGAGGCCCTCGTGCAGGCCAGCCCACGGGCCGAGCGGCCGCTGGTGGTGGTGGACTGCAGCGCGCTCGCGCCGAGCCTCGTCGAGAGTGAGCTATTCGGTCACGAGAAGGGGGCCTTCACCGGCGCGGTGGCGCAGCGCGCGGGCGCCTTCGAGCGGGCGCATGGCGGCACCGTGTTCCTCGACGAGATTGGCGAGCTCCCCCTCGAGCTGCAGCCCCGGCTCCTCCGCGCGCTCGAACGTCGTGAGGTGCAGCGCCTCGGCGGCAAGGGGCCCATCGGCATCGACGTGCGCGTGCTCGCCGCGACCCACCGCCCGCTCGAAGAAGAGGTGAACCAGGGCCGCTTCCGCGCCGACCTCTTCTACCGGCTGTCGGTGCTGCGGGTCGACGTGCCGCCGCTGCGCGACAGGCGCGACGACGTGGCGGTGCTGGTGCAGCACTTCCTCGGGAACGGCCCGACGATGGACGCGCGCACGCTCGAGCGCCTGGCGAGCCACCCGTGGCCGGGCAACGTGCGCGAGCTGCGCAACGCGGTCGAGCGCTGGAAGGCCGGGGCCGAGCCCCTCTCGCCGGCGCCGTCGGGGCCCCAGGCCGGCGCCACCGTCACCGCGACGCTCGACGAGCCGTTCCTCGTCCAGAAGGAGCGCTTGGTGAACACCTTCGAGGCCGCCTACGCGAAGGCGCTCCTCGAGGTGTCGAAAGGCAACTTGAGCGAAGCGGCGCGCCGCGCGGGTGTGTCACGCATGGCGGTGGTGAAGATGTTCACCCGGCTCGGCCTGCTCGGCTGACGTCACGGCCGGCGGGCGCGGAGTGCAGCGAGGGCCAGCAGCACGAAGACGGCCTGCAGCGTCAGCCCATCGTCCGACGCGCAGCCGCAGCCACGGCGGGTCGTGACGTTCCCGGTGCCCGCGTCGGGCCGGCCCGCGTCGGGGAGGAAGAAGCTCCCACCTGTGCCACCGAAGCCGCCCGTTCCGCTCCCACCCGCGCTGCCGCCGGCGCTCCCACCGCCCGCGCCTCCAGCGCCCCCCGCGGTGCCCCCACCCGCGACACCACCGCCCGCCGCGCCGCCACCAGCCACGCCGCCGCCGGCAGCACCACCGCCCATGCCTGCGTCCGCGTCCCACGACTCGTCGAACGTCGCCGACGAGAGAATCACGCACCCGCCGCCGGGCACCGGCACGTCGTTCATCAAGTCCCAACGAACGAACTGCACGTTCGACAACGAGCCGCGAAGTCTGCCGAGCCCCTCGTCCTGCGTGGCCTCGGTGACGGTGGCGCTGCCGGCCTGCGCGAAGTACTCCTCGAAGCAGGTGCCGCGCGAGTTGCATCGGCGCGACAGCAGCGCGCACAGCTCGCACGTGCGGTACGTGTCGTTCGACGAGAAGGTGCGCGTCGCCGGAATCGTGAGCGTCTGGAAGCCGAAGTAGGCCTCGAGCGCGAGCACGTCCATGCCGCCGTCCGAGAAGTCGACCTCCTGCGAGTAGAGCTCGGCGCCCACCGTCTCGTTCGCGGGCTGGTAGCCGGCGGCGACCTCGACGGCCGTGAAGCCCGTCAGCACGACGCAGCCCGCGTCGTTCGGTGGTGGGGGCGGCGTGCCGCCGTCGAAGGTGGCGCAGTTGATGGCCGCCGAGGCTGCGTTGCGGGGCGTGGGCACGCCGATGGAGAAGTCGGCGGCGTTGTCGTCGGTCTCGATGCAGCCTTCGTTGCGCCGCCGCGCCGAGGTGAGCGCCGAGGTGTTCGAGGTGGGCATGCCCTCGCTGCAGGTCGTCGCGCTGCCGTAGCCGACGAAGTCGACGACGCTCGCCCCCATGGGACAGACGCCCATCAGCGCCGTCATCGTGTTGGTGAGCGCTACCTTGCCGGCGGTGCTGCTGAGCGAGACGGTGCCGGTGTCATCGGAGGCCGGCACGTTCATGCCGCTGCTGCCCTGCGCGCCCATGCGCACCAGGAACGAGCGCCCCGGCTGAATGGTGCCGCTCAAGGGGGTCACCGACCAGCTGCTGCCGTTGGTGCTCGCGTATTGGAGCGCCCAGCCCGTCAGGCTCTGCGGCGTGCTCCCGCGGTTGAAGAGCTCGATGAAGTCGTAGCGGTAGGCCGAACCCGACGAGCCGCCGCCGCCGTAGACTTCGCTGATGACGACGGTGGTCGACAGCGCCTGCTCGACCCGAGACACCCGCGCAGGCTTCTCGACCGGGAGCCCGCACGAGCAGAGTGCCACCACCATCACCACCAGAGACGCGCGCATGGCGGGGGCCCATAGCGCGCCCCCGCCACGAGCGGGAAGACCTCACGGCTCGGGCATGGGGTGCGGCACGTCACTCAGGGTGTCGCTCTCGGGCGCGCCGTCGAGCTCGACGGTGCCCTTCGCCACCCGCGCTGCGTTGAGGCGTGCCTTCACGTACTTCGGCGAGAGGTCCATCGCGTCCTGGTAGGCCACCTTCGCGTCCTCACCGCGGCCCACGCGCTCGTAGGCGACGCCGAGGTTGTTGTGCACGTACGCCACGGTGGGCAGGTGCTCGGCGGCCTCTTCGAGGATCTCGACCGCCTCGTCGTTGCGGTTGGCGCGCAGGTACGCGAGGCCGAGGTTGTTCATCGCGTAGCCGTGGTCGGGCTGCAGGCCGATGACGGTCTTGAAGCTGGCGATGGCGCCCGAGAGGTCACCGCTCGACAGCTGCGCGAGGCCCGTCACCTGGAAGGCCTCGGGGTTGCCGGGGTCGCGGCGCGCGGCCTCCTTGCCGGCGGTGATGGCACCCGCGAAGTCCTTCGCCTGGAGGAACGCGCGGGCCTGCTTGATGGGCGGCACGGCGTCGGTGGCGCGCTGCGTGGCGATGCGGCCCCACGCGTCGGCCGAGAGCGCAGGCTGGCCCGCCTGCCGGCCGAGCTTCGCGATGAGCTCGAGCGTCTCGACGTCGCCGGGGCTCGAGAACAGCGAGCGCCGGGCCTCGGTGAGCGCGCCGCTGAAGTCCCGCTCGTCGGCGAGCTGCCGGGCGCGAGCGAGGTGGTCGACCGTCGTGGTGTCGTGCGCCAGCGCGAGCGCGTCGACGACGACGGCGGGCTCGGTCTTCACGAGCGGAACGCCCGAGTCGGGCTTGAGGTCGGGAATGACGGGCGGCGCCTTCGCCACGACGGTGGGCGGCATGGGCGTGAGGACGACGGCCTTCTTCGGCGGGTCTTCGCAGGCGGTGAAGGCGAGGGCGGCGGCGATGGCTGAGACGAGCTGCTTCTTCATGGCGTGTGGTTCCTTCTGGGAGGGAGGGGCTTCCCGTCCACAGGCCAGAGCGAGCGTCGTGCCAGCCGCCAAGTGTGCGTGGCGCCGGTGGTTCTCGCCCACCGTGGACGACGAGCCACGTGCCAGCGCCCAGCGCTCGTGGTCTGGTGCACGCATGACGCTCCGGTGGGTGTTTCCGGATCCGAGCGAGGCGGCCGAGCGCGCGCGGGTCGACGGGCTCGTCGATGGCTGGTGGGCGGCGCTCGCCACCATTCGTGACCGGCTGGGCGACCGCACGTTCGACGCGGCGGGCTTCATCACCAGGCACCTCACGGCCATTCACCCGTCGTTGCGGTGGGAGCTCCGTCGGGGCGAGGGCGGCCGCTGGTGTTGCGTGGTGACGGCGGAAGAAGACCGGCACCTCGAGCCGCTCGTCTCGCGCATCGTGTCGAGGGCGCCGGTGGACCTGGGCCTCGACGTCGCGCCAGGGCGTGAGGCCGAGCCGGTCGACGCCGCGCTGGCCACCCTGGCCGGGCGCTTCGGCGTCGACGCGTCCGGGTGGACGGTCGAGTTCGGTCCGCCCCAGCTCGGCTTCATGCACGTGCGCTGGCGCGGCGCGAGCGACCCAGAGGCCGCCGTGTGGCTCATGAAGTGCCTCGTCGGCGAGCGCGCCGTGATGGACTGGATCGGCGGCGTCGAGGTGGCTCGCCCGTCGGTGCGCGCGAAGCTCTTCGGCACGGGCACTCGCGTCGCCGACTTCGAGGCGGCCTTCGCGCAGCAGCGCCGGGTGCTCCACGAGGCCCGGCCAGCCAGGCCGCTCCAGCAGCGCGAGGTCGAGGCGTCGTGGTCGGTGGTGTCGTTCGACCCCCAGGTTCCGCGCGAGGGGCGGTTTCGCGACCTCATCACGGCGGTGACGCCAGACCTCGAGCTCCTGCAGGTGGCGGTGTCGGGCGCGCCCTTCTCGTCCGAGCGCTTCTCGCGCTTCGGAGAGTCCTTTCTCTACGTGCAGCTCGAGCTCCCGCCCGACGAGGGCGCCCGGCGACGCATGCAGCTCGAAGAGGCGCTCGACGCGGCGCTCTCGGCGGCGGGGCGCAGCATCACCTCGGGCACGGGCACGCGGTGCTCGTACATCGTGCTGGTGGTGGCGGATCTCACCAGCGCCGTCGCGCGCGTGCGAGAGACGCTCCAGGGGCTCGAGGTGCCGCGGTGCAGCTGGCTCCGCTTCCTCGACGACTCGCTCGCCGCCGAGTGGGTTGGCGTGTACCCCGACACGCCGCCACCGTCAGACTGACCGGCCCGTGGCCGTCGACGGGCGCCTCTCTCGTGGTACAGGCCCCTTCGTCATGAGCACCGAGCAGGACAAAGAAATCGCCCGCCGCCGCACCTTCGCGATCATCTCGCACCCCGACGCGGGCAAGACGACGCTCACCGAGAAGCTCCTGCTCTACGGCGGCGCCATTCACCTCGCCGGCAGCGTGAAGGCCCGGCGCGCCAAGCGCTACGCCACCTCGGACTGGATGGCGATCGAGAAGGAGCGCGGCATCTCGGTCACCTCGTCGGTGCTCCAGTTCTTCTACCGCGACCACGCGGTGAACCTGCTCGACACGCCCGGCCACCAGGACTTCTCGGAAGACACGTACCGCACGCTGGCCGCTGCCGACGCCGCGGTGATGCTCATCGACGCCGCCAAGGGCGTCGAGCCGCAGACCATCAAGCTGTTCAAGGTGTGCCGGTTGCGGGGCATTCCCATCTTCACCTTCGCCAACAAGCTCGACCGGTACGGCCGCTCGCCGCTCGAGCTGATGGACGAGCTCGAGAAGGTGCTGGGCATTCGGGCGTACCCGATGAACTGGCCCATCGGCTCGGGCCCCGAGTTCCGCGGCGTGTACGACCGGCGCACCCGGAACGTGCATGTGTTCGAGGCGCAGGGGCGGCATGGGGCGAGCGAGGTCGACGAGAAGATCGTTCCGCTCGAGAGCGAGGCCATCAAGGAGGTCTTGAGCGAGTCCGAGCTCGAGGCGCTGAACCAGGACATCGAGCTGCTCGACATCGGCGGCGACGAGTTCTCGCTCGACAAGGTGCTGAGCGGCCAGCTGTCGCCGATGTTCTTCGGCTCGGCGATGACGAACTTCGGCGTGCGGCCGTTCCTCGACGCGTTCCTCGAGCTGGCGCCACCGCCCAGCGGGCGGCCCTCGAGCGACGGCTTCGTCGAGCCCGCGAAGGAGACGTTCTCGGGCTTCGTCTTCAAGATCCAGGCGAACATGGACCCGGCGCACCGCGACCGCATCGCGTTCCTGCGGGTGGTGTCGGGCCACTACGTGAAGGGCATGAACGCCTTCCACACGCGCCTGGGGAAAGAGATTCGCCTCGCCAAGCCGACCCAGTTCATGGCGAGCGAGCGCACCAGCATCGAAGACGCGTGGCCCGGCGACGTCATCGGCCTGTTCGACCCGGGCGTGTTCCGCATCGGAGACACGCTGCTCGAGAAGGGCAAGTACGACTTCGAGTGCGTGCCGCGCTTCTCGCCGGAGCACTTCGCCATCATTCGCACGAAGGACCCGCTGCGCCGAAAGCAGATGGAGAAGGGCCTCGAGCAGCTCGCCGAAGAAGGGACGATTCAGATCTTCCAGCAGCTGCAGATGGGCATGAAGGACCCCATCGTGGGCGTGGTGGGCCAGCTGCAGTTCGAGGTGCTCCAGTACCGCATGCAGCACGAGTACGGCGCCGACATCATCGTCGACAAGCTCGGGTACTCGATCGCGCGCTGGGTGGTGGCCGAGAAGTTCGACGCGAAGGCCTTCGACTGGGAAGGCAACCGCCAGACAGTGACCGATCGCGACGGGCTGCCGCTGGTGCTCTTCCGCGACGAGTGGGCGCTCCAGCACGCGCAGGACAAGCACCCCGAGTACACGTTCCAGGCGCACGCCCCGCAGCTCAAGGCCTCGAGCGTGATCGCCTCGGTCGGGTGAGCAGGGCGAGCAGCGCGACGACGAGCGGGGCCGTGGCGGCGGTGGAGCAGCCTCCGCCCGAGAAGGCGCGCTGCTCGGTCGCGGGCTCGGTCAGAACGGCGACTGCGCCGATGGTGCCGTCGGCTCGTGAGGCCTGGAAAATGAGCCCCCGGGGGACCTCGCCGATGAGCGTCGGTTCATCATTCCGGCAGGGTGCCGCCGGGGGACCCCTGGGCGCAACCGAGTCGACCCCCGTCAGCGAAGGGCCTTCTCACCGAAGGGCCAGGCGAAGCCAGCGTTCGTCGCCCGCGCGCCTTTCACCAGCCGCTCACCTGGCCGCAGCACCACCACCTCGGCGTCGCCTTTCTTCCTGAACGCCTCGACGCGCTCGGGGAACGGATCGGCGTCAGGGTTCTCTTCGTGCCACGACGCACCATCGACCGGCTCGCCCGGGTAGCCCGGGTACTTCGGCCCCATGCCCTCGCGCCAGTACCAGGGCGCGCCCCCGTCGGCGCACGGGACGAGCGTCTTCGCGCCCAGCCGCCGCGCGTACTCGAGGGCCTCGGCCGGGTCGGCCATCAACTGCTGCGGCGTCGTGAGCGCTTCGAGCGGCACGTTCACCAGGTACGCATCGAGCGTCGTGAAGCCGAAGAAGATGGGCTTCAGCCGAAAGCCGCGCACGCCGCAGAACAGCACCTCGACCGGCCCGCCGCGCGTGGCGAAGTCGCACACCTCGCGCATCGACCCGCGTACGTCGTGGCCCGAGTCCGCGAAGAACGCGGCGCTCGTCGTCGGCCCGCGCACCACCCAGCTCGTCCCCACGTTGAACAGCCCGTCGTACACGCCGGCTCCGTCGGTCGACTGCTCTCCGTAGAAGGGCAGGGCGTGCACCGAGAGCGCGCCCACCTTGCGGCTGCCGAACCAGTTGAGCGCCTCGACGTTGGTGAAGCCCAGCTGCTCGAGCCGCGCCACGCAGTCGGTGCTGAACAGGCTCTCGCGCTCCACAGGCGGGACGAAGACGCGCGTGTCTCTCGGGAGCGTCAGCAGCGACCCCAGGTGAAAGTGATCACCATGCGAGTGCGTGATGCACACCGCGTCGATGGAGCCGAGGTCGCGTGCGTGCATCGGCGGGTAGCCGGGTCGATCTTCGGCGCCCAGGGGGCGGAAGTACGGGTCGACCAACACCGTCGAGCCGCCGTCGGCCAGCAGTGTCGTGTGGTGCCCGACGAAGGTGAAGCCGCTCTTCGGCGCCGGAAGCGCCCCCTCGTGCGGCTCGAACCACCCCGCGTCACCGAGCTCCTGGAGCAGGGTGCGGGTCGGCTCGAGGCGTGAGAAGAGTCGTCGCTCGGCCACGCCGAGGCCCTTCGCCAACGCCGCGCAGCAGTCTGCGACCGCGGGCCACTCGTCGGCAGCGACCTCGAGGTCGAAGCCGAGCTCGCCCCGACGAATGTGCAGCACGCGCGGGGGCGTCTTCGCC
Source organism: Myxococcaceae bacterium (assembly GCA_025459425.1). GTDB lineage: Bacteria > Myxococcota > Myxococcia > Myxococcales > Myxococcaceae > Xiheimicrobium. Next base: position 24,560 of record JALOQF010000023.1, on the reverse strand, counting down.
ACGTCCGGGTACAGCACCGACTGTTTCAGCTCGAGCCGGCCAGCGCGCCGTCGTCCGGTGCCGAGGCGCGCGTAAGCCGGGGTGGCCTCCATCGAGCGCACCAGCGCCTTCGCTCGTTTGACGGCCTTGCCCTCGCCCAGCCGCTGGACGGCGAGCTTGAGGGAACGGTGCGCGTCGCGCACGGGCCGCGAGGCGGGCCCGAGAATGGAGCAGCCGAGGTCTTCGTGGTGGTCGCGCTCCGTCGCCGCGCGGGACAACACCGCGAGGCTGACGTCGCGTCGAAAAGTGAGGCGTGACGACATGGCGGCGCAGACTCGCCGAGACCCCGGCGAGTTGCCACGACGCGGTGCGGGTTGGGGTGAGGCTCACGTTGCGCCGAAAGGCGACGACCTGGCGCCGCAGACGCGTCGAGACATCGGCCGCTCGCGGCGGCGCTGTGATGCTGGGGCCCAGACGGCGGGAGGCTCGTCCGTCACCGGCCCGTCGGCACCATCGTCCTCACGCCCGGCGGGCCGGCTTCTTCGGAGCGGCCTTCTTCTTCTCGGACACCTCAACGTCGATGACGTCGGCCGAGGGCATCTTCCCGAGCAGCTCGGCCAGTGCGCGCATGCCGTCGGTCACCGTGAAGACGCCGATGACCTTCTGATTCGCGTCGACGACGACGGCGCTGCCCAGCTTGTGCTTCGCCATGTGCCGCGCGGCCACCTCGAGCGGAGTGTTCGGTGCCACCGTGTACGGCGCCTGCGACATCGCCTCTTCGATGGGCACCTCGTTCGCGTCGACACCATCCATCGATTCGACCATCTGCACGTCGCGGTCCGAGACGATGCCGACGAGCGCGCGGCCGTCGAGCACCGGCAGGTGACGAATCTTGTACGCCTTCATCATGTTCGCCGCGTCCGACAACGACAGCGACACGCCGATGCTGTGGGGCGACGACGTCATGTAGTCCTGCACGAGAATGGTCTGGGGCATGGCGTGTCACGAGAGCAACCGCCGCGCCACGGCGCTCCCCCGGGACACGACGCAGGCATCGCGCAATCCCTGCACGGCGCTCCCACGAGGTCTCGACGCCGACGAAACGGGTGCGTCAGGCGAAGAGGGGCGCCAGCGTGCCGACGAGATCGAGGTTCATCGGCTCGAGCTCGAGGTCGCCCGCCAGCACCGCCATCTGCGCGTTCTTGCGGCCCTTCACCAGCGCCGCGAAGTCCTTCGCGGAGCAGCGCACGGTGAGCTTCGGCTTTCCCGAGAGCCCTTCCGAGATGAAGCCCTCGCTGCGCGTGAGGTCGGCCGTGAAGAGGCCTCCATCGGAGCCCGACAGGTCGAGGTGAATGAGCCCCGCGAAGGCCGCGCGCACCTCGGGGTGGGCGGCGATCTTCGGCTCGAACTCGTCGTGGAGCAGCTTCGCCGCGCCCGTGCGCTTCTTCTTCGCGGCTGGCTTCTTCTTCGGCTCGGCCTCGTCGCCGGCCTCGGGCTCGGGCGTCTTCGCCTGGCGCGACTTGCGGAAGGCGTCGAAGCGCTCCTTCGAGAAGAGCGAGCGCCCTTCCTTCTTCGCGGTCTCGAACACCTTCTGGAGCTGGTCCTTCGGCAGGCCCGGGTTCTTGAAGTACTCCATCGCCACGCGGCCGATGCCCCAGTTCATCGCGTAGGCCGCGGGCACGGTGAGCAGGGCGCCCACCACCGGCAGCAGCGCCTTGATGCCCTGCCGCGCCAGCATGCCTGCGCCGACGACGGTGCCGAGCTCGAGCACCAGGTCCTTCGCGTCGGCCTGCGTCACCTTGCGGCCGTAGATGTGCCCCACCGTCATCACCATCGCCGACTGCATGGGCAGGCTCAGCACCACGTCCGAGAAGGGCATCGGAGACACCGCCACCACCGCGCAGCCGTAGCTGGCCATGTTGATGACGTCGCGCGCGGCCTTGTCCCGGTCCTTCATGGGCACCTTGGCGAAGTCCTTCTTGCGAATGTCTTCGAGGGTATCGAGCCAGGACATGGTGCGAGTCTAACCCCCGACGACGGCCCGGCGTTCCCACGATTGCCGTTGGGTCATCGATTCGGTGGGGAAATCGATGGAGGCCCGCTCGATTACCGGCGGAACTTGCGGCCGATGGGGGCCTTCGGGCGCGTCATGCCTTGTGGCACCACGATGCGGCCGTTGCGCACGAAGTCCTCTCGCAGCACCAGGCCCTCGTCCTTCACCGCGCGCGCGGCGGCCGGGCCGATCCACGAGCCCTTGGGGTCGCCCTTGCGGAACGTCTTCGTCAGCCAGTTCGACAGCTCGAGCACGCGCGCCCGGAACGCCGCGGGGGCGGCCTGCTTGCGGCCCGTCTGCTCGGTGATGTCGAGCTCGGCCCACAGCTGGCCCGAGAGCACCTCGCCGTCTTCGTTGCGCGCGCTGCGCTCCCAGAACAGCACCGGCGAGCGCACCTCGTCGATGCGCCAGAAGCCCTTGTCGGGCCCCCGCTTGATCGCGTCGACGTGCGCGGGCCCCAGGTCCGAGGCCACCAGGTACACGTCGCGCTCGGGGAGCTGCGGCATCGCGTCGAGGGTCAGCCGAAACGTCTGCCAGTCCGGCGGCACGCGGCGCGGGTACACCTCGAAGACCGAGCGGGCCAGCACGCGCACGAAGGTCTCTTCGTCTTCGGGGAGCATGAAGGTGAAGAGCTGGTGGGCCATGGCGCAGGCGTGGAAAGCACGGCTCGGGGGCGGGCTCCAGCACTTCGGTTAGGCTGCGCGCCCACCCATGCACGACGCGCTGCTGAACCGCATTCACGAACTGAGGGACCTCGCCGGCGTCATCAACCTCGCGACCTGGGACCAGGAGACGTACATGCCGCGCAAGGCCGAGGCGGCGCGCGCGTCGCAGCTGTCGACGCTGCAGGGGCTCTACCACGAGCGCCTCGTCGACCCCCGGGTGGGCGAGTGGCTGGCCTCGCTCACGCCCTCGACCGCCGACGAGCAGGCCCTGGTGCGGGTGCTGACGCGCGAGCGCGACCGCGCGGTGAAGCTGCCCTCGTCGCTGGTGAAGGCCCTCGCCGAGGCCCAGTCGCACGCGCTCGGCGCCTGGCGCGAGGCGCGGGAGCAACAGGCCTTTCGCCTCTTCCAGCCGAAGCTCGAGACGCTGGTGCGGCTGCGCCGGGAGCAGGCCGACGCGCTGGGGCACGACGGCGAACGGTACGACGCGCTCCTCGAGGGGTACGAGCCGGGCATGCGGGTGGCGCGCCTGTCTCCGGTGCTGTCGTCGCTGGTGACGAAGCTCGAGCCGCTCGTCGCTGCCATCGAAGCGAAGGGCCCGCCGCGAGACGTCTTCGCGGGCAAACGGTTTCCAGTCGACGCGCAGTGGGCCTTCACCGTCGAGCTGCTCGGCGCGCTCGGGTTCGACCTCGACGCCGGCCGGCAGGATCGATCGATTCACCCCTTCTCGAGCGGGCTGTCGGCCACCGACGTGCGCCTGACGACGCGCCTGTCGGACACCCAGCCGCTCTCGGCCATCTTCGGCACCATTCATGAGTGCGGGCACGGGCTGTACGAGCAGGGGTTCTCGCCTTCCGACGCGCGCACGCCGCTGGCGCAGTCTCCGTCGATGGGCCTGCACGAGTCACAGTCACGCCTGTGGGAGAACCTCGTCGGTCGCAGCCGCCCGTTCTGGACGTTCTTCTACCCGCGGCTCGTCGCGCGGTTTCCCCAGCAGCTCGGGGGCGTGGACCTCGACGACTTCCTCGCCTCGGTGAACCGCGTCGAGCGCTCCTTCGTGCGCGTCGAGGCCGACGAGGTCACCTACAACCTGCACATCGCCCTGCGGTACGAGCTCGAGCTGGGGCTGGTGCGGGGCACGCTGTCGGTGGCCGACGCCGAGGCCGCGTGGAACGAGAAGACGAAGCGCTTCCTCGGGCTCACCGTGACGAAGCCCACCGACGGCGTGCTGCAGGACATTCACTGGGCGTGGGGTGAGTTCGGGTACTTCCCCACCTACGCGCTCGGGAACCTCTACGGCGCCACGCTCTTCGCCGCCGCCCGCCGTGCCCGCCCCGGCCTCGACGGTGAGCTGGCCGCCGGAACGTTCGACGGCCTGCTCTCATGGCTGCGCGAGCACGTGCACCGGCCCGGCGCGCGCCTCGACGCGGAGGACCTCGTGCGCCAGGCCACGGGCCATGGGCTGCGAGACGACGACTTCATCGCGGCGCTGCAGGCACGTTACGGCTGACGGGTCGAATGACGCGTCGGCTGGTCTGCGCTCCACGGCCCGACGCCCGGTCGATGGCGGACGTGAGGCGGGCGAGGTCTGCGCCGACTGCGACGGTCTCGTGGGTCCAGCGGCCTGCGGCGTCGAGCACGACGTGGGTGGGCGTGCCGAAGGACGGAAGATCGGCCAGCAGCGTCGCCTCGGGATCCGCGATGAGCGGGAAGGGCCAGGTGGTGCCTCGCGCCTCGAGGGCGGCGCGCACCGTCTCTGCGGACTCACCCCTCGCCACGGTGACGACCGCCACCCCACGCGCGCGCGCGAGCTGCTGCATCGCCTCCAGCTCCTCGAAGCAGTACCCGCAGAACACCGAGATGAAGTCGACGATCACGATGCCTCCGCGAAGGGCCGCGAGCGAGACCGTGTGGCCATCGTACGTCGTGGCTTCGAGCTCGACCGGGCCACCGGCCGAGGGCTCCGATTTCACGAGCGGCTTCACGCCCCGACTGGTGCCCGGCTGAGGCGGCGGCGCGGCGGGGACGATGGGGTCGCCCCGAGGAATTGCGACTGGCTTCTGCGACGGTGCCGCTGGTGTCGGCCGCGGCCTCGCGTGCGGCGCGGGAGTGTCGGGTGAAGTGACGCCCGGGAGGGGAGCGGGGGCTGGTGGCGAACGGGTCGGACCGGCTGCGATCGCTTCTCCCGCTGAAGCAGCCGTCGCTGAAGCGCCTCGCGGCTCGCACCGCATGACGAGCGCGACGACCAGGATGAGCACCAGAACGAACCACCCTCTTCGAGACTGCCAACGTTTTCGTGTGCGCATGCCCATTCGACGCGCCCGGTGCGCGGCTCCTCCGAGCCCCCCGTTCGGCCGGGGCCCTCGCGGCGGAGAGGTCGCTCCCAGACGTCGAACGCTCCGATGCCGGCGATTGCCCAGGCCACCGATGCGGAGCGCCACTTCGAGTCGCTCGTCAGGGAACACTCAACCGATCTCTTTCGACTGGCGGTGCGACTCACGGGCCAGCAGGCCGAGGCCGAAGACGTCGTGCAGCGGGCCTTTCTCCGTGCGCTCGAGGCGATTCGGCGCGGAGCGTTCCGTGGTGACAGCGAAGCCCGGACCTGGCTCTACCGAATCGTCCTCAACGTGGTCTTCGACGAACGACGTCGCGCCTCGCGGTTCGAGCGGTTTCGCGCCCAGCCGCAGGCCCGGGTGGTCTCGGCGGAGAGCGTCGAGGCGGGCGCCGTGCTCCGGGAGCTTCGACAGTCGCTCGAGGCGCTCCCCGACGATCAACGCACCGCCCTGGTGCTGAAGGAGCTGCACGGCTTGTCGGGTCGTCAGACCGCCGAGGTGATGAGCCGGAGTGAGGCGTCGATCGAGCAGCTGCTGGTCCGCGCCCGGATCAGCCTGCGCGCGAGGTTCGACCATGACTGAGCACGAGCTCGAAGAACGGCTGGCGAAGTGGAGAGCGGTCACCGAGACGCTGCAGCCGCCGGTCGGCCTCGAGCCCCGGCTGCTGCGGCTTCGGGCCTCGGCGTCAGTCCGCGCCTCGGTGCGCTGGGGGCTCTCGTCTCTCGTGGGCTTCGCCCTGCTCGGGTGCGCCGCCTGGTGGTGGCACGCGACGCCGCCCAGTTCCGCGCCATCAGGCGCGTCGGTGCTCCAGCGCAACCCCGATGTGCTTCCTGGTGCTTCAGCAGCGCCTTCGACCATCGTGGGCTCCGGCTCAGCGGGCGATGCCATGGGCGCCTCACCCGTCGGCTCGGGGCTCGAAGCAGCGGCGCTTCACCAGCCGAGCACTCCAGCGAAGAGCGACGCTGTACTCGACCTTCCCGTCGGCCCGGCCGTTCCCCGAACGCTCACCCTGGCCCGGCCCACTCGCCCACCGGATGCCGGGAGCATCGACCCACCCGGCATTCCCGACGCGGCGATCAGCGACGTGCCTGGGGCGAAGCCCCTGCCGCAGCTCCGCTGAAACCGGTCGCGCGGTGTCGCCCCGCCCGAACGCCGCGCGCAAGGGGCAGCTCTCACCGGGCCGCGAGACGACGACCTCCGGCTGACGCTCAAGTCGTCAGCCCTCGCCGGCCGACGACTTGAGCGTCCAGATCTCGCGGCCAGTCTTGAGCACCTTCTTGTCGATCTCGACCGAGGCGTTCTCCTGCTCGGCCATCCGCTCCAGCTCGGCGAGGTCGGCCGCGCTGCCGTCGCAGAACCCCATGGGCCGCGTCGAGCCGGTCGTCATCAACTGCACCTTGAACTCGCCCTTGTCCCAGCGGGTCTGCGTGGCGTTCGACCAGGGGTGAATCATCGATCCTCGGTTGCGGTCTGGGCCGCAGGTTCGTTCAGAGACGTTCGGTCTCGCGCAGAATCTTCTGCATCTCGACCAGGTCCGACGGCGTGAGCGTTCCGTCATCGCGCTTCTGGTTGAGCTCCATGATGCGGTCGAAGAGCTGCACCTTGCGGCGGAACTTCGGTGAGTCCTCCCGGAGCCCCTTCGCCTTGAGCCCCTCGATGAACTCCTCGCGGGTCGGCATGCCCTCGTCGGCGGGTTCGGTCGCCGGGTCGAGCTTCAACGAGTCGTAGATCTGCGTCCCCGATGGGTCGCTCTCTCGGAGCGCCTCGGCGTCTTCGGTCGTCATCGGCTTCGTCTTGCCGGGCTTCCCGAGCTTTCGCTTCGGCTTCGGCGCTTCGACGGGCTCGAGCGCTTCGAGGGCGTTCGGCGCTTCGTCCAGGGCCGGCTCCTGCGGTCCGGTGAGCGCTGGTGGCTCGGGGGCCGGCTCGTTCACCGCGCTCGTCGGCGTCGAGTCGCCGAAGGCCATCGCGAGCCCCAGACATGCGCAGCACGACGTCACCAGCACGCCGCCGATGATGAGCACCCACTTCATCGCCCCACCTGACGAAGGTGCCGGCGGGGGCAGACCGACCGGCGCAGCCTGGGGCGCCATTGGTGCGGGCGTCACGCCTCCGCTTGCGCCCGGGACCACCCAGCCTTGAGGTGTCTGCGGTGCCGCCACAGCCGGTGCGGCCGAGGGCGGACGCTGGGGCGCGGCGCCGCCCGGTGTCGGAGCAGCCCAACCCTGCGGCGGCTCAGCCGGTGCGCCTGCGGGCGTGGGCTGACGCTGGGGCGAGCCGGCTGCCGGGCCCTGCGCGGCCGCCGAGGTCTGCGGACGCTGTGGTGTGGCTCCTCCCGCCAGCGCGTGCGCCGGCGTCGCCTGTTTCGGGGCAGCCGTGGCACCCAGCATCATCGACGCCGAGTCGATCGCCGGTGATGCAGGCGTCGGCGCAGGCCCACTGGAGCGCGGCGGAAGCGGCGTGTTGCCTGGCTGCGGCAGCCCCATCGCCGCGCGCAGGCCGAGGGCGAACTCCCGCGCCGAGGGCCAGCGCTGCTCCTTCTCCTTCGCGAGCCCCACCATCACGGCGTCGGCGAGCGGCCGCGGCAGGCCGGGCACCACCAGCGCCAGGTGCGGCGGCGCCTCGGTGCGCACCTTCACGATGAGGTCGGCGTAGCTGGTCGCCTCGAGCGGCAGCTTCCCCGAGAGCAGCTCGTACATCATCGCCGCCACCGAATAGACGTCGGCCCGGGCGTCGACGGAGCGCGCGTCGAAGAACTGCTCCGGCGCCATGTACGACGGCGTGCCCATGGCCATGCCCGTCATGGTGAGGCCGGTCTTCGGGTTGCCGTCGGCGTGCATCTTCGAGATGCCGAAGTCGAGCAGCTTGACGAAGTCGCGCTCGGTGCCGCGGTCGTCCACCTTGCGCACGACGAAGGCATTCGCCGGCTTCATGTCGCGGTGGACGATGCCCTTCTGGTGCGCTGCCTCGAGGCCCTCGAGCACCTGCAGGCAGAGCAGCACCACCCGCATCGGCGCCAGCGGGCCTTCACGCTGCGCCAGGCCCTGCAGGTCGACGCCCTCGAGCAGCTCGAGCACGAGAAACGGCGTGCCGTGCGCGTCGTGCCCCGCGTCCAGCACCCGCACGATGTGGTCGCTCCCTACCGACGCGGCGGCCTTCGCTTCACGAAGGAAGCGTTCCACCATCTGCGGGTCGGCGCCCAGCGCCCGCTTGAGCACCTTCAGCGCGACCGCTGCTTCGGTGTGCACGTGGCGCGCGCGGTACACCGCGCCGAAGCCACCCGAGCCGAGGAGCCCCTCGAGCTGGTACCGGTCGAGCCGCGTGCCGATGGGCCCGGCCATCGACATCGAGTCGCCGGTGCGTGGGCAGTTCGGCGTCCCCGGCGGGTGCTGGCCACCACAGTGCTGACAGGCGCTCATCGATTCGGGTCCCCGCGAGGAAGTCGGCGAGAAGGGTACCGTGTCGACGCGGTGCGCGCAGGCGTTTTCCCGGCTCGTTCGTCACCGGGTGGGTGCTACACGCCTCGCCCGCGATGACGGACGCCGCTCCCGTTCCATCCCAGGTGACGCGCCCGCCGTGGCGACTCATCGCCCTCGTCGCGGCCCTGCCCGTCGTCGACGCTGTCTTCCGCATCGGTCGGCTCCACCCGGACGAAGTGTTCCAGGTGCTCGACCCGGCGATGAACCGCGCCTTCGGGTACGGCGTGCTCGCGTGGGAATGGCAGGTCGGCCTGCGCAACTGGGCGGTGCCGGGCCTCTTCTCGCTGCTGCTCCAGGCGTCGTCGGCGCTGGGCGTCGAGGACGTGCAGCTGCGGCGCTTCGTCCTCGCGCTGCCGCAGTACGCGCTGCACGTCGCGATGCTGCTGGCCGTGTGGCGGCTGGCGTTGCGGCGGGCGGGAGAAGTGGCCGCGCCCTTCGCCGTGGCGCTGGTGGGCCTGTCGCCGCTCGTCGTCGTCTTCGCCGGGCGCACGATGAGCGAGTCGTTCTCGGCAGCATTCCTCGTCTGGGGCCTCGAGCGCCTCGACGCGAAGGAAGCCGACGTCGACGCGAAGGTGGCCACGCTCGGCGGGGCGCTGCTGGGCTTCGCGCAGGTGACGCGCTACGGCTCGGCGGCCGTCATCGTGCCGGCCCTCGTGTGGCTCGCCGTGACGAGACGCTTCCGGGCGCTCGCCTTCACCGTGCTGGGCGGCGCCGTCGTCGCGCTCGGCCTGGGCCTGCTCGACAAGCTCACCTGGGGCGCGGTGCTGCCCAACGCGCGCTGGGGCGGGTGGTGGCACTCGCTGCAGGAATACGTCGACTACAACCTCGTCTCGGGCAAGGCCGAGAGCTTCGGCGTCAGCCCGTGGCACTTCTACCTGCCGCGGCTGCTCGCGCCGGTGGGCCTCGTGGGCGTCGTGCTGTGGCGCTGGGCGCCTGCGGCGCGCGCGTGGCTCTTCGTGGTGCCGGCCTTCGCCTACCTGGCCGTCATCTCGCGCACGCCGCACAAAGAGGAGCGCTTCGTCTACCCGATGCTGGTGCTCCTCACCGTCGCCGGCGCGCCCATCGTGGCCCAGGTGCTGGCGAAGGCGCTCGGCCGCGTGGTGACGCTGCCCGCGGCCTGGCTCGACGGGGTCGCCGGCAAGGTGCTCGTTGGCGTGGTGGTGCTGGCGTCACTCCCGCCTGCGCTGCCCTCGTCGGTGTGGCCCGAGCTGGTTCCGGGCTTCAGGCCGCAGCGGGCCGAGCAGTTCCGCCTCGTCGCGCGGGCGAGCCGCGAAGGCACGGGCCTGGTGCTGCTGCCCGAGGGGCTGTGGGGCTCGCCCGGCTCGTTCTGGATGAATGGCAGCAACCTCATGTTCCGCGGCAGCGAGCGCGCGCCCACGAGCACCCGCGTGTGGTGCACCTGCGACTTCCCGGAAGATCCCTGCTTCCAGTTCGCCGCCGGCAACGCCGTCATCAACCGCGGCATCTTGATGCTGCCGCTCGACCCGGAGCGCCTCGCCCGCAGCAAGGCCGCCTTCGAACGCGCCGGCTTTGCCCTCGCAGATCAGGACGGCGACGGGCTCTACTTCGTCCGGAAGTAGCCCACGAAAAGACGAAAGCCGCTCCCGTGAAGGAGCGGCTCTCGATGACGGCCAGGACACACGCGAAGTAACGCTACCGTTGCTTCCTTCCGGACCTGGCGGGGTTCACGGCCCCGCGTTGCCCTGACCAGAAGATGTTTCGACTCTACCAGCGGAGAGGGTGGGATTCGAACCCACGAAACCCTTTCAGATTTACACGCTTTCCAGGCGTGCGCCTTCGACCGCTCGGCCACCTCTCCAGGGTGGGGAATGCGGACAGAGTAGGATTCGAACCTACGATACCGTTACCGGTATGCCTGATTTCGAGTCAGGTGCCTTCGACCACTCGGCCATCTGTCCAGTTGGGAACTGCGTATTCACTTGTCCTGCCGTCGCTGCCGGAGCGCCTTGAAGAACTGCGTCAGCACCGCTCCACACTCGTCTGCCAGCACGCCGCTCGTCACCTCGAGGCGGTGGTTGTGTCGGGGCTCGCGCGCCAGGTCGTACAACGAACCGACGGCACCAGCCTTGGGGTCCGACGCTCCGAACACCAGCCGCGTCACCCTCGACTGCACCAGCGCCCCCGCGCACATCGCGCAGGGCTCGAGCGTCACGTAGACCGTCACGCCCGTCAGCCGCCACACCCCCAACGTCTCGGCGGCCCTTCGCATCGCCACCAGCTCGGCGTGCGAGAAGGGATCTTTGTCGATTTCCCTCCGGTTGAGCCCGGTGCCGACGATGGAGCCGTCTTTCACCGCGACCGCCCCGACCGGGACCTCGCCGAGCGCCGCGGCCTGCTGGGCCAACTCGAGCGCCTGACGCATGAACGATGCGTCGAGGTCGGTGTTGCGCTCCCTGGAGGATTCGAACCTCCGGCCTTTGGATTCGTAGTCCAACGCTCTATCCAGCTGAGCTAAGGGAGCTTTTTCTTCCACGCCACCGTCTTGCAGCAACCCGTCTTCTTGCGACTGGTGCGGAGAGAGAGGGATTCGAACCCTCGATACCCTTACGAGTATACAGGTTTAGCAAACCTGCGCCTTCAGCCTCTCGGCCATCTCTCCACAACGAAAGCTGTCAAAGAACTGCGCTACCTCGGAGCAGGAAGGATTCGAACCTTCGGAAGCCTTTCGACTTCTGCGGTTTTCAAGACCGCTGCCTTCAGCCACTCGGCCACTGCTCCCTGACCGACAGCCCCGCCGACATCGTGCAGACTGCGGCGGCCCCTCGCCCCTGACGCCATGCGGGCCGTCATCGGGGCGCCCCTGCTATCGCAAGGCCTGTGGCGACGCAACGGGCTTTTCGTGCGCGCGCGGGATCAGCCCAGCGGCTTCAGCTCGGTGAGCCCGCCCATGTACGGCACGAGCACGTCGGGCAGCTTCACGGTGCCGTCTTCGCGCTGGAAGTTCTCGAGAATCGCAACCACCGTTCGGCCGACCGCGAGGCCCGAGCCGTTGAGCGTGTGAAGCAGCTGCGGCTTCTCGCCCGGCGCCGGCCGGAAGCGGATCTTCGCGCGCCGCGCCTGGAAGTCCGAGAAGCACGAGCAGCTCGAGATCTCACGGTACGCGCCCTGGCCGGGCAGCCACACCTCGAGGTCGTAGGTCTTCGTCGACGCGAAGCCCATGTCGCCCGTGCAGAGCAACACCACGCGGTGGTGCAGGCCCAGCTTCTCGAGAATCGAGGCGGCGTCGGCGGTCAGCTGCTCGAGGGCCTCCATCGACTGGTCGGGCCGCGCGAACATCACCAGCTCGACCTTGTGGAACTGGTGCATGCGAATGAGGCCGCGCGTGTCTTTTCCGGCCGAGCCCGCCTCGGCGCGGAAGCACGGCGAGAACGCGCAGTACTTCTTCGGGAGCGCCCCCTCGAGAATCTCGTCGGCGTGGAAGTTGGTGACCGGCACTTCCGCGGTGGGAATGAGGAAGAGCTCGTTGTCACCGGCCGTCTTGAAGGCGTCGTCTTCGAACTTGGGCAGCTGCCCGGTGCCGGTCATCGACTGGCGCGAGACGAGGTACGGCGGGAGCACCTCGAGGTAGCCCTTCTTCGAGTGCTCGTCGATCATGAAGGCCGTGAGCGCGCGCTCGAGCCGGGCGAGGGCGCCCAGGGAAAACGCGAAGCGGCTGCCCGACACCTTGGCCGCGCGCTCGAAGTCGAGCATGCCCAGCTTCTCGCCCACCTCGAAGTGCTGGCGCGGCGTGAAGGTGAAGGTCGGCTTCTGCCCGAAGGTGCGCGCGACCTGGTTGTCGGCCTCCGACGCGCCGACCGGCACGGACTCGTGCGGCACGTTGGGCGTGTTCATCATGAGGCCGCCCAGCTGGTCTTCGAGCGCCTTGAGCTGGCCTTCAAGGTCCTTGATGACCTGGCCGAGCTGCTTCATCTCGGGGCCGAGCTCGGCGCGCTTCGACGCGTCGGTCTTCATCACCTCTTGCGCCTTGTTCTTGCGGGCCTGCGTGGCCTCGAGCTCGACGTGGAGCCGCTTGCGCTCGGCGAAGAGCGCCTTGAAGCGCGAGAGGTCGAGCTTTCCGCCGCGCGCCTCGAGGCGGGCCACCACGGTGTCGAAGTTCTTCGCGACGAATGACAGGTCCAGCACGGCGTCACTTCCCCTCGGTGATGAGATCGTTCAGGTCGTCTTCGACGACCTTCTTGGCCTTCTCGTCGTCGGTCGAGACGGCGAGGTACTGCTTCCAGGCCTCGATGGCCTCTTTGTTCCGCTTGAGGTCCTTGAGCAGGTAGCCCAGGTCCTTGAAGGCCTCGCCGTTCGACGGGTCGACCTTCGTCGCCTTGACGTACCACTCGACGGCCTTCTGGTACTGCTTGGGGCCCTTCTCGCGGTAGGCGTTCGCGAGGCGGGCGTAGGCGTACTTCAGGTTCGGGTTGTCAGGGTCGTTCTCGATGGCCTCGCCGTACGCCTTGATGGCGCCGTTCCAGTCGTCGAGCTTGGTCGAGGCGTCGCCCAGGGCTGCGCGCGCGGTGTTCCGCGCGGGGTCGACGGCCAGCACCTTGTTGAACGAGTCGATGGCTTCCTTGAGCTGCCCGCGGTCGACGTAGATGCGGCCCATCGACTCGAGCGCGTCGGCGTACTTCGGGTCGAGCTCGATGGCCGTCTTGAACTCGGTGATGGCCTCTTCCGTCTTCTTCGCGTCGGCGAGGATGCGGCCGAACCAGTAGCGATAGACGGGGTTCTTGCCGTCGCTCTCGAGCGCGCGCTTGATGGCGTCGATGGCCTGCGAGTGGTCGCGCGTCGCGTTCTTCACCCGCGCCATGTAGAAGTTCGCGTCGGGGTGGCTGGGCTCGGACTGCAGGGCGCTCAAGAGGTGGTTGAGCGCGTTCGACAGCTGGCTCTGCTCGAACTCGACCGCGCCGAGCGTCACCACCACCTGGGTGTTGCGCGGCTCCTCTTCGCGCGCCTGCTCGAGCTCCTTCACCGCCTCGGGCAGCCGCTGCAGCTTCCACAGCGCCATGCCCTTCTGCAGGCGCCCGCCCTTGAGCCGGGGGTTCAGCTCGAGCGCCTTCTCGATGTGCGACAGCGCGAGGTCGGGCTTGTCCTGCTCGAGGGCCACCTTCGACAGCCCGCGGAAGGCCTCGCTCGAGACGGGGTTGAGCTCGGCGGCCTCCTTGAACTCCTTGCCCGCGCGCTCGAACTCGCGCTCGTAGTAGGCGAGCTCGCCCATGCCGACGTGGAGCGCCGCGTTCTTCGCGTCCTTCTCGAGGCCCTGCTCGAGAACCGGCCGCGCGTCGTTGTAGCGGCGGAAGCGCACGTAGAGCCGCGAGAGGTAGAGGTAGGCGTCGGCGATGGTCGGGTCGGCCGCGATGGCGCGCTTGTACCCGTCTTCGGCGGCCTTCGAGTCGTCGAGCGCGTCGCTCACGCGCCCCGCGAGGTACGAGATCATCGCGTTGCCCGGGAAGCGCGCGTTGGCGCCGGCGACCACCTTGGTGGCCTCGTCCATCTTGCCGAGGAGAATGAGCGTCGACAGGTAGCCCTCGGCGTACTCGAGGTTGTCGGGAGAGGCCGTCGAGGCGTCGCGGAACAGCGGGTAGGCCTTCTCGGGCTGGTTGAGCGTCGCCAGCACGCGCGCCAGCCGGCCCTTGGCGAAGGCGTTCTTCGGGTCGGCCTTGAGCGCCTCTTCGAACAGCGGCAGGGCTTCCTGCGGCTTGGTCTCGAGCACGAGCACCTCGGCCTGCAGCGCCAGCGCCTTGCCGAGCTCGGCGGGGCCCATCTCGGTCTTCTTCTCCTTGGTGAGCAGCGGCGTCAGCGCCGCTTCACCCCTCTCTTTGTCCTTGCGCACCACCAGCAGGAGGTCGGCCAGCTCGATGCCCGAGGCCACGTGGTCGGCGTCGGCCTCGAGCGCGGCCTCGTAGCGCGACACTGCGTCGTCGAGCTCGTTCTGCTGCCGGTGCAGGGTGGCGAGCGCGTGGAGCGCCCGGGCGCTGCGCGGGCTCTTCTTGAGGATCTGCTCGTACTCGCTGCGCGCCTGACCGATGGCCTTCTTGGCGAGGTACGCCTCGGCGCGCAGGAAGAAGAGCTCGAGGTCGTCCTGGTTCTCTTCGCGGGCCAGCGCCTCGCCCACCAGCGCGAGCGCGCCGTCGGCGTCCTTCGCGACGAGCGCGCTGCTGGCGCGGGCCTTGAGCACCTCGGGGTGCTTCTCGCCGAGCAGCTCGATGTTGAAGAGCTCTCCGTCGGCCTGCTGCACCTCGCCGGGCGCGTCGGCGCCGTACCGGCGCTTGAGCGCGTAGACCGTCTGGTTCCAGACGGCGCGGGCCTCGGGGTACTCCTTCACCGCGAGGGCCTGGTTCGCCAGCTCCCGCGCGCTCTGGAGCGACTTGTAGGTGTCCTTCTGCAGGCCGGCGCGGGCCTGGGCGAGGTAGCCGAACTCGCGCGTGTCGGGCTTCACCTTCGCGGGGAAGATCTTCTTGAGGAAGAAGAAGCCATAGGGCGTGGCGACGCCGGCGAAGACGCCCGCGCCCAGCACCCCGGCCACCAGCAGGCCGGCGACGATGTACGGCACCCGCTTGATGAACGGGACGGGCGCCTTGCTCTCGACGACGGCCACGGCCGCCATGCGGCCCTCGTAGAGCTGCTTCAGCTTCTCCATCGAGGGGCCCTTGGGCTTGTCCTCGACGGCGGGCATGCCCATCTGGGTCGCCGAGCGGCCCGGGGCCTCCATCAGCTTCGCGATGACGGCCTGGAACGCCGGCTCGCTGCCGATGGGCTGCCAGGTCTCGGCGTCGAGCGAGACCTCTTCGTTGCCGAGGAGCTGCGCTTCCTCAAGCATCTTCGCGATGACGGTCTCTTCGAAGGGGCCGAACACCTTGCCGCTGCGCCGCTTGATGTGGAACCGGCGCACCTGCGTGGGCGCCTGCGGGGCCCCTGCGTCCTTCGCGGTGTCGTCGATGAACGACAGCATCTCGAGCCCATCGGCGGGCCCCGACGGGCGGCTCTGAGACGGCGGCAACGGCGCCGAGAGGTCGGCTTCGAGGTCGTCGGAGCGCTTCGGCGCGGCCGTGGGGTCGAACTCGAGGTCACCACCCCCAGCGGCAGGCGGAGGTGGCCCGCCCCCGAAGTCCACCTCACCGAACGATGGCATCGCGGCTGGCGCGGCTGACGGCGGCGGCGGGGCGTTGAAGTCGAAAGCCAGGTCGTCGGCCGGGGCAGGCGCCGGCGCTGGCGGAGCATCGAACGAGAAGCCGCCCGGGGCGGGCGCAGGCGGGGGCGGGGCGTCGAACGAAAAGCCACCCGAGACGGGCGCGGGTGCCGGCGGGGCGTCGAACGAGAAGCCACCCGAGACGGGCGCGGGCGCCGGTGGAGCGTCGAACGAGAAGCCACCCGAGACGGGCGCGGGCGCCGGTGGAGCGTCGAACGAGAAGCCACCTGACACCGGCGCTGCGGGCTCGCCGGGGTCACCGGGCAGGTCGGGGAAGTCGAAGCCCGCCGCGGCGGCTCCAGCGGGCGCCATCGCGTCGCCGAAGTCGTCTGAGAAGGGTACTTCGTCGGGCTGGAACGCCGGCACGGCCTGGGTGGCCGCGCCGCCCGGCAACGGAATGCCCGCCGAGGTGGGCGCCGCGCCGAAGTCGGCCTCGAGCGGGTCTGCGCCCCCGGGCAGGGGAATGCCCGCCGAGCTGGGGCCGCTGACGTCGACCTGGAACGAGTCACTCGAGCCGAACCCGCCCGCGCCCGGGAGCGGGACCGCCGCCGTCACCGCGCTTCGTGACGACGTGGGCGCGCGCCCGGGGGCCGCCCCACCGGGGAGTGGAATGGAGCCCGCACCGACCCGCGATGGCGACGAGCCGCCCGGCAGCGGAATCGAGCTGGCGCCCACCCGCGACGGTGACGAGCCGCCCGGCAGGGGAATCGAGGCGGTCGCGCCGCCGTCGGCCGAGCCCAGCGCCGGCACCGTCGAGGTGGCGCTGTTCGAGAAGTCGACGTCGAAGCCCGAGTTGCTGCTGCCCGGCCCGGCGTCACCGACGCGCGTGGCCTCGTTGTCGTCCCACGCGGTGGGCGCTGGCTTGGCTGCGCTGATGCCCGGCAGGGGAACGGCGCCGATGCCCGACTTCGTCGCAGGCTTCGGCGCAGGCACGTTCGACGGCGGAGCGGCGACGCGCGTGGCCCCGGGGATCGCGGCCCCTCCGCTCCCCGGCAGGGGAATGGCGCTCGTCGCCTGCGTCGGCGCAGCGCCGCCCGGCAACGGAATCGACTTCATCGCCTGCGTCGGCGCGTCGGGGTACGCCGCGCCAGGGAGCGGAATCGAGCTCTGCGGCACGGCCCGGGTGGGCTCGTCTTCCCAGCTCGTCGCGGCCGGCGCCGCAGCCGAGATGCCGGGCAGGGGCACCGCGCCGCTCGGCGACGAGGTTGGCCGGGCGCCACCGGGCAGGGGCACGGCGCCGGCTGGCGTGGCGGCCACGGCGGGCGGCTTCACCGGGAAGACGTTCTGACAGGTCGGGCACTTGATGCGTGCGCCACCCGGGGGAATCTTCTTGTCGTCGATGGTGAGGCTGGCGTTGCACGACGGACAGGCGACCTTCATGAGGCTCCTCGGGGCCCAGCAGGGGCAGGGCTCAACAGTCGCGGGACGTTACCCCGGGGGTTCCAGCAGGTGAATTGCTGATGCGTGCCAGTTCAGTGGGGCTGTGGCACCCCACGTCGAGACGATGGACGACAGCGCGCCTCATGCTATGCGCCCGCGCCGCCGATGGCCTCCGCCGACCCCCACCTGAGCGTCGTCATCCCCGTCTACAACGAAGAGTCGATCGTCGAGTCGGCTGGCCTCGAGCTGGCCCGAGGGCTCGACGAGCGCGGCTGGGACTACGAGATCATCTTCGCCGAGAACGGCTCGCGCGATCGCACGCCCGAGATCCTCGAGCGGCTGACGAAGGAGCACCCGCGCCTGCGCTGGTTCCACAGCGAGACGCCCAACTACGGCTCGGCGCTCAAGGCCGGCATCCTGAAGGCGCGCGGCAACATCGTCGTGTGCGACGAGATCGATCTCTGCGACCTCGTCTTCTACGACCAGGCGGTGCCCCGGCTCGAGCGGCGCGAGGCCGACCTCATCGTCGGCTCCAAGGCGGCCCGGGGCTCGAGCGACCGACGCCCGCTGGTGCGCCGGGTGGCGACGCGGGTGCACAACGGGCTGTTGCGCGCGACGCTCGGCTTCAAGGGCACCGACACGCACGGGCTCAAGGCCTTCCGGCGCGAGAAGCTGTTGCCGGTCATCGCCCGCTGCGTCGTCGACATGGACGTGTTCGCCTCGGAGTTCGTGGTGCGCGCGTGGCGCGAGGGGCTCGAGGTTCGCGAGATCCCCATTCAGCTGCACGAGAAGCGGCAGCCGTCGATCCACCTCTTCAAGCGCGTGCCGAACGTGCTCAAGAACGTCGCGCGCCTGGTGTACGTCATTCGCGTTCGCGGCGAGTGAGCCGCGGCTGGCTGGCCTCGGGTGTCGTTTGGCGAGCCACTCCGGCGCGCCGCCCGCTAACCTGTGCGGCCGCCCATGTCGTCCCGCCTCGCCAGCATCTCGGTCGACCTCGATTCCCTCGGGCACTACTGCCGCATCCAGGGGCTGCCCGAGTCGGTGCTCGACGAGCGCGCCCGCGAGCTCGTCGCGACGGCCGCGATCCCCCGCTTCCTCGAGCTCTTCGCCTCGGTGGGGGCGCCGGCCACCTTCTTCGTCATCGCCAGCGATCTCGGCGGTGAGGCGCTCCCCGCGGCCCTGAAGACGGCCGCCGGGGCCGGCGTCGAGCTCGCGAGCCACTCGTTCTCGCACGACTACGCGCTCTCGCGCCGCCCGCGCGCCGACATCGAAGCCGATCTGCGAAAGGCTCACGAGGCCATCGTCACCGCCACCGGGCAGACGCCGGTGGGCTTTCGTGCGCCGGGCTACACGCTCTCGGCGGCGATGCTCCAGGCGGTGGCGGCGCTCGGCTACCGCTACGACTCGTCGACCTTTCCCGCGGCCCCCTACTGGACGGCCAAGGCCGCCGTGATGACCGCGCTCGCCACGCTGGGCCGGCCTTCGCGCGCCATTCTCGACTCGCCCCGCGTCCTGCTCGCGCCGCGCGTCGCCTACCGGCCCTCGCTCGACGACCCGTACCGCCGGGGGACGGCGCCGCTCGTCGAGCTGCCGATGGCGGTGAGCCCCATCGTGCGCATGCCCTTCATCGGCACCTTCGCTACGTCGATGCCGTGGCCGCTCGTCGAGGGCACCTTCCGCCGGCTTCGGCGAGACCGGCACCTCAACTTCGAGCTGCACGCCATCGACGTGCTCGATGCGTCCGACGGCATTCCCGAGGTGCTCGCCCGCCAGCAGCGGGACGTGGCGGTACCGGTGCGCGAGAAGCTCAGGCGGCTCAAGACGCTCTTCACGTGGCTCGGTGACGACCGGGAGCGCGTGACGCTCGCCACCGCGGCCGCCCGCCTGTCGGAGACGCTCGATGGCTGAGGAGAAGCTCGGCCGCTACCGGCTGCTCTCCCTCATCGCCACCGGCGGCATGGGCGAGGTGTTCCTCGCGCGGCAGGAGGGCCCGGGCGGCTTCGCGAAGACCGTCGTCGTCAAGCGCATCTTGCGGCACCTCGCGCGCGACCAGGGCTTCATCGACCTGTTCCTCAACGAGGCGCAGCTGGCGGCGCAGCTCCAGCACCCGTCCATCGCGCAGGTGTTCGGCCTCGAGCGTGAGGGCGACACCTGGTTCATCGCCATGGAGTACGTGCCAGGCAAGAGCCTGCGGGCGCTGCTCGACGCGTGTCGTCACCACCGGCTGCCAGTGCCTGCGCCCGTGGCGGTGCGGCTCATCTCGCAGGTGCTCCAGGGCCTGCAGTTCGCGCACGAGCTCAAGGACGAGCGGGGCCGGGCGCTGGGAATCCTCCACCGCGACGTCAGCCCCGAGAACGTGCTCGTCGCTTCGACCGGCATGGCGAAGCTCGTCGACTTCGGCATCGCGCGGGCCATGCGGGGCGCCGAGACGCGGGTGGGGCGCCCCAAGGGCAAGCTGACCTACATGGCGCCGGAGTTGATGGTGTCTGGGGCCGCCATCGACCGCCGCGCCGACGTCTTCGGGGCGGGGGTGCTGTTGCACGAGCTGCTCACGCTCGAGCGCCCGCCCCAGGGCGCCCTGCAGGCCGACGGCACGCTCGAGCACCTGCCGTACGTTCCGCGCCCAGAGTTCCCGGCCGCCCTCAACGACGCTTTGTCGAAGGCGCTCGCCCTCGAGGCCAGAGACCGCTGGGACAGCGCCGGCGCGATGAGCGAGGCGCTCGAGAGCTGGCTCACGGCCGCCGGCCACACCGTGCTCCCGTCGGACGTGACGGGCTTTCTCGCCGAGGTGTACGGGAGCGCGGGCGCCGAGCCGGCCCCGGTCCTCCTGGGCGACGACGTCGGAGACACCGGCGTGCAGCGCGCCTTCCCGGGCACCGCGCCGCTGCCGTCGTCGACCGTGCAGGGCACCGCGCCGCTGTCGTCCGAGAAGCCGCTGGGCACCGCGCCGCTCGAGCCGGCCCGCTCCCAGACGCAGC
This sequence comes from Myxococcaceae bacterium, assembly GCA_025459425.1. Classification (GTDB taxonomy): domain Bacteria; phylum Myxococcota; class Myxococcia; order Myxococcales; family Myxococcaceae; genus Xiheimicrobium. The sequence goes on along the minus strand of JALOQF010000023.1, from coordinate 4,504 downwards.
CGCTGCTGTCGGCGGTGACGGCTGCTCCGCCGGCCGAGGCGCCGCCGCCCCGCCGCACCGGCTTGTGGATCGGCCTCGCCGGCGCCGCCACGGCGCTCGTCTTCCTCACCATCACGCTGGTGGCCATCGCCGGCTCGCGCGAGCCGCGGCGTGTCGACCCCGTGCCCGAGCCGGTGGCCGCGCCGCCGGAGCCCACCGTTCAGGTGATGCCGGAGCTGTCGCTCGAGGCCGCCGCGCCGACCGACGCCGGCGCCCCACCGGTGGCGATGGTGGACGAGCCGAAGACCCCTCCGAAGAAGCCGCCGCCCCCGCGCAAGCCGAAGACCGGCAAGGTGACGGTGCGGGTCAACCCGTGGGCCGAGGTCTACTTCGCCAACCGCAAGCTGGGCGTCACGCCGTTCGACCCGGTCGAGGTGCCCGCGGGCTCGGCGACGTTCACGCTGAAGAACTCGCAGCTCAAGGTGACGCGCAAGGTGACGGTGAAGGTGCCGGCCGGTGGCAGCGTGGTGCTGCGCGCCGACCTCTTCAAGTGACGGCGCCGCTCACACCGCCAGGGTGAAGTGGCCCGCCTCGACGCGGGTGCCGTTGGCCTGCACCTCGACGCGATGCCGGCCGGCGTGCAGCCTTCGAATGCTCACGTGCACCAGCCGCAGGCGCTTCGTCAGCGTCGCCGAGGCGCCGGGCAGAAGGTCGACGCGGCCGAGACGGAAGGTCTTCGCGGCGCTCCCGGTGGGACGCGCGTAGTGCACGATGGCCTCGGCCACGACGTGCGACGGTGAGTCGCCGTGGTTGGTGACGGTGGCCTCGAGCGTCACCGTGTCTCCCAGGCGCAGCCGTGTGGGCGACACCTGGCCGTGCACCTCGAGCGGCACGCCCGTCGCGCCGAGCAGGGCCAGCGCCCGCGGGTGGCCGGCCTTCACCAGCGTTCGCAGCGCGTGCTCGACGAGGCGGGTGCGCGGGGGCGCCTTCGAGGCCGTGAGCCACCGCTCCGCGATGGCCAGCACCTCGTCGGGCTCGTCCTTCGAGAGGTCGTTGAGGTGGTTGGCCACCGAGCGGCGCACGTATTCCTCCGGGTCGTCCTTGAGGGCCTCGAGCAGGGGCAGGGTGCACAGCGGGGCCTCCGCGAGGGCGCGCACGCGGGGCGCCCAGGGGAGCCGCGGCCGGGTGCCTTCCGAGACGAGGCGGCGCACGTGCGGGTTGTCGTCCTTCGTCCAGCTCGCGAGCGCCTCGAGGGTGCGGGTGGGGGCGTGCTCGAGGAGCGCGCGAATCGAGAACTCGGCCGAGAAGCGCATGGTGAGCTGGCGGTTGGCCTCGAGCGCCGTCTCGACGTCGCGGGGGCCCACGTCGAAGAGGAACGTCGAGTACGGCAGGTAGCGGAAGACGGTGGTGCCGTAGCCTTGCGTCACCTCGAGCGGCTTCCCCAGCGCCCGCGTCACCACCTCCATCGCGGCCGTCGCGTCGTCGGGCAGGGCGCTGCGCAGCGCGTTCGCGATGTGCTGGGCACGGGCCTTCAGCTCGAGCGCGTCGAGCCCCCGGCTCGCGTCAGCGATGAAGCGACGGCGGGGGAAGTCGGGCCACGCGGCTTCGAGCTCGGAGGCGAGCGCGCGCACCACGGTCACGTCGAGCAGGTTCTTGAAGGGCTCGGCCATGCGCCCTTCCTATACGGACGTTCAGCGGGCGTCTTCGTCGTCGCGGCCGTCGCGGCGCTTTCGTCCCCCATCGGGGTTGGCGACGTGCGGCGTGGTGGGGCGGGGCGGGGGCGTCGAGACGGCGAGCGGCGCGGCGACGAGGTGCAGGGCCAGGAAGAGCATGAGGAGCAAGACGAGGATGGCATGGGGTGATTCACTCGCGCCACCTCGTCGTCTCCCCGGTTCGTCGGCATGTCGCGTTGGGCCCTCCTCGTCATCACCCCGCAGCGGGTCGCCCCGGTGGACCTGCTCGTGGGGCGGCCGCTGTTCGTCGGGCGCGGGCGCGGCGCGTCGCTCGAGCTGAAGGACCCACAGCTCGAGGAGCGCCACCTCTCGTTCCGCATCGTCGACGACCGGCCCGTGGTGGACCCGCTCGGCCCGGCCTCGGGCGTGCGGGTGAACGACGTGCCCTGCAGCGCGCCGATGCCGCTCGTCGCCGGAGACGAGGTGGCGGTGGGCGACAACCGCCTGGTGGTGCTGGCGCTCTCGTCGGCCCGGGCCGCTGCGCCCCGGTTGGCGTCGGAGGACGAGCTGGTGGTGCGCCTCGACGAGGAGGCCCGTCGGTCGGCGGCGACACGGCCCCTGGGCCTCGTGTTCGTCAGCACCAGCGGGCTCAACGTGGCGGCGAGGCAGGCGCTCACCCGGCGCGTCGTCGAGGCCGTCGCGCAGACGGGGGCGGTCGCCTGCTGGGGCGAGCTCGCCGCCGACCTGCTGACGGGCATCGTTCCCGAGCTGGGCGAGGCCGAGCTGGAGCGTGTCGTCTCGCTCGTCGGGCCGGTCGCCGGGCCCCGCGCGCAGACGGCGTCGGCGGTGGCTCCGCGCGACGGCGTGCTCGGTGACCAGCTCTTCGAGGCCGCCTGGTGCCGCTTGCTGGGCGTGCCGCCGTCGGTCGAGGAGCCGACGCTGGCCGAGGCCTCGACCGTGCGGCTGTTCGCGATGGCCGACGAGCTCGCGTCACGGCCCGGGCCCGTGGCCATCACAGGGCCTCCAGGCAGCGGCCGCACGATGTTGGCGAAGGCGCTCTTCCAGAGCCGCGGAGTCGAGCCGGTGGTGCTCGAGGGCAGGGGCTCGCTCGAGGGGCTCGCGTCGGCCCTGCGGGCGCCGGCGGTGCTGGTGCGCGACGTCGACCGCGCGCCCCCAGAGGTGCTGGCCCAGGTGGTGGACCCGGCCTGGACGAAGCGTCGCCTCGTGGTGTTGACGTCGGCTGCGCGCCTCGACGCGGCGCCCGTGGTGGTCGAGGTGCCCGGGCTGGCACAGCGGCCCGCCGACGTGCTCGCCCTGGCCGAGACCTTCCTGCGAGAGGCGCGCGCGGCGGTGGGGCGGCCCCGGCTGTCGCTGTCGGACGACGCGCGCCGCGTGCTGTCGGCGTGGACCTGGCCCGGTGAAGTGCGGGAGCTGCGCTGGGTGATGTTGCGGGCGGCGCGCGCGGCCGTGCGCGACGAGGTGGGCCCCGATGCGCTGCCAGCCCGGTTGTCGGCGGCGGGGTCGAGCGCGACGCTGCGCAGCGCGCTGAAGGACGCCGAGCGGGAGCTGTTGCTCGAGGCGCTCGCCCGGACCCGCTGGAACGTCACCGCGGCGGCCACGAGGCTCGGCCTGCCGCGGCGCACCGTCGTCTACCGCATGGCGCGGCTGGGGCTTCGGCGCCCGTCTCGCTGAAGGGGCCTGGAGCAACCTCGCTTGCATCGGCGGGCCCTCACGTTCACAAGAGGCGCCGCATGGCGACCTCGATGCTCGAACTCTTCCGCGTGTTGTCCTCGTTCTCACCCACCCGGGTCGATCTCAAGGCCGCGCCGTGGGACGCCTACGTCGAGTGGGCCATCGCGCAGGGGCTGGCACCGCTCGCGGCCTACAACCTCGAGTACCGGCTCGGCCTCTGTGGAGCGCCCCAATGGGCGAAGGACCGGCTCTTGTCGCTGTACCAGGGCACGGCCAACGACAACGTGATGAAGCTCGTCAACTTCAAGCGGGCGGTCGACGACCTCGAGGGGCGGCGCATCGTGCTGCTGGGCGCGGCCTCGTTCGCCGAGAGCCTCTACCCGCACGTGGCGTTCAGGCCGGTCATCGACGTGCGCCTCTTCGTGCCTCCCGGTGACGTCGAGCCGTTCGTCGCGTGGCTGCGCCGGGCCGAGTTCAAGGCCGACACGACCGACGCGCCGGCGCCCTCGGGCGAGCGGGTGCTCAGCGACGGGCGCACGATGCTGTACGTGCACGGCGCGCTGTCGAAGGAGCGCGCGCTCGACGACGCGATGCTCTCGCGCTGCCTGCCGATCCGGTTCTACGGGCCGTCGATGTACCGGCTCGACCTCGAAGACGCGCTGCTGGTGCACGTGATGTTGATGGCGCGGGCGGGCTTCGACGTGCCGATGCTCGAGTTCATCGATCTGCGCGAGCTGGTGCAGGGCGCGCCGTCGATGGGAGGCGACTATTCGCGGGCGCCGAGGCCCGACGTGGTGCTCGCGCGGGCCGGCCAGCTCGGCGTCGAGCGCGCGCTGTGGGCGGCGCTGGGCGTCGTCGAGAAGCTCTTCCCCGAGACGGGCGAGGCGGTGGCGAAGCTCCGCCCGTCGCTCATGCTCCCGACGCGCGAGGTGCTCGAGCGGTTGGTGGTGACGCCGCTGGCCCAGGTGGGGCGCACCGAGGCGTTTCGAGGCGAGGACACGCTGCGCCAGCTACTCGCCGGGGGCTAACGGGCCGAGCCCGAGCGGCGGGTCACGGCGTGATGGCCGTCACCGCACCGCGTCCAAATCGCTCCAGGCTCGCCGGGTCGTGCGCAGGCAGGAGAAACGTCGGCGCGTGCGCCAGCTGGGCGGCGATGAGGT
>JALOQF010000243.1 GCA_025459425.1 Myxococcaceae bacterium | reverse complement strand
CAGGACTGGCAGAAGGAGATCGGCGCGCTCAACGAGTTCGTCGCCAAGTTCTCGAAGGACCCCAAGCAGGTCGAGCTCGTCGTCGACGCGAAGAAGCGCATCGGTGACGCCTTCGACAAGGTGAACAAGGACGGCGAGGCGCGCAAGGCGTGGGCTGCCGCCGCCGACGAGTTCGATCGCCGGGGCCTCAAGCCCGAGACGAGCCCCATCGCCGCCGACGCCGCCGCCTATTCGCGCTTCCAGCTCGCCGAGGTGGTGTTCGCCGACTTCGACCGCATGAAGATCGCCGGGTCGGGCAAGGCGCTCGAGAACTCGCTGAAGGCCAAGAAGGAGTCGGTGAAGAAGGTGAACACCGCCTACGACGACGTCGTGAAGTACAAGCGCGCCGAGTGGACGCTCGCCGCCTTCTACCGCAAGGGCTACGCCCTCGAGCGCTTCGCCCAGGCGGTGCTCGAGACGCCGGTGCCGCCCGAGGTGAAGCGGTTGGGTGAAGAGGCCGTCGTCACCTACCAGGACCTGCTCGCGACGCAGACCGTCGCCCTCGAAGACAAGGCCGTCGAGAACTACGCGGCCACCATCAGCGAGGCGCGCAAGATGCGCATCTCGAACGAGTGGACCAAGAAGACGCTCGAGGCGCTCAACCGCTTCCGCCCGAAGGACTACCCGGTACTGAAGGAGCCCAAGGTGCAGGTGACGGGTGATGGCGCGTTCTCGGAAGGCGCGGTGCCCACCATCGACGGCGTCAAGGAGCGCGCCGCCGCCCAGAAGCTCAAGACGGAGGACGAGAAGTGAGCCGCGTGAGCGCCAGCTCCGGGCCCGTGCTGCTCCTCGCCTTCCTGGTGGGCTGCGCCACGGCCCCCGAAAAGAAGCCCGACGCCGATCTCTCGAAGGCCCCGGCCGAGACGCCCGAGGTGCCCTACGAGCCGCCCTCGAAGCCCGCGCCCGCGGCCGAGGCGCCGAAGGCCGAGCAGCCTGCGGCCGGAGGGCCCGCGCCCGCGCCCGTCGTCGAGGAGCCTCCCCCACCGCCGAAGCCCCGCTATGACACGGCCACCGCGGCCTCGTTCAAGGAGGCGAGCCAGGCGCTGATGAGCGGCAACCTCGACTCGGCCGAGCGCGGCTTCCGCGACGTGTTGTCCCGCAACGACAAGGCCGATCACGCCTGGACGAACCTGGGCATCATCGCCGAGCGCAAGGGCGACCTGGCCGCCGCCGAGTCGAACTACCGCAAGGCGCTGGGTGCCAACCCCGTTCAGGACGCCGCGTGGGATCGGCTGGCGCGTCTTTCGTGCCGCACGAAGCGGTGCGCGCAGATCGACGCCGAGCTGCGCTCGACCATCGCGCAGAACCCGGCCGCGCTGGGCCCCCGCATCGCGCTCGTCTACGCGCAGTGGCAGCAGGGCAAGCTCGAGCCTGCGGCAGCCGAGGCCAAGAAGGTGCTCAAGGCCGACGAGCGCAACGTGCGCGCCATGCAGCTGCTCGCGCAGGTGTACCTCAAGGAGAGCAAGGTCGAGCTGGCCCGCCTCATCCTCGAGAACGCGCGTGACATCGACCGCGAAGACGCCACCACCCAGTACATGCTGGGCCTCGTCTACCTGCAGCTCAAGCAGCGGCCCATCGCCGTCGAGTCGCTCCGCCTCGCCTCGCAGCTCCAGCCGGACTTCGCCGAGGCCCGCAACGCCTTCGGCGCCATGCTCATCGAGAACCAGGACTACGAGGGCGCCGCGCGCGAGCTCGAGGCGGCCGTGGCCGCGGCGCCCGAGTACACCCTCGCCTACCTGAACCTGGCCTCGGCCTACCGCGGCCTCCAGCAGCTGCCGAAGGCCATCGAGCTGTACCAGCGGGTGCTCAAGACGCGGCCCGACGTCGTCGACACCTACTTCAACCTCGGCATCACCTACCTCGACTCCGAGGTGCCCGGCACGGACACCGTGCAGCGCTTCAAGACGGCCATCGACTACTTCAACCAGTACCGCGCGCGCGGCGGGAAAGACGACCGCGTCGAGCAGTACGTGAAGGACGCGAACAAGGGCATCGAGAAGGAAGAGCGCCGCAAGGAGCGCGAGAAGAAGGACGCGCTGCGGAAAATCGAGCAGGAGAAGAAGAAGGCCGAAGATGAGGTGCGCGCCAGGGCAGAGGCCGAAGCGAAGGCGAAGGCCGACGCCGAGGCCAAAGCGAAGGCTGACGCAGAGGCTGCGGCGAAGGCTGACGCCGACGCGAAGAAGAAGGCCGAGGCCGACGCGAAGAAGGCCGCCGAAGACGCGAAGAAGGCCGAAGCCGACGCGAAGAAGAAGGCCGCCGAGGACGCCAAGAAGGCCGCAGCCGATGCCAAGGCCCAGGCCGCCCTCGAGAAGGCCGAAGCCGCCGCGCGCGCGAAGGCCGAGGCCGAGGCGAAGAAGAAAGCCGACGCCGACGCGAAGAAGGCCGCGGAGGACGCGAAGAAGAAGCCGGCCGGCGGCGCCAAGCTCTCGGACGACGACGAGCCGGCCCCCGCTCCCAAACCGCCCGCCGGTGGCGGTAAGCTGGCGGACGACGAGAAATGAAATGAGGCGCGCGATGCGAACGGTGGTGATGGTGGTGGTGCTGGCGGCGTCGGCCGCGCTCGCGCAGGCCCCGGCGGGTGGTGCGCCCAAGAAGAAGAAGGTCATTCGCCTCGACGCCATCACCGTCGAGGGCCGCATTCAGAAGCCGCAGGCCTTCTACATTCTCCAGCGCTCCACCCTGAACTTCGACGAGCTCAATCGCGCCGAGACGTTCATTCCCAAGGTCGAGAAGAGCGTCGACAAGGACGCGTTCTAGAAACGACGCGCTGCAATCCTTGTGGGCCGCCGCCTTCGGGGTTACGACTTCAGCCTGTCTTCACGGATTTCAATGGTTTTGCGCGGTGGAACCTGAACCGCGTCGAATTGTCGAAGGGTCACCATGGCGACCGCGCCCGCTGCTGCGAAGAACCTGAGAATCGCCCTCATCCAGGGCTCGAAGATCACCGAGGACCGCACCTTCAAGAAGCGGGTGCCCGTCACCGTCGGCCAGGACGCGAAGAACACCCTGGTGGTGCCGGTGTCGAACCTGCCGACCTCGTTCACCCTCTTCGAGCTGGTGAACAACCAGTACTCGCTCGTCTTCAAGGCGGGCATGGACGGGAAGGTCACCGTCAACGGCGCCGAGATGACGCTGCAGCAGGCCCGCGAGAAGGGCCTCGCCAAGTCGCGCGGCGACGCGCTGGTGCTGCCGCTCACCGACGCCTCGAAGGGCCGGGTCGCGCTCGGTGAAGTGTCGGTGCTCTTCCAGTTCGTCACCCCGCCGCCCGAGCCGAAGAAGGAAGAGCTGCCGTCCACCGTCAAGGGCAGCTTCTTCTCGCAGATCGATCAGTTCTTCTTCCTCATCCTCGCGACGTCGATCTTCGTGCACTTCTCGGGCGCGACGTTCATCGCCTGCCAGCCGATGCCCGAAGAGAAGGAGCTCTCGCTCGAGGAACTCCCCGACCGCTTCGTCAAGGCGATGATGCCGGTCGAGGTGAAGAAGCCCGAGCCGAAGGCCGAAGAGAAGGGCAAGACGGAAGAGAAGAAGCCCGAGAAGACCGAAGAGAAGACCGAGGTCGCCGAGGCCAAGGCCAAGCCTTCGACGAGCAACGAGCGCAAGGCCGAGCTGCAGAACAAGGTGGCCAAGACCGGTCTGCTGAAGATCATCGGCGCGTCGGGTGACGGCTCCGGAGCGTTCGCCGACGTGCTCGGCAGCTCCAACGGCGTCGGCGACGTGGCGAGCGCGCTGTCGGGTGCGGGCGGCGTCAACATGGCGACCGCCGAAGCGCTCGCGGCGGGCGGGCCCAAGGGCAGCGGCACCGGCAGCGCGGCCGACATCGGCAGCCTCGGCACCGCGGGCGCCGGCAAGGTGAACCTCGAAGAGAAGGGCCCGGCGGCGATTCGCGGCAAGGTGGCCGACGCCACGCCCGAGGTCGAGAGCGCCGACATCGACCGCAACAAGCTCAACGCCTTTCTCCGCACGCGCATTCGCGCCATTCAGGGCTGCTACGAGAAGGAGCTCAAGCGCAACCCGAGCCTCAAGGGCAAGGTGGTGGTGCGCTTCTCGATCACCACCGGTGGTCGCGCCTCGGGCATCGAGATCGACCAGGACACGCTGGGCAACGACGCCGTGTCGAGCTGCATCAAGACGGTCATTCGTGGCTGGGTCTTCCCCTTCAAGCCCGAGAGCGACGTCGAAGTGGCGTACCCGTTCGTCTTCTCGCCGGCCTCCTGACGACCGCCCGCGCGTCTGGCAGACTGCTGCCGCGTGAACGTCGTCGAGATTCTCTCTGGGTCGTCGCTGTTCGACATGTTGTCGAACGACGAGCTGAGCGCCGTCGCGCGCCTGACGACACTCGAGCGCTTCGAGCCCGATGCGGTCGTCTTCCAGGAAGGTGAGCTGGGTGACAGCCTCTTCGTGGTGGCCTCGGGCGAGGTCGAGGTGCTGCGGAGGGATCAGACCGGGCAGCTGACGCCCATCACCACGCTGGGGCCGGGCCAGTGCTTCGGCGAGATGAGCCTCATCGACAAGGAGTACCGCTCGGCCACGGTGCGCGCCCGGAGCGCCTGCGAGCTGCTGCACCTCGGCGCCGAGCAGCTCACCGCGTTTCGAAAGCACCACCGCGACGGCTTCACGTTCGTCATCATCAACATCGCCCGCATGCTGTCGGCGCGGCTGCGTGAGGCCAACACCCGGCTGGCGACCGTCAGCGCGGCCCCTCGCCCGTGAACGCTGGTGCGGGTGCCGGGCACTCATGGGTTCAGGTGAAACCTGCATTGACTTACATGGGCGTGGCTCCTATGGTTTTTGAATCCGTCGTTCTCCCGGGTGGGGGTCTTTCGTGACGTCTCGCTGGATCATGGTGGTGGTGGTGACGGGCGTAGCGGCCCTGGGCCTCGCCCAGAACAACCCCCCGCCACCGCAGGCCGTCGAAGCTTCCAAGGTGCCGGATTCCGAGAAGCTCAAGGTGTCGTCGGACTCGCTGTCGGTGATGCGGGTCGCGCTCAAGGACGTGCTGCAGAAGCTCGAAGAGGCGCGCCAGACGAAGGACGTGGTGAAGCTCACCTGCGTCAACGAGAAGCTCACGCAGATCAAGGGTCTGTTGCGCATCAGTGAGCAGTCGGACGTGGCGCTCCAGGAGAGCGTGGCCCGCAAGGAGTCGCAGACCGCCGATCACGAGTTCACCAAGGTGACGATCGCCCGTCAGAAGGTCGATCAGCTGCGGGCCGAAGCCGAGCAGTGCATGGGCCAGCTGGCCTTCCGCGCCGACGAGAACGCGACGGTCGAGGTCGAGACGCCCGACTACCTGCCGAAGAATGATCCGTCGTACGTGGCTCCGGTCAGCCGTTCCGTCGACACGCGGTCGCCACCTGCCAGCCCCACGGGACCGTAACCGGCTCTCGGCACGGTGAAACTACTTGGAGCGCGGGCGGGCTGTGCTACGGACGGCGGACCGATGAACTGGAGGGGAACTCGCGTGAGGTCGGGGGCGCTGTCCATCGCGATGACGTGCATCGCCGCCGCGGCCTCGCTCAGCGGTGCTCCGGCGCTCGCGCAGTCCAGCGCGGTTCCGGCGCCGGTCGGGTTCAAGGTGGGTGACGGCCGACTGCATCTCCTGGGCGAAATCGACACCCGGTTCGATTCGCTGGTGGGTCGATTCTCGTCTGCTACGGCCAGCGACCCTGAGCTCATCTTCGTGCCGCGCCTTGGCGGCAGCTTCGGTATCGAGACCCCGTCGACGCTGGTGAAGTTCAACGCCAACGCCGAGTACCTCATCTTCTCGGGGCTGCTGACGCCGCAGTCGCGGCAGTTGTCGCGGCTCCAGGCGCTCGTCGGGCTCGAGACCGAGTTCAACCGCGACGGCGCCGTCTCGGTGCAGATTGGCGACAACTTCACCCGCTCGGACCGCACGCAGAACGCCGCGGCCGGCATCGGCATCATCTCGCTCTTCAACGCGCTCTACCTGGCCGTGCCGATTCGTCCCGGTGGCCGCGCCCTCGAGTTCACGCCTCGCATCACGTGGGGCGTCGAGTTCTTCGAGCCGCTGCTCACGGGCCTGACGTCGTGCCCGGCGGGCGACGTCACCTGCAACCCTGCGCTGCTGAGCACGATGAGCTACAGCAACCTGAACTTCGCGCTGACGTCCCGCTACAAGTTCTTGCCGAAGACGTCGGCGCTGCTCGACGTCAACTTCGACTTCCGGACCTACTGGAACGCGACGGCGATGACGAACCCGCCGGCGAACATCCTCCGCGGGCGGCTCGGGCTCGCGGGTCTCATCACGCCGCGCTTCTCGGCGACGCTGCTGGCCGGCGCCGCCTACGACTTCGGCGTCACCCGCGCGATCGCGCCCATCGGACAGGCCGAGTTGACCTACCTCGTGGGCGACAGCACCTCGGTGTCGGTCGGCTACACGCGTGACCTGCTGCCAGTGCCTGCCTTCGGAGCGTTCGCGAACGATCGCGGCTACCTGAACGCCCGCCTGGGCTTCCTACAGGACCGCCTGCAGCTCAACGGGACGGCGGCGGTCGACTACTTCACCTTCTTCCAGGCCTCGATGACGCCCGGCCTCGGAACCGCGGCCCGACAGGACCTGTTGATCAGCCTGAACGTCGGCCCCACCTTCGTGGTGACGTCGTGGTTCCTCGTCGGCGCGACCTACGGGCTCGGGTACCGCACGTCGCCGCAGCAGGTGACGCAGACGGGCATCAACTTCATCCGTCACGAGGCGAACCTGCGGCTCACCTTCCGGTACTGAAGGTGCCGATGCGTCGCCTCGCTGCCCTCACCCTGCCCCTCGCGCTGGCCCTCGTGGCCGCTTGCAAGACGCCCCGCCCGCTCGGAGGCCAGCTTCGGCCCGACGAGCTCGGGGTTCCCGACGGCGGCGTCAGCTCGAACACCCTCGGCACCGGCGATTTCCTCGAGGTGCGCGTCTACCAGGAGCCCGATCTCTCGGGCATCTTCCGCGTCTCGCCCGAGGGCGTCATCGACTTCCCGCTGTGCGGCAAGGTGCGGGTGTCGTCGCTCACGCCCAGCCTGGCGGCCGATGCCATCACCGGCTGTCTCAAGCAGGGCTACGTGCGGCGCCCGCAGGTGACGGTGATGGTGAAGGAGTTCAACTCGAAGCGCATCTTCGTGTTCGGCGACGTGTCGAAGCCCGGCTCGTTTCCGTACGAAGAGGGCATGACCATCGTGTCGGCGGTGAGCGCCGCTGGCGGCTTCAACCGCACGGCGGCGCGCAACGGCGTCAACATCACCCGGCTCATCGAGGGCCGTGAGACGCGGGTGCCGGTGAAGGTGGACGACATCATCAACGGGAGCCAGAAGAACTTCGCGCTCCTGCCCGGTGACATCGTGTTCGTCCCCGAAGCGATCTTCTGACGTCTCGCCGAGTCGTCGGGCCCAACGAGACACGGAGCCGGCGAAGGGAGCCGACGCAATCATGGCCGCAGCCAGCAGACCTTCGCCCCGTGACGTCGTCTTCGTTCCTGAATCGCGCTTCTGACGTCCCGCCAAGCCGTGGAGCCGGTGAAGGCACAACGACTCGAGGGAGGCGACACAGACCTGCGCCCGACCGACATCGTCTCGAGAGTTCCCGACGTTCCACAGTGCGCGTACGGAGCTGGCCCCTCGACCTGTTCGCGAGGGTCCGAACGCTCGGCCGTTCACCTTCAGCCGCCGGAGAAGCGCCGGGGCGACCAGCCGATGTCCTTCACGAAGGCCGCGGTCTGCTCCGCGAGCGAGGGGAACACCCCGGGAGCTCCAGCGACGACGTCGCCGAAGCGCACGTCCCACGGGGCGCCGTCGATGCGCGCGATGCGTCCTCCTGCTTCCTCGATGAGCAACGCGCCAGCCGCGATGTCCCATGGCTTGAGGCCGAACTCGAAGAACCCGTCGAAGCGGCCCGCGGCGACATAGGCGAGGTCGAGCGCGGCGCTCCCCATGCGCCGAATGCCCTGCGCTCGTCGAACGAGACGGTTGAAGAGGCCCAGCGGCGCCTCGGGCCGCTGCTGCAGATCGTACGGGAAGCCCGTGCACAGCAGCGCCCGGTCGAGCGTGGCAGTCGGGCTGGCGACGAGCCGCTTGCCGTTGGCCGTGGCGCCCCCACCCCGCACCGCCCGGAAGAGCTCGTCACGCATGGGGTCGTACACGACGCCCGCGACCACCTGCGTGGCGCCATCGACCGGCTGCTCGACGGCGAGCGAGACGCAGAAGTGGGGAACGCCATGGGCGTAGTTGGTGGTGCCGTCGAGGGGGTCGAGAATCCACGTGGTGCCGGCCTCGCGCACGGAACCCGACTCTTCCGCGAGCACACCGTGGTGTGGCACTTCGCGTGCGAGCGCCTCGAGCACCAGCGCCTCGGCCGCGTGGTCGGCGTCGGTGACCAGGTTCGAGCGGCCCGTGCCCTTGAAGTCGACGGTGCGGGCCTCGCCGAGCTTCGAACGGAGGAGCGCTCCAGCGGCGCGGGCGAGGCGCTCGGCGACATCGGCGAGTTCGTGCGGTGTCATCGAGCCCACCTCACGGCGCCGCCGGCTCGGCGAGCAGCGCTTCGACTTCGGTCAGCGTCTGCTGGAAGTAGTCTTCACTCAGGCCTTCGTGCACGTGACGGACGATGCCGCGTCGGTCGATGACGAAGCTCGTCGGCATCTGGCGAACCTTGAGCGTCTCTTCCGCCATCGCGGCGCCCGGGTCGTGGAGCACGGGCAGCGAGAGCTTGAGCTCCTGCATGAAGGGCCCGATGGGGCTGGTGTCGGCGTCGACGGAGAGGGCGTAGACCTTGAGCCCCTTGCCCGCGAACTGCGTGGCGACGTCGCCGTAGAACGGAAGGGACTCGCGGCAGGGCTCGCACCAGGTCGCCCAGACGTCGAGCAGCACCACCGAGCCGCGCTCCTGCGACAGCCGCCACGTCGAGCCGTCGGGCCAGCGCTTCGCCGTGAAGTCGAGCGGCGCGCCGCCAGGCCCGGCGCGGAGCCCCTTTCGGGTGGCGCCCTCGTCGACCAGGGCTGGCGGTGTCGGCAGGCGAACGCACGCGAGCGACATCGCCCCGAGGAGCATCACCGCGACGGCGCGGCCCGAGTGGCGGCGAGTGAGCCCCCCCCGGGTACCGGGCTTCGCCAGACGAAGTGCCCGCCCGACGGGCGACTTGCCCGCAGCGCCGGCAGCGTCGGTCGCAACGCAACCTCGAGCTGGCCTCGCGTGGCGAACCACCGCGGGCGCCGGGCAAGCCATGGCGCCCTCCTGGTGACCGAGCGGGACGACGCGCGTCACCGGCGACACGTCGAGCGCTTCGTGCCCGAGGGGGTGCCTGCACGCGGGGGCGCTCATGATGAGGTCCCCCGGGCCGAAAGGCGCGTCAGCACGGTGTCGATGAAGCCGCCGAAGCCGCCGTTGCTCATGACGAGCACGAGGTCGCCCGGCTTCGCGTCACGCACCACTTCGTCGACCAGCTCCGGCACCGTCGCCGCGGCGACCGACGGAATGCCAGCCGCGCCGAGCTCGTTCGCGAGCCTCGGGACGTCGAGTTCCTCGCCAGGTGGAATCTTGTCGTGTCGTTCTGGCACCTTGATCGACGCGCGCGCCGCGCCGGTGAAGCTCCGTGCGTACTCGGCCTGGTGCAGGCTGCGTCGGCTCGTGTTGCTGCGCGGCTCGAAGACGGCCCACAGCGGGCGGCCGGGCCAGCGGGAGCGCACCGCGGCGATCGTCTCGCGCACGGCGGTCGGGTGATGCGCGAAGTCTTCGATGACGATCACCCCACCCGGCTCGCCGCGGACCTCCTGGCGGCGCTTGACGCCCTCGAACGACGCGAAGCCCGCGCGCACCTCGTCGGGGCTGAGCCCGAGGCCGCGCGCGCACGCGTAGACGCCCAGCGCGTTCTCGAGGTTGTGCCGGCCGGCGAGCGGCAGCAGGAAGTCGCCCCTGGGCGTTCCTTGCTCCACGACCACGAAGCGCGCGCCTTCAGGGCCGAGCCGAACGTCGCTCGCCGTCACCTCGGCGCCCAGGTGCGCCTCGACGCCATAGGTGGTGACGCGGCCCTTCGTCCCGCGCGCGAGGCGAACGGCGTTCGGCCAGGCCGCGCTCACCGCCACCTGCCCGTCGGCCGGGACGAGCGCCATCAGCTTCTCGAAGGACGACTCGTAGTGCGCGAGGTCTCGATAGATGTCGGCGTGATCGAGCTCGATGCTGGTGAGGATCACGCTGCGCGGCTGGTAGTGCAGGAACTTGGGGCCCTTGTCGAAGTAGGCCGTGTCGTACTCGTCGCCTTCGACCACGAAGTGCGGCCCCTGGCCGAGCCGGTAGTTGCCCGCGTAGTTCTTCGTCACTCCGCCGACGAGGAACGAGGGATCGCGCCCGGCCGAGGCGAGCACGTGGCCCATGAGCGAGCTGGTGGTCGTCTTTCCGTGCGTCCCGGCGACGACGATCGAGTGGCGCTGCGCGAGGAAGAGCGAGCCGAGCGCGGCCGGGAAGCTCATCTGCCGCAGCTGACGCTCACGCACCGCCGTGGCCTCGACGTTCACGCGGCGAATGACGTTACCGATGATGACGAGGTCGGGCCGGGCCGCATCGAGGTTGGCCGGTGCGTAGGGCGTCATCGCCGGAATGCCCCAGGTTCGGAGCATGTCGCTCATCGGCGGGTACACGTTCTCGTCGCTGCCGGTGACCTCGTACCCCGCGGCCTTCAGCATGCCGGCGAAGCTGCCCATGCCGGTGCCGGCCACGCCCACGAGGTGGATGCGGGAGATGGCGCGTGGATCGATGGTGTCGAGGACGAGACCCTGGTCGGTGGCTGACATCGGCGGCGGTTCCACCACGCGCGCGCGAAGTCGTCCACGGGTCCGTCGTGGAGGCCCAGCGCAGAGCCGGTGCGTGGGCTCGCCATCGACGAACGCGAGGCCGCCCCACGCAGTCGACGTTCGGCGAGCAGCGGCAGCGTTGGCGCTCGAGCGGGCGCCGCCACCCACGCCCACCAAGGTTGGCCAGCGTTCGACGACCACGGACGTTCGAGGGGCGTCGGCGGTTGGCTCCGTCATCAGGTCGACGGCCGGGGCACCCGAGACTGTCTGCGTCTACGGGCCGAAGGTGTCGAGCACCGCCTCGTGAAAGCGCGGCCGG
>JALOQF010000242.1 GCA_025459425.1 Myxococcaceae bacterium | reverse complement strand
CCGTTGGCCACGTCGTCGTCGAGCTGAATCTGGAGCTGAATCTCGGGCGGCTTGGGCGAATCGCTCATGGTGAAGGCGGTGTACTCCGTGGCGGCCACCGATGTGAACGGACAACGCCGCCCGCTTTGAGGCTTTTCGCGCGCGTCACGGGCTGACACCATGAGGCCTCGGCCGTGACGTTCCCGCTCGACCCTTCCCGCACTGCGCCCTTCGACCTGGGCCCGCCCGACGCGGGCACCGCCGTGCTGCTGCTGCATGGCTTCACCGGCAGCCCGTGGGAAGTCCAGCCGCTCGCCGCGTCGCTCGCCGACCGCGGCTTCTTCGTGCGGGCGCCGCGGCTGCCGGGGCACGGCACCACGCCCGAGGCGATGCTGTGGGTGACGTGGCGCGACTGGGTGCGCGCCGCCGAAGACGCCTTCGTCAGCCTCGCGGCCTTTCCCCGCGTGTGCGTCGCCGGCCTGTCGATGGGCGCGCTGTTGGGCCTGCTGCTGGCGGAGCGGCACGGTGGGCGGCTCTCGCGTCTCGTCCTCATGGCGCCGGTCATGAAGGTGCGCCAGCGCGGCGGCCGGCTGCTGTCGAAGGTGGGCCCGCGGCTGGCCGAGGGGCTCACCTCGGGGTGGGTCGAGAAGAAGACGACCGACCTCGAAGACGACGAGGCGCGGGCCCGTGCCCCGGTGCTGCCGCGCTTCCCGGTGGCGCGGCTGTTCGACCTCTTCGAGCTGCAGCGCCTCGCGCATCGCGCGGCGAGCCGGGTCACCCGGCCCACCCTCATCGCCGCCGCGGTGAACGACCACGTCGTCGACTTCGCCAGCATCGAGGCCCTGCACCGGAACGTCGCCGGCTCACGGCTGCTCGTGCTTCAGCGGGGCTTCCACATTCTTCCGCAGGACCTCGACCGCGCGCGCCTCAACACCGAGGTGGCCGAGTTCATCGACGGGTGAGCCGCCGCGCTCGACCCAACGGCACCGACGCCAGCCCGAGACAGCGAGCGAGCTCGTTCGACGGCAGACAGGCACTCACGCGCGCCGAAGGGTTTCACCCTGGCTCGGGGAGGCCGCCGTGACCTCACTCTCCTTTGGCCTCGAGAGCTCGTTCGACCTCGAGCACGAGCCTCCACTTCCCGTATCGAGGCCGTGTGCCTCGCTGCGCCGTCCACCGCACGGCTCAAGGCGCACAGACGCGCCGGGCCTTCACCTGCGTGCCCTCGCGCCACACCACCACGAGCCAGGCCGGGTCTTCGGTGGCGGCGAGCTGCACCCGGCCAAAGCCCCCGTCGAGCACCCGCTGCCGGAACGTCGTCGTCACCGACTGGGGAACGGCCGTCGCCAGCACGAAGGCCTGGAGCAGGTTCTCTTCCATGGCCACGTGGAGCCGCCCGGTGGGCCCGAACGCGGCCGCGCTGCCGCCCCACTGCTGCACGATGTTCGAGCTGACCACCGCGACCTCGTCATTCGAGCGGATGATGTCGGGTGACAGGTACACGCCCGAGATGGCCGCCGAGGCGCTCTGGTACGAGTACACGATGGTGACACCACCATCGTTCTCGATGAGCTCACCCACGAGCGACACGCAGAACCGCAGGCGCTCCCGGCCGCCGTCGAGCACGTTCACCAACCGATAGGTCGACGTGTCGTCTTCTCCGACCCCCAGGTAGGTGCCCCGGTCGGACACGCCGTGGTCGCACAGCGGAGGCGCCGTCAGCGGCTCCTCGAGCACGCGCGCCCCACCGTCGAGCTGGACGCGCGCATACCGAACGGCGTTGTCGCCTGGCCACGCAGCAACCGCCTCGAGGCCGACCCCGAAGCGCAGCGGCGGCTGAAACCCCGCGTCGGTCAGGCTCCACACCACCTGGGGGCTCTGGCCCGGAGCCACCCGGCTGATGAACACGCCCGCGTCGAGCCCGCCCGCGAGGAACACCTCGTCACCGCGGGCCCGCGCCACCCACGTCGCCGGCACCCGCGCCGACACGACGTCGTCTCCGCGCGCCTGGAGCTGGCTGTCGAAGCGGCGCACGCGCACGACGCCCGCGGGCCGCTCCTCGGCCACCACGGCGAAGCCACCGGGCACGGCCAGCACGGTGAACGGCCCCGTCGGCGCGACGTCGGAGGCCAACGTGACGGCTGCCTTCGCGTCGGTCATGCCATCGCAGTCGTTGTCGAGGCCGTCGCACAGCGTCTCGTTCATCTGCCAGGTCGGCCCATAGTCGATGGCGTCACACACCAGCTGCTCGCCGCCCTCGCAGCGCCCCTTCTTCCCGGCGCACACGCCCTGGGTGAGCGTGCAGGCCTGGAGGTCGATGGCGTCGTCGTCGATGAGGCCGTCACAGTCGTCGTCGCGGTTGTTGCAGACCTCGGGTGATGGCCGGCCCTCGCCCGTGCAGACGCCGCTCCACACCCGCTCGGCGGAACACACCTCGGTGCCAGGCTTGCACTCTCCGCGGCCGCCGCCGCAGGGGCGCGTGTCGCCGAGCTTGCACGCGCAGTCGCCGCTGGCCGCTTCGGGGCGGCAGAAGCCCGATTTGCACGAGGTGCCCCGCGGGCAGCCGCTCTGCTCGGTGCAGGTGACGGTGCAGTCGGTGACGACGGGCGCATAGAAGGAACAGCCCGCGCCGAAGCCCGCGAACGAGGCAGCGACGAACGCCAGGAACGGGCGCCTCAGAACCGGGTGGACCATGCCGCAGTGACTCCCGACGGGGTGGGAACGAGGAAGAAGCGCGCCTCGGCGTCGTCGGCCGGCGCGACGACGGTGACGATGGTGGCGATGACGCCGCCCACGAGGGCCGCGGCCGACACCCCGATGAAGACGCCGGCCAGCGTCTGGTCGCGCAGGCCCTGCGCCTCGACGGCGGCGCGCGAGGCGTCCCAGGCGCCGCCCGAGCGGAAGAACTCCGTCACCTGTCGCGACGCGTTGCCGGCCTGCACGCCGAAGAGCGCCGAAAGGCCGCCGGCCGCCACGGCGACACCGAAGAGCACCACGCCGACGACGGGGAACCGGCCACGGCCGGCCGCAGCTCCCGACGCGCCCGCGACGAGCTTGAGCTTCACCGTACGCGGCTTGCCCGGCTCGACCACCACGTCGGTGCGCGCCGACTGGTACCCCTCGAACTCCGCGATGAGCTCGTGCGTACCGGGCGTGAGCTCGAGCTTCGCGGGCGAGACCCCGGCCAGCGTGCCATCGACCATCAGCACCGCGTCGCGGGGGTCGGTCTCGACGGACACCTCGACGGGGCCCTGGCTCACCTTCGGCGCGAAGACGAGCGTCACCTCGCGCACCAGCCCCGAGGCGAGCTCGATGGACTCCTCGGCGTCGGGCTCTCCGTCGCGCGTGGCCCGCAGGGCGTGCTTGCCCGGGCCCAGCAGCACCGGCTCGGCGAGCGGCGTCTGGCCCACCACTTCTCCGTCGACGAACACCTTCGCCGGAGCGCCATCGACCTTGACGGTCACCTTCGAGGTGAGCGAGCGGATGATGGACAGCTCGCTCTCGACGCTGTCACGCCGGTCCTGGGGCACCTTCTTGCCGCCCTCCTCGAGGTAGCGGGCGAACGTCTTCACGGCCTGGCCGTACTTGAACAGCCGGCGCTCGGTGAGGCCGATGTTGTAGAGCACCTCGAAGCCCGGCACGGCCTGGTACGCGGCCTTGAATTCGGCGAGCGCTGACCCGAAGTCGCCTTCCTTGAAGAGCGCGACGCCCTTCTTGTAGTGGTCGGCGGCCTCGGCCTTGCGCTGCGCGGTCTCCTTCTTCGACGCAGCGCTCTCGGCGGCGAACACGGGCGCAGCGCACAGACTCAGGACCACGGCCATCCCGGCGACACGAAGCACCGCGATACTCTACGTCACGACGAGGAACGGTGGTGGGCGCGTGTCGCGAGGGCCCCATGGGCTCCTTCGACGTCGTGTTGAGCTGGCGCTGCCGTGAGCCAGCAACGCCCGGCCTGGTGAGCGCGAAGCGCAGCGACACAACACGGGCCGCAGCGGGCACCCGCCCCCACGCCCCCGACGAGCGCGCTCACTCGTAGGGGTTGGTCTCGTCTACCGTCAGCGCACCGCCCTTCTTCGTCGGCGGAGTCGACTTCTGCGGCCTGGCCGGCCGTACGGGCGCCGACGTCGGCCTGGTCGTCGGGGTTGGATTCGCAGCGGCGACGAGCGGCGTGAGGCTCAGCCGCTCCTCACGCGTCTCGGAGAACACCAGCTGCAGCGTGCGCGGCTCATGCCCCGGCGCCGTGGCGACGACCGCGACGCCCGTGTCCTTCGCGCGGGTCAACACGAGCGGGTTCCCTTCGAGCTTCTGGCCGTCCACTTCGAAGCGGGTGCTCGCTGGCTCCGCCGAGAGCTTCACCACCACGTTCACGACCGCAGCCGGCGCGCGCTCTGACGGGGTCCCCGCAGCGGGCGGCGGCGTGTCGGTGGGCGACCCGGTGCCGTCAGAGCGGCCGAGCGCGACGAAGAGGCCCGCGCCCACCATGATGCCCACCACCGCGACGAGGCTGGCGATGACGAGGGGGGTCTTCGACGGCGTGACGGCACCGGCTGCGTCGTCGACCGGCTCGAGGGCGGTCGTCGAACGCATCGTCGCGGGCTGAGGCTTCGGCGCGCTCCGACGCCCCGGGGGCCGCGGTGGAGACACGTCGGCGGCCGAAGGCGCCTCGGCGCCTAGGGCCGGCAGCCTCGTCACCGACTGGCGGCGGGGCGACGGCGCAGCCTTTCCGGAGCCCGAGGGCGGGCGCGGCGTGCCGCCGGTGTTCGAGCGCGACCCGGCCTCGTGGGCCAGCTCGTACAGCGCCGACAGGTCCCCGGCGCGCGCGAGGGTGACGAGCTCTTCCTTGACGCGGGCGGCATCGCTCGGGCGCTGGCCCGCGTCCTTCACCAGCAGGGCATCGACGAAGGCACACAGCCGCGCCGGCAGGTCGGGCCGCACGGTGGCGAGCGGGTCGTGCTCTTCCTTCAGCAGCTTCGCCAGCGTCGCGATGTCGCTGCCCGCGTCGTAGGGCGCGCGCCCACCGAGCAGCTCGTAGAGCACCGCGCCCACCGAGTAGAGGTCGGCCGCGGGCCCGAGCGAGCGCTCGCCCATCACCTGCTCGGGTGACATGTACTTCGGGGTGCCCACGGCGGTCCCCGTGTGCGTGAGCCCCGTCGACTGGCCAAAGCGTGAGATGCCGAAGTCGAGCAGCTTCACCAGCCGCTGCGGCCGGGTGCAGAGAAAGACGTTGGCCGGCTTGATGTCGCGGTGAATGACGTGCGCCTGATGCGCCGCCGCCAGCGCGTCGAGCAGGGGCGCGATGACGCCCACCGCCTCGCCGGGGCTGAAGACCCCGCGCTTCTTGAAGACGGCCTTCAGCGTGGCGCCCTCGAGGTGCTCCATGACGATGAACGGCTCTCCGCCCGGCGTCTCGCCCATGTCGAGCACGTCGACGATGCCCGGGTGGTTGATGACGGCCGCGGCGCGCGCTTCGAGCTCGAAGCGCCGCTTGACGTCCTCGCGGTCCGACAGGTCGGCGACGAGCACCTTGATGGCGACCCGCCGGCCGATGGCCTGGTTCGTCGCCGAGTAGACGGCCCCCATGCCGCCTTTCCCCAGCACGCCGTCGATGAGGTACTTGCCGGCGAAGGTGGTGCCGGCCTCGAGGGGAGTCACGACGCCGAAGTCTACTGCCTTTTCGCCCGCGCGCGCCCTGAACGCACCGGGAGCCCCCATGCCATGGCGCCACCCGGCCGGTCCCGCCGCGGCCATCGTCACCTGCGCGCACGCCGTCTGCACCCTCGTCAGGGCCAGGTCGCCTCGACGAACGATGCGCCAGTCGACGATTGGGCTAGGGTGAGCGGCCGTGCGTCGTGCCCTCCTCTCCTTGACTGCCTGCGCGTTCACCGCGTGCCCGGTGACGATGCCCCTGGTGGACGCGGGAGTCGTGGAGCCCGACCGTGACGCGGGGCCCGTCGAGCCCGCGGACGCCGGCCGTCAACGCTTCGACGCGGGCAGCCCCGACGCAGGCTTCACCACCGCCACGGTGGACACGTGGTGCGGCTCGCGGGCGCTCGCGAGCTGCCTGCGCCAGGTCCGCTGCCTGAGTCTGTCGGAGGCCGAGGTGCCCGGCTGCGTGGCGCGAACCCTCGAGACCGGCTGCGACCAGGTCGCGACGTCGGCGGGGGTGGACGCGGGCCGGCTCGCCTTCGATGCCTCGGTGGCGCTCTCGTGCCTCAACGCCTTCGCGCGGGGCAGCTGCAGCGACGAACCAGCCGCCTGTGGGCAGGTCTTCTCGGGCCTGGTGCCGGCCGATGGCGGGTGCGTCACCGCCGCCGAGTGCGGCCCGGGCGCCTACTGCGACACCTTCGGCGCGACCTGCCCCTACCGCTGCTTCGCCTTCCGCCAGGCGCTCGAGCCGTGCGACTTCTTCCGGCGGTGCGCGCCGGGGCTCGCGTGCTTCCGCGGCGACGCCGGCGTCGAGGTGTGCCAGCCAACCAGGCCTCCCGACGCGGGCTGCGTCGACTTCGACGAGTGCGGAGACGAGGGCGTGTGCCTGTCGGGCACGTGCGTTCAGCGCCGCGCCGACGCGGGCGAGCCTTGTGGCGTTCGCAGCGGGTACCCGTTCTGCGGCACCGAGTTCTTCTGCCGGCAGGACGCTCCGGGCATGACTGGAGAAGACCCGCCGCCCGGCACCTGCCAGCGCCGCGCGGGCCTCGGTGGCGTCTGCGCGGGCACCGGCACCTGCCTGCCCTCGCTGCGCTGCTCGACCGTCATCACCACGGGCACCTGCCTGCCGAAGGCGCGACGCGGCGAGCGCTGCACGGCCTTCAACGACTGCGAAGACGGCCTCTTCTGCTCGAACCTCACCACGCGCTGTGAGCCGTACCCCGGCGACGGCGGCAGCTGCGACTTCGACACCGGCAGTCAGGGCCGCTGCCAGCCCGGCTTCTTCTGTGACTTCAGCGCCCTCGACGACCGCCGCTGCCAGCGCCGCCGTGCAGCCGGTGAAGAGTGCGGGTATGATCAGATGTGCCTGTCGAATGAATGCGAGTTCGGGCGCCGCCCCGATGGTGGTTTCGGGGGAACGTGCGGCGTTCCCTGCTCGCTGAAGGCCGACGCCGGGCTCTGAGTACGACGTGTCGACACCCACTGCTTCGAAGTCCCGCCGCCCGGCCGCCGCCTCCAGTGGGCTCCTGGCCTGTTTCTGCGTCGGGCTTCTGGCAGGCCTGGTCGTCGCGTGCTCGCCGCGGAACGACCCCCTGCCGATGGCCGATGGTGGCGCCTCGGCCGGAGGCAGCGCGACGGGTGGTGGCTCGTCGGGCGTGGGCGGCGGTGGCTCCGACGCCGGCCTGCCGGTCGCCGTGGCGTGCACCCGCCTGAACGCGCGGCGCTGTGAGGCGCTCCGACGCTGTGGCCTCATCGGCGACGACACCGCGTCGTACCGCGACTGCCTGGCGTTCTTCACGGCCACCTGGTGCGGGCCGACGCGCTGGCTGCCGCGCGTCGACGTCGGCACGCTGCGCTACGACGGGGTGCGCGCGCAGGCCTGCGCCGACGACTGGGCGACCCAGAGCTGCGGTGAGGTGACGAACGAGCCGGCCTCGTGCCAGCGCTTCCTCTCGCCAGCGGTTCCGCTCCAGGGGCGTTGCTACGACGGCTACGCCGAGTGCGTCGACGGTGTGTGCCGCGGAGGTGGGTGCCCGCGCAGGTGTCTACCGAGAGGGGGCGTCGGCGAAGCGTGCCTCACGACGCAGGACTGCGCCCAGGGCCTCTCCTGCCGCGCAGGAACGTCGGGCAGCGGCCAGTGCGCCGCGCTGAGCGCCGAAGGGGAGCCCTGTGGCCCCGCCCTGCCGTGCAACGCCGGCCTCGCGTGCCTGAGCGCCACGTGCCGGAGGCTCCCGACGGTCGGCGCGCCCTGCCTGCAGGGCCGGTGTGACGAGGGGTCGCTCTGCGTCACCACCGCCGACGGTGGCACCTGCGAAGCGCGGCGCGATGCGGGCACGGCCTGCGTCGACGACAGCGAGTGCCTGGCTGGCCTCGTGTGCGACGCCACGCTGCAGGCGTGCGCGCCCGAGCAGCTCACCACCCCGGGCGCCGAGTGTTCACTCCGGCAGCGGTGCCCGACCGGGAGCGTGTGCCGGGTCGAGGCCGGCGCCAGCCGCGGCAGCTGCAGCGTGCCCGTGCCCGAGGGCGCGCCCTGTGAACGCCCGACGGACTGCGCGACGCACCTCACGTGCCGGGCCGTCGACGGTGGCCAGCAGTGCAGTCGACGCCAGGCCGACGGCGCACCGTGCAGCACGACGCGAGACTGTCTGGCCTTCAGCGCCTGCGTCTCGGGCACCTGCGTGGCGCTGCCTGCCCTGGGCCGCGCGTGCGCCCCCGAGCGCCCGTGTCTGTGGGGCACCTGTCTCGACGGCCCCGATGCCGGCGCGCTGTGCGTCGAAGCGCAGGGGCCCGGTCAGAGCTGCCGCACGGCCTCGGACTGCGCGTCGGGCCGCTGCGAGCAGGGGCTCTGCACCGCGGCGTGTCTGCCCTGAAGGGGCCCGGTCAGCCGCCGAGGCGCCAGCTCAAGAGCGGGCTCAACACCGCGTACACGGCGCCCTGGGCCCACCTCGGCACGAAGGGGAGCGCCTGCGACATCCACTTCTGGCGGTCCCACGACTCGACCTGAGACCGAATCGCACCGCCCTCGTCGAAGGTGAGCGTCGAGTCGATCTCGTTGCGAATCTGGCGGCCGAACATCTCGTACTCGGCGACCCACTTCGCGCGAACCTGGTTGCCGCTCGCGCCGGTGACCTCGGCGAGGAAGACCTTGAAGGGAGGCGCCCCGCGCCACATCTGCATGATGCTGCCGCGGCCCCCCTTCGTGAGGGTGAACATGTCGTCCTTGAACGTCGCGTCGGGCCGGTAGAGCGCCTCGACGGTCGCGAGGTCTCGTCGGCCGAAGGCCTCGAAGAAGCGCTCCGCGGTGGCGCGGTTCCGCACCTCGGTCGGCGTGGGGGCACTCGCAGCCGCAGCCACCCGAGCTGGCCCCCTCGGCGCCCACCCTGCCGTGGGCTCGACCGACGCCGTGACCTCGGGCGCCGCCGCGGCCGCTGCCGCCTGCCCTGGATTGGTCGACACCACCCCGCCGGTCCGCTGTACCTTCATCACATGCCTCTCCGAGCGACTCGCTCTCCGAGAAACACTACTGTTTCCGAACGAACGAAGGCAAGCACCACGCCTCGGCCCGGCAGCCGCGCCGAGGCGAAGGAGACGCAGCGGGAGCGCCTGCTCGAGGCGATGGCGGTGCTGGTGGGGGTGCACGGGTACGGCGCGGTGAGCGTCGCGCAGGTCATCGAGGCCGCGGGCGTCTCGCGCAAGACGTACTACGAGCACTTCTCGGACAAGCTCGAGTGCTTCCTCGAGAGCTACGAGTCGACGACGAGCCGGCTCATCGACGTGCTGCGGCGGCCCGACGGTGAGGCGCCGACCTCACGAACGGAGCACCAGCTCAGGAAGTACCTGGCCGCGCTCGCGGCGAACCCGCTGGTGGCGCGCGCCTTCATCGTCGAGGTGATGGGCGCCGGCGAGCGGGCCCTGCTGGTGCGCGAGCGGGTGAACCGGCGCTTCGCCGACCTGGTCTTCGCGCACGTCTCGCCCGACGCCCAGGTCCGCAAGGCCTTCATCGGTGGCGTGAACGACGTCGTCACCGGCGAGCTGCTCGCCGGGCGCAAGCGGTTCGGTGCGCTGCTCCCGGCGCTGCTGCGGTTCGTCGAAGGGGCGACGGGTGAGGGCCCGCGCAGCGTCGGACTCGAGCGCTGACCGCACGCCTCGTGGGTGGCTGCCGGGCGCGGCGCTTCACGCGCGTCCACGCGGTGGCCTCACACCCGCAAGATGACGCCGCTCACCGGCTGACCGGTCGCGCGAGCGATGGCACGCACGTAGGCCTGCGTCTGCGCTTCGTACGCGCCGAGGCTCTCGTCGAGCACCTCGTCGGTCTTGAACTCGACGACGAGCCAGCCCTCGTCACCTTCCCAGGCCAGGTCGATGACGCCCTCGACGATGGTGCCGTCGGTGAGGTGGTCGACCAGGGGCGTCTCGCGCCGCACCTGTCTGGCGCGCCGGGCGCCCGCGACGAGGGGGTGCGCGAGGGCCGCCTGCACGGCGCTGACCGCCGCGCGCGCCTCGGCCTCGGGCGCCTGGAGGGAGCGCGCCATCACCGAGACGGTCTGCTTCACCGTGGCCTCGTTCGCGTCGAGGGGAATCGTCGCCAGGCAGGCGTGCACGAGCTCGCCGAAGCGCCGCCCACCCGGCCGCCCGGCCCGGGGCGCGGTCGTCGTCTCGACGGCGATGGTGACGGTCTCGGTGGGCGGCGGCAGCTCCCTGGCGACGCGCACGACGCGGCCCGGCTCACTGCCCCTCGCCGTCGCGGTCGCGCGAGAGAGCTTCCACGCGTCCCACGCGGCGACGCTCCTGGGGCCTTCGACCTCGTCGTCGCGCAGCGCCTCGTCGGCCTCGAGGCCGGCCGCCTCTTCCTTGCCGAGCGAGAGGACGCGCGGGTCGAACCACACCACGCGGTTCTTTCCCGACTGGGCGAGGTGGAGCCCGGGGAGCGGCACCTCGGCCGGCACGGGGCCCTGTCTTTCGACGACGACGTCGTGCCCGAAGGTGGGGCACCCGGGCGCCGGCTTCGGCTCGTGCGCGCGCGACGCGTGCGGCCACACCGAGGGCGCGAGCACGCCCGTCCAGGTGTCGGGCCACTGCTTCTCGCTGCACACCGGCACCACCAGCACGTCCTTCGCCCGGGTGGCGGCGACGTAGGTGAGCCGAACGGCCTCTTCGGCGTCACGCGCGAGCGCCTCGTGCTCGTGCACCCGCAGCTCGGTCGGCACGCAGCCGGCGAGCGGGTGCACCCACTGGCGCGCGTCGGGGTCGACCCAGTGGGAAGGCTCGGCCCGGGTCGCCGAGGCGGTGGGCTCGGCGAGGATGACGACGGGGAACTCGAGGCCCTTGGCGGCGTGCACCGTCATCATGCGCACGCCCTCGAGGCCCTCTTCGACGAGCGGCGCGTCGGGCGCTTCTCCGTTCGCCAGGGCCTGGGCGCCCGCGCGCCAGAAGGCGACACCCGCATGGGCGCGCGTGGCCTCGAGCAGCGCGTGGAGCGTCGAGGCGACGGGCCGCCGGTTTCGCTCGAGGTGCAAGGCCTTGAGGAGCCCGAGCGCGTCGACGACCTCGGCCAGCGCCGGGTCCGGCAGCGTCGCCACGTCGAAGGGCCGCAGCGGCTGCAGCTTGCCCACCGTGTGCTTGAAGGCGAACAACACCTCGTCGGTGAAGGCGAAGAGCGGGCCCTTGAGCGTCGCGTAGACGGACAGCTCGTCGTCGGGGCGGTCGATGGCGAACAGCGCCGTGCGCAGCGCCATCACCTCTTCGCGCACGTGGAACGAGCGGCCGCCCACCAGCACGTGCGGCACCTTGCGGGCCTCGAGCGCCGAGGCATAGGGCCTGGGCACGTCGACCCCGCCGTACTTGCGCAGCCGCTTGAAGAGAATGCAGACGTGCCGCGGAGCGATGGGCACGCGCTGACCCTCTTCTTCGACGGTCCACCCGCTCGACGTCACCAGCCACTCGATGAAGGCCCCCACCGCGTCGGCGAGGCTGCCCTCGACGTCGCCCTTGGTGACACGCCCCCGGGCGTTGAAGGGCCGCGGCGCCGGGAGCGCGACGACGGACGGCTGCGTCTTGCTCGCCTCGCGCCACTCGTCGAGCGGCACGTAGTCGGCCTGCGAGCCGCCCGTCATCACGGCCTCGAAGGCTCCGTTCACCGCGGCCTGGATGCCCGGCGTGCTGCGGAAGCTCGTCGACAGGTACTCGACGCGCGCGCCGTGCTTCACCAGGTGGGCCTTGACCCGCGAGTAGAGGAGGATGTCGGCGCGCCGGAAGCGGTAGATGCTCTGCTTGGGGTCGCCCACGACGAACAGCTTGCCGGGCACCGGCGTCACCTCGAAGGGCTCGCTCACGGCCGCGTCGCTCGACGACAACAGCAGCACGATGTCGCTCTGCAGCGGGTCGGTGTCCTGGAACTCGTCGACGAAGAGGTGGGTGAAGCGCTGCTGGAGCGACTCGCGCACCGAGCGGTTCCCCCGCAACAGCTCGCGCGTGCGCAAGAGCAGGTCGACGAAGTCGAGCACGCCCGCGCGGTCCTTCTCGAGCTCGTAGGCGTCGATGACGGGCCGGAGCTCGTCACGCAGGAGCGCGGCGAGGTCGGCGTCGCAGCGCTCCACGGCCGTGCGCACGACGGCGAACGCCTCGTCACGCGCGGCCACCACCTGGGCCTCGGTGCGGCCGCCGGAGAAGACGAGGCCCCAGGCCTTCGATTCCCAGGGGAAGCGGTTGCCCACGAGGTCGCGCAGCGAGGCCTCGAGGCCGTCGTAGTCACGGCTCGACACGACTTCGCGGTGGTCGACCTCTCCCACGAAGCGCGCGACGCGCCCGAGCAGGTCGAGCAGCGGCGAGTCGTCCCGGCCGGGCCTGAGCGCGACGAACGGGCGGAAGGCGGCGAAGCCCCGCAGCGCGGCCAGCGCGCCGTCGAGGGTGGCGAGGCGGTCGAAGGGCTCCCGCGTCCACGGGGCGTCGAAGTCGCGGTGCTCGATGAGCGTCTGCGCCGCGTGGAACAGCACGAGGCGCGGCGGCTGCGCGTCGAAGCCACGCTGCTTGCGGCGCAGGGCCCGGCGAACGCCCTCGGGCTGCGACTGGAGCATGGCCTGGAAGGTACGGGTGAACGCGGCGTGCTGGAGCGCCTCGGCGTCGCCTTCGGCGGCCACCTCGAAGAGCGGGTCGATGCCGGCCTCGACGGGGTACTCGCGCAAGAGGTCGGCGCACAGCCCGTGAATGGTGCCGATGCGCGCGGCCTCGAGCTGCTCGAGGGCGAGCACCAGGCGTGCGCGCTCGACGTCGTCCGCGGCCTCGAGGCGGGCCCGTTCGAGGCGGGCCCGCAGCCGCAGCTTCATCTCGCCGGCGGCCTTCTCGGTGAAGGTGACCGAGATGATCTGCTCGAGCGCCGCGCGGCCCCGGCGCACGAGCGCCACCACGCGCTCGACCAGCTCGGTCGTCTTGCCCGTGCCCGCGGCGGCCTCGACGACGAACGTGCTGTCGAGGTCTTCGCGCAGGCGCGTGCGGGCCGCCTGGTCCTGGGGCACCTTCGTCACGGCCGCGTGCCCCGGAAGAGCGCCGGCGCCCCGCCGCGCAGCCCGACGAGGAAGAGCGCTCCGTTCGCCGAGGTGATGAGCCGGAAATCGCTCAGGTTCGACGGGAGGCCCGTGAGCGGCGCCCACGCACCTTCCCGGAAATGAACGACCCGTGGGCCGCCGGTCATCGGGTCTCCGATGGCGACGAACTCGTCTGCGCCGAAGGCCGCGACCTGGGTGAGCTCGCGGCCCGTCGTCAGCGGCGTCACCGCAGACCACCGGCCCGCCCCGGGCACACGCAGCGCCGAATGGTAGGCACCAAAGCCGCCGACGATGATCGCGTCACCGGAGCCGCCGTCGCGAAAGCCCACCGCCAGCGCGCGCCACCTCGGCGTCTGGCCGCTGAGCATGACGGGCTCTTCGTTGGCGACGCCGTCGAAGCGCGCCACCCCGTTGAGGCCGACGATGAGCACCGAGCCGTCGTCGAGCACCTCGCACTCGTAGGCGCTGCCCACGCCGACGTCGTTCATCGCCCGCGACCATTGGTCGTTGACGAACCGGTACAGGATGCCGCCGAGGCTGGTGCCGTAGGCGATGGCGTACACGGTTTCGCCGCGGCCACAGAGCTTCGCGAAGCGGTCCGACGTCATCGACAGACGAGGCGTGTAGTTGGTGCCCACGTCGCACCCGCCCGGGCAGACGAGCGAGCGGTTCGAGGTGGAGATGACGATGACCCGCCCCGACGGCGACACGTACACGTCGGCCACGTCGGCGAGGTCGAAGCCAGCGACGGCG
>JALOQF010000241.1 GCA_025459425.1 Myxococcaceae bacterium | reverse complement strand
CGCATCGGGCTCGTGGGCGCCAACGGCACGGGGAAGTCGACGTTCCTCAAGATCCTCACCGGGCGCGTGACGCCCGACGACGGCACCATCACGTTCCGGCGCAACGCCCGGGTGGGCTACCTCGCGCAAGAGCTCCAGACGCTGCCCGACGGGCCGCTGGTCGACGCGGTGCTGTCTTCCGTGCCGGGCCGCGACTCGCTCGACGAGCGGCTCCAGGTGACGGAGCAGCTGCTCTCCGCCGCCACCGAAGAAGCCGAGCAGCTCGAGCTCGCCGCCACGCTGGCCGAGCTGCACGAGGAGCGCGACCACTTCGACGAGCACTACGGCCGCCACCGGGCCGAGCGCATCTTGCTCGGCCTGGGCTTCAGCCTCACCGAGCTCGAGAAGCCCACCACGCAGTTCTCGGGCGGGTGGCGCATGCGGGCGTCGCTGGCGGGGCTGCTGTTGCAGGATCCCGATCTGCTGCTGCTCGACGAGCCCACCAACCACCTCGACCTGCCGACGCTCGCGTGGTTCGACGGCTTCTTGAAGCGCTCGCGCAAGGCGATGGTGCTCATCAGCCACGACCGCGAGTTCCTCAACCGGCAGATCACCCGCGTGGTGTCGCTCGAGCTCGAGGGCCTGCGCACGTGGACCGGGAACTACGAGGACTACCGCCGGCTGCGCGCCGAAGAGGCCGAGCGGCTGCTCGCCACCGCGCAGAAGGTCGAGGCGAAGCGGGCCCAGCTGCAGGCCTTCGTCGACCGCTTCCGCGCCAAGGCGAGCAAGGCGTCACAGGCCCAGTCGAAGATGAAGCAGCTCGAGAAGCTCGAGCGCGTCGAGGTGCAGCAGGAGCGCGCCACGGTGGGCTTCTCGTTCCCGCCCACCACGCCGCCGGGCCGCGACGTGGTGAAGATCTCGGGGCTCAAGAAGGCCTTCGGCGATCACGTCATCTACGACGGGCTCGACGCGCTGCTCGTGCGCGGTCAGCGGGTGGCGGTGACGGGCCTCAACGGCGCCGGGAAGACGACGCTGCTCAAGCTCATCACCGGCGAGCTCGAGCCCGACGCCGGCACCATCACGCTCGGGCACAACGTGCAGCTCGGCTACTACGCGCAGCACCACGCCGACACGCTCGACCGCTCGCGCTCGATCCTCGACGAGATCATGACGCTCGTTCCCGACAAGCCGCAGGCCTGGGTGCGCAGCGTGCTGGGCGCGTTCCTCTTCTCCGGTGACGACGTCGAGAAGAAGATCGGCGTCTTGTCGGGCGGCGAGCGGGCACGGGTGGCGCTGGCGCGGCTGCTGGTGAAGCCCGCCAACGTGCTGGTGATGGACGAGCCGACGAACCACCTCGATCTCGACTCCGCCGAGGCGCTCATCGAGGCGCTCGAGGACTACGACGGCACGCTGATCTTCGTCTCGCACAACCGGTCGTTCCTCGACGCGCTCGCGACCCACATCTGGGACGTGCGCGATCGCAAGCTGGTGCCCTTCATGGGCTCGATGGCCGAGTACCTGGCCCGGCTCGACGCCGAGGCGAAGGTGCGCGAGGACCAGGGCGAGGGGCTGCACCGCTCGGGCGCGCCCGGCAAGCCGGCCACCGACAAGGAGCGCAAACGCCTCGAGGCCGAGGCCCGACAAGAGCGCAGCCGCCGACTCACCCCCCTCAAGAAGGAGCTCGAGAAGCTCGAGGCCCGCATCGCCCAGCTCGAGACCGAGCAGAAGGCGCGCGAGGTGCAACTCGCCGACGCCGAGTTCGCCAAAGACTACGGCGCCTCGGGGCCGGTGTACGCCGCGCACCGCGAGGCGGCGGAGGAGCTGGAGCAGGCTCTGGCCCGGTGGGAAGTCGTCTCGACCGAGATCGCTTCGCTCGCGTAGTCACCCCCGGCGCCTCGTCAGCGACCTTCGCGCAGGTCCCAGACCCTGAGGATCCGCACGCGGTCGTTCACGGTGTCGAGCGCGTCCAGCGCGCCGTACGCGCGCCGGCCACGCCCGATGAACGAACTCCCGAAGGCGCTTGTCGACCGGGCGCCCGATGAGCGGGCTGTGCCTCAGCACTTCGAGAGCGTCGATGAGGTCTTCGATTCGTGCCTCGCGTTCATCGGCGTCGTGCGCACGAGGTGGTCGAAGATTCACTCGAAGTCCCCCGCCACCTCTGGTGCAAAGTCGAGGGTCGCCCCCCTTCAGCGGCTCCGCTTGACGACCGTCGGGGCAGGCGCCGGCTTTCCGTGCGCCCGTGCCCGGAGCCACCGCTTCATGTCGCCGAGCCCGACGACTTCGCCGGTGCGCTCCATTCGCGCGAGCCGAGCGCGGGCGATCGCCCGATGCCGCTCCGCTTCTTCGACGTGATCGAGGGGAGAGGTGATGGCGTCGACCATGACGGCGTGCGGGGAACCCCCTGCACGTTTCGCCGCTTCAGCGAGGCGCTTCTTCGTGCGGGCATCGAGGCAAACCGTCGTCGTCATGGCGCTCCGAGTGGCGCAAACGTGCTCCTGCTTCAGCGATCGTCCACGATCGCCCGCACCACCTGCATCGCCGGAAGGCCCGTGACGCCTCCACCACCGTGGGTGGCGGACGACGCGTGGTACAGCCCGCGCACCGGCGTACGGAAGTCCGCGAAGCCCACGGCCGGGCGCGCGTGGAACAGCTGCGAGAGCGACAGCTCGCCGTGAAAGATGTTGCCGCCGACCAGCCCGTAGTCGCGCTCCATCTCGTGGGGCCCGAGCACCTGCCGATGGAGGATCGACGCCGTGAAGCCGGGCGCCACCGCCTCGACGCGCGCGATGACGCGATCGGCGAAGGCCTCGAGGGCGGGGCGGTCGGGCTGCTTCGCCCACGTGTGCGGTACCCACTGCGTGAACATCGAGACGACGTGCTTCCCCGCCGGGGCCAGGGTGCGGTCGAACACCGAGGGAATGCAGAGGTCGGCGAACGGTGTCGTCGCCGGTCGGCCCGCGGCGGCGTCCTGAAAGGCGCGCTCGAGGTCGTCGAGTGACTCGGACAACACGATGGTGCCGCCGTGCACCTCGGGGTCGAAGCCACGCCTCGCAGAGAACTCGGGCAGGCGATCGACGGCGACGTTCACCTTGACCGTTCCAGAGCGGGACTTCCACGTCTCGATGGCGCGGAGGAACCGAGGTGGCAGGTGCTGCTTCTCCACCAGCTTCAGGAACGCGAGCTGCGGGTGGCAGGTGGTGACGACGGTGTCGGCGTCGAACTCGTCGCCGTTCTCGAGCGCCACGCCGACGGCCCGCCCGTCCTTCACCCGCACGTTCGCGACGGCCGCGCTCGTCTTCACCACCACGCCCAGGGCCTCACAGGCCTGTCGCATCGCCTGCGTCACGCCACCCATGCCGCCCTTCGGAAACCCCCACGCGCCGCCCTGGCCCCCGCCGAGATCGCCCAGCTTGTGGTGGGCCAGCACGTACGCCGTACCCGGGCTGCGCGGCCCGGCCCAGGTGCCGATGATGCTCGACACGCCCATCACGCCGCGGGTGCGCGGGTGCTCGAACCAGTCTTCCAGCAGATCGGCCGCCGACGAGCTGAGGAGCCGCGTGACGTCTCCGACCCGCTCCACGTCGAGCCCCTTGAGTCGCCAGGCCAGGGCGCCGAGGTCGAGCAGATCGCCAGGCGCTTTCGAGCCCAGCTTCGGAGGCACGGTGGTGAGCAGCGGCCCGAGGATCGCGCCGAGCTGGCCCAGCCAGTCGTCCCAGCGCACCATCGCGTCGGCGTCGGCGCGGGAGAAGCGCGACAGCTCGGCATGACGCTTCGCCGGGTCCGAGAACAGCTGGAGGGCGCTCCCGTCGGCCGCGGGCGCGAAGTACCCGTGCTGCGGAAACACCTCGTACCCGAAGCGGGGCAGCTCGAGCTCGCGCACGACGCTCGGCGGCAACAGGCTCACGACGTACGAGAGCGCCGTCACCTTGAAGTCGGGGCCGAACGGCGCCTCGGTGACGGCGGCGCCGCCGACGACGTCGCGCTTCTCGAGCACGCACACCGAGAAGCCGCGCTTCGCCAACAGGCCCGCGGTGACGAGCCCGTTGTGCCCACCGCCGATCACCACCACGTCGAACCGATGCGCAACGGCCATGGGGTCTATTCGATGAGGCCCAGCGCGAGCGCAAGGGCGACGTTGAGCCGGTCGACGCTCCTGCGGGGAAGCACCCCGACCCGGTCGACGAGCACGTCGCGGTTCGTCGTTCGAATCTGCGAGCAGATGGCGACGGAGTCTCTCGGGAGTTGGGTCTCGGTCGAGCGCAGCACGCAGTTCCCCGCGGCTTTCCCCCGGTCGAGGTTGGTCGTCAGCGGGACGACCATCACCGTCGCCAGCGCCGATTGGTTCAGCCGGTCGTCCTGGATGATGATGACCGGCCGTCGATACGCTGGCTCTGAGCCGCGTGGCTCTCCGAAGTCTGCCCACCACACCTCGTTGCGCTTCACGAGTCGTCCCACTCGACGGCCAGGAGGTCACGGCTGACGCGACGCTGGACCTCGTCCGGCAGGCGTCCACCGTCGTCGGCGTAGGCTTCGTTGTACGACTCGATCACCGCTTCGTCGCGCCGGGGCTTGAGCAGGGCCTCGGCCGCGCGCGCGAAGAACTCGCTCCGGGACCAGCCGTGCTTCCGTGAAAAGCGCTCGATCTCGCGAGCGAGATCGTCGGGGATCGAGATCGCCGTCTTCATGCCGAAAGTATAACTCTGGTCATACCGCGAGCGTCAAACGACGACGCCGGCCCCCGTTTCCAGGAGCCGGCGTCAGGACTTCAGGTCGAGTCGTGCCTTACGCCCGCACTTCCGGGTTCGGCGGCTCGACCGGCGTGGCCGGCGCGGCGGCGAACGGCGACTTCTCGAGCACGGTGTCGAGCACCTCGTCGATCTTCGACACGAAGAAGAACTGCAGCTCGTTGCGCACCGCCTCCGGCACGTCGATGAGGTCCTTCTTGTTCTTCTCGCACATCACCACCCGCTTGATGCCCGCGCGGTGGGCGCCGAGCACCTTCTCGCGAATGCCGCCGACCGGGCCGACGATGCCGCGCAGGGTGATCTCACCGGTCATCGCGGTGTCGCTGCGCACCGGAATGCCGGTGAAGAGCGACGACATGGCCGAGATGATCGCGATGCCGGCCGAGGGGCCGTCCTTCGGGGTGGCGCCGTCGGGGAAGTGGAGGTGCATGTCCACCTTCTCGAACGAGGCCGGCGTCAGGCCCATGCGCTCGGCGTTGGCGCGCAGCCACGAGAACGCGGTGGTGGCCGACTCCTTCATCACGTCGCCGAGCTGGCCGGTGAGGGTGATCGACCCCTTGCCCGACATCTTGGTCGCCTCGATGAAGAGGATGTCTCCGAAGCCGAGCGGCGTGTAGTACAGGCCGACCGACACGCCCTGCTGCGAGGTGCGCTCGGCCACATTGAGCTCGTGGCGCTTGGGCCCCAGCGTGGTCTCGACCCGGCCCGCGTCGAGCACCTGCTTGTCCGTCCGGCCCGAGGCCACCTCGACGGCCACCGCGCGCGCCAGCTCGGCGATGCGGCGCTCCAGGTTTCGCACGCCCGGCTCGATGGCGTAGCTCGTGATCACCTTGTCGAGCCCGTCCTTCGTGAGCTCGAAGTGATCGAGCGTGATGCCGTGCTCCTTCACCTGCTTGGGGATCAGGTGGTTGCGCGCGATGTGCTCCTTCTCGATGAACGTGTACGAGCTCATCTCGATGATCTCCATGCGGTCGCGCAGCGGCGGCGGAATGGTGTCGAGCCGGTTGGCGGTCGCGATGAACATCACCTTCGACAGATCGAACGGCACGTCGAGGTAGTGATCCGAGAACGTGTGGTTCTGCTCCGGGTCGAGCACCTCGAGGAGCGCCGCCGACGGGTCGCCGCGGAAGTCGGCGCCCAGCTTGTCGATCTCGTCGAGCAGCATGAGCGGGTTGCGCGTGCCGGCCTTCTTCATCTGCTGAATGAACCGGCCGGGCAGGGCGCCCACGTAGGTACGGCGGTGGCCACGCACCTCGGCCTCGTCACGCACGCCGCCGAGCGCCAGGCGCACGAACTTGCGGCCGACGGCCTTGGCGATGGACTGACCGAGCGACGTCTTGCCGACGCCCGGCGGCCCCACCAGGCAGAGAATGGGCCCGCGCATGTCGTTCTTGAGCTTCCGCACGGCGAGGTACTCGAGCATGCGCTTCTTCACGCGCTCGATGCCGTAGTGATCGTTCTCGAGCTGCTTGCGCGCGTTCTCGATGTCGAGGTTGTCCTCGGTCATCTTGTTCCACGGCAGATCGGCGATCCAATCGAGGTAGGTGCGGGCGACGGTGTACTCGCTCGACGCGGCGGGGATCGTCTTGAGCCGGTTGAGCTCCTTGTGCGCGACCTTCTCGACCTCGGGCGGCAGCTGCGCGTTCTTGA
Organism: Myxococcaceae bacterium; assembly: GCA_025459425.1. Classification (GTDB taxonomy): domain Bacteria; phylum Myxococcota; class Myxococcia; order Myxococcales; family Myxococcaceae; genus Xiheimicrobium. Next base: position 4,789 of record JALOQF010000241.1, on the reverse strand, counting down.
TGCGCGTGGCGAGCTCGTCGAGCTCCTCTTCGTCCTCGCCCATCTCGCCGAGCTCTTCCTTGATCGCCTTGAGCTGCTGGCGCAGGTAGTACTCGCGCTGCGTCTTCGACATCTCGCCCTTCACGGCCGAGTCGATCTTGTTCGAGAGCTTCAAGATCTCGCGCTTGCGGTTGAGCAGCTCGAGCACGAGCTTCATGCGCGCCTTGAGGTCCACCGTCTCGAGCACCGCCTGCTTCTCTTCGATGGGCACGTCGACGTTGGCCGCGATGAGGTCGGCGAGGTGGCCCGGGTGGGTGATCGACTCGACGAGCTCGGTGGCCGCCGCGGGCAGCTCGGGCATCATCTCGATCACTTCACGCGCGAGCTTCTTCAGGTTGATGGTGAGCGCCTCGATCTCGACGTTGTCGGCGGGCGTCTTGTCCTCGACGGGCTCGATGCGGGCCTTGAGGTACGGAGACTCCTGCACGAGCTCGAGCACGCGGAAGCGCGCGAGGCCCTGCACGACGAGCGAGTAGTTGTCCTCGCCCATCTTGAGCAGCTTCACGATGCGGGCGACGGTGCCCATGTTGTAGAGGTCGGACGCGCCCGGGTCTTCCTCTTCGGCCTTGCGCTGGGTGACGACGCCGATGACCTGGTCGTCGCGCACGGCGTCCTTGATGAGGGCGATGGTCTTCTGCCGGCCCACCGCGAGCGGCAGCACGCCGCCAGGGAAGAACACCGAGTTGCGCAAGGGGAGGATGGGCAGCACCGCCGGAATGTCGTCCTTGTTGATCGCGCCGGGAGGCTGCATCGCGGCCGGCATCGTCTGCGCGCCGGCTCCCTTCTTCTTCTCGTCGGACATGTGGTTGCTTCTTTCGTGGAGCTTGAACGTCGGGGGGCGCTGGCCTCGTGAACGACGACGCCAACGGGTAAGCGAAGGGTAGCAATCGTTTTCCCGTCAGCAATGCCGACGAGCAGAAAAAAGACCCCCATGAACGGGGTGGAGGCCTCACGAATTCGACCGGGGGCGCCTCAGCAGGCAGAATGGGCCGCCGAGTTCCAGGCCGAACGTGCTGCCCGTGTGCCTCCCATGATCCACTCCCGCCGCGCCCACCTGTGGGTCCTTGCCTTCGCCCTCGCCGCGTCCTGCGACGGCTGCTTCGGCTGCAAGACGTCTCCGCTCGACAACACGAACACCACGATTCCGCGGACCTGCAAGGCCGAAGCGCCCCTCATCGAGCCCCAGAAGCTCGACATTCTGTTCGTCATCGACAACTCGAACTCGATGCGTGAGGAGCAGGAGGCCGTCGCCCGCGAGCTCACCGCCTTCATCGATCAGATCAAGCAGGCTGGCGGAGTGCGTCAAGACTTCAACGTCGGCGTCATCACCACCAGCGTGTACCAGCACACCACGCAGAACGGCGTCGTCTTCAACCGTGACTTCCCGGGTCAATCGGGGCGTTTGCAGCCGGTGCCCGACGCGAACCCCGATGGCGGCGGGGTGCTCCTCGGCACGGGGACGCAGCGGATCCTCACCGGCGAAGATCCCGACCTGGTCTCGAAGTTCAGCCGGCTCGTGCAGCAGGGCACCGGCGGCTCGGGGCAAGAGACGCCGTTCGAGGCGGTGCGGCTGGCGCTCCTGACCGACCTCGTGTCGCGCCCGGTGTCCGAGGGCGGCAACGGCGGCTTCTTGCGCGACGGCGCCCGCCTGCTCGTGGTGGTGCTCACCGACGAAGACGACTGCAGCGAGACCGCGCGCCCCTCGATGGTGAAGATCTCGGACAACCCGGCCATCGCCGACTGCACCCAGCAGTCGATGAGCCTCACCACCGTGAGCGAGTACCACCGGCAGTTCACCGGCGAGCTGAAGAACGCCGATGGGCTCCCGAAAGAGGTCATCTGGACCGCCATCGCCCCCGTCGGCCGCGCGACCAAGGCCGCCATGGAGCTCGTCGAGGACGGCCGCGTGAAGAACATCGACTGCCCGACCTCGGTGCAGGGCGGCTTGCGTCACCGGCAGATGGCCGAGCTGTTCGACCCCACGCTGACGAACCTCGACTCGATCTGCCGCGACTCGTTCCGCCAGACGCTGATCACCATCGCCGAGCTCGCGTCGGTCAGTCAGCAGATCGAGGTCAAGAACGCGCCCGACCCGCGCATGCTGCAGTTCTCCATCACGCGAAAGGACAACTCGGTGGTGCAGTGCACGCAGCTCAACGGTGGCCTCGAGAACGTGACCCTCGTCGAGGGCACCAACACCACGCGCATCCGGTTTGGTGGGCAGTGCCGCCGCCGGGCCGACGATCAGGGCATCGGCATCAAGCTGCTGTGCGCGACCTGATCCTGCTGGATCAGAAAATGGCCGGAAACGGCCGCCACCACGAGGGTTTGCTGAGCCCGTCCGATCTGAAAAAGCTGAGTAAATCCAAAAACTTGCGTGATCGTCAGGGCAGGGCACCCTGCTCGCCATGTTCACGTCCACGACCCAGACCGCGACGTTCTTCTTCGTGCCTGATGCGAGCCGGGCGAACGACCGGAGCGCGCAGGTGAGCTCGCCGCCGCCGCCCACGTTGACCGCGCCGGTGCGGCTCACCTGGGTCAAGTGAACGGTCGCGAAGCGGCGTTCGGCTCGTGGCTGCGCTGAACGGCGAGGCGCTCGCGCTGGGCGCCCGTTCGCAGCTGCCGCGCCCGGGTCGCACCGCGCGCACGAGGAGCCGGTGCTCCTGAAATCCCGGCCCCAAGCGCCTCCCCGCGGACTAAGTCGCGGCCCATGCGCTTCCCGACGCTCCTGGTTCTCGTGCTGGTGGGCTGTGCCGCGCCGAAGGCCGTCGTTGCCCCGGAACCCCAGCCAGCCGCGCCGAAGCCTGCGCCCCCCGCAGCGCCGGCGCTGACGTCTCCCGGCCTCCGGCTCCCCGAGGGCGCACGGCCGACGGGCTACCAGCTCGAGCTCACCGTCATTCCGGGCGACGACCGGTTCTCGGGCGTCATCACCGCGCAGATCGAGATCTCACGCCCGCTCGAGGTGCTCTGGCTCAACGCCACCGACCTCGAGCTGGCGACCGCGACGCTGACGCAGAAGGACGTTCGACGCCCGCTCACGCCCCGCGTCGTCGACGATCACTTCGCGGCGCTGGTGCCCGACGCGACCATCGCTCCGGGCGCCTACGCGCTCACCGTGACGTTCTCGGGCGTGCTGTCCCGCAAGGACAACGACGGCCTCTTCCAGCTCAAAGAAGGTGACACCTGGTACGCGTACACGAGCTTCGAGCCCATCGACGCGCGCCGCGCCTTCCCGCACTTCGACGAGCCGGCCTTCAAGGTGCCGTGGGAGGTGACGCTGCTGGTGAAGCCCGGCCACGCGGCGCTGGCCAACATGCCCGAGGTGTCCCGCGCGCCGGTGGCTGGCGGGCTCGAGCGCGTGCGCTTCGCGAAGTCGCCGCCGATGCCGAGCTACCTCGTCGCCATCGCCGTCGGCCCGTTCGACTTCATCGACGCCGGCACGCACGGGCAGAAGAAGACGCCCATTCGTATCGTCACGCCGAAGGGCAAGGCCGCCGAGGCCGCGTACGCTGCGCAGACGAGCGGCCCCATTCTCGAGCGCCTCGAGGCGTACTTCGGCTCGCCGTACCCCTACGACAAGCTCGACCAGATCTCGCTCCCGGTGGGCATGGGCGCGATGGAGAACCCCGGCCTCGTCACCTACGGCCACCAGCTCATCCTCTCGCGGCCCGAGGCCGACACCCCGTCACGGCAGCGCGGCTTCGCGAGCGTGTGCACCCACGAGCTCGCGCACCAGTGGTTCGGCGATCTCGTCACCATGGCCTGGTGGGACGATCTCTGGCTCAACGAGGCGTTCGCGACGTGGATGACGCCGCGCATCCTCGAGGAGTGGCAGCCGACGTGGGGGCTCGACGTGCAGCAGGTGCAGCGGCGCAACGGCGCCCTCGCCGCCGACGCGCTGGTGAACGCCCGGCAGATTCGCCAGCCGATCCGCTCGAACGACGACATCGCCAACGCGTTCGACGGCATCACCTACGGAAAGGGCGCGTCGGTCATCGGCATGTTCGAGGCCTTCATCGGGCGCGAGAAGTTCCAGGAGGGCGTGCGCGCCTACCTGTCGAAGCACGCGTGGGGCAACGCCACGGCCGATGACTTCTTGTCGGCCATCTCTGCGGCGGCCGGGCGCGACGTGGGGCCGGCCTTCAAGACGTTCCTCGATCAGCCGGGCGGGCCGGTCGTCAGCTTCGCGCTCGCTTGTCCGAAGGGGGGCGCGCCCGCGCTGACGTGGACGCAGAAGCGCTCGCTCCCGGTCGGCTCGACGGGCGACGCGGCACGGACCTGGGCGATCCCCGCGTGTGTGAAGTGGGCCGAGAAGGGCAAGGTCCAACAGGCCTGCGCGGTGCTCGAAGGCGCGAGCGGCAGCTTCTCCCTGTCGGGCGCGAAGACGTGCCCCGACTGGCTGCTGCCGAACGATCGGTTCGACGGGTACTACCGCGCCAACCTCACCGGGCCGTCGACCCTCGCCGACGTGCTGGCGAAGGCGGGCCAGAAGCTGTCGGTGCCGGAGCGCGTGGGGCTGCTGGGCGACGTGTCGGCGCTGATCCGCTCGGGCGACCTCGACGCGGCCCAGGCGCTGGCGCTCGCGCAGACGGCCGCGAAGGAGTCCGACCGGCACGTGCTCGGTACCGCGCTCGGGCTGGCCTCGTATGGCGCTGGCGACGTCCTCCCCGAGGCGCTGCGGCCCCGGCACGAGGCCTTCGTTCGCCGGCTCTTCTCGAAGAAGCTCGACGCGCTCGGGTGGGCGCCCAGG
>JALOQF010000598.1 GCA_025459425.1 Myxococcaceae bacterium | reverse complement strand
ACGAACCCGACCGTCCCGGGGAGCGACACGTTCATGTGCACCTGGAGCGAGGTGAAGGTCGAGTTGAACGTGACGAAGTCCTGCCGGCCGTCGTGGTTGAGATCGAGCACCGCGAGGCTGCTGGCGATGACGGTCGACACCCGCACCGGAGCCGCGAACGTGGCGCCGCCGGTGTTGCGGTACGCATCGACTCCCAGCGGCGTTGCCACGAGGAGTTCGTCGAGCCCGTCGCCGGTGAGATCAGCGGCGAGCACGAACGCCGGCGCGCCACTCGTGGGCAGGCTCACGGGAGTCCCCAGGGTGCCCGAGGTGGCGCCGAGGCGCACCTGCACGGTCGGCGCGGCGACGCCTCCATCCGCTTGAGGCACCGACGACACCGTCACCAGATCGCGAGGCGCGTCGCCATTGAGGTTGCCGATGGCAAAGCGCTCTCCGAAGGTGTCGAACGCGGGCTGACTGACGAACGAGCCGTTCGACTGGGCGAGCAGCACCTGCGTCTGTGAGAAGAGCGTCGTCGTGGTCGTCGTCTGACACTCGATGCCGAGGTTGTTGGCCGACGTGCAGCTGGCGCCTGGCGCCGAGTAGAAGCAGCTCGTCAGGCTCGACGTGAACGAGCTCGAGCACGACGGGCTCTGCATCACGGGCGCCAGCGTCGGGCCCGAGGCGTAGAAGTAGTCCCACCACGACCCGAGGCCCACCGACCGGCAGGCGACCTCCATCGTCGCCGAGCTGGGGAAGCTCGGCGCGCAGACCGTTCCCCAGACGCCGTTGACGAGCACCTCGAGCCGCCCGCCGATGACGCCCGGCGTCGGAGACGTCACCCCGGTGAGGCGCGCGTCAGGGCCGGCGAAGGTGCCCGTGGCGGGCCCGGTCACCACGGCGTCGGTCAGCCCGTCGCCGTTGAGATCGCCAGCGATGACGCGGGTGGCGTTCGGGGTCGAGGCGCCCTGGAGCGTCGAGAAACCACCCGAGCCGTCGTTCACCGCGGTCGTGAGCGTCGTGCCCGACGCGGTGATCACCTCGGGGCGGTTGTCACCGGTCACGTCGACCACCGCCAGCGAGTTGAAGAAGGTCGCCGAGAACGAGACGCCCAGCACCGTCGGGGCCGAGAACGTGTTGCCAGCCTGCGAGAGGAAGACCCGGACGTCGGTCGAGGCCACCACGACGTCACGGCGCCCGTCGCCGTTGATGTCGGCGATGCCCACGGCCCTGACGACGGCAGGCGTTGCGAGGAAGGTCGACGTCCCGAAGGCGGGAGTGGCCGTGAGGGGGAACACGCGCACGCCGCTCGTCGCGCCCGACACCACCGGCACCACCACGTCGGTGACGCCATCGCTGGTGACGTCGCCGACCTCCATGGGGAACGCAGAGCCCGCGATGCCGCTGGTGAAGGTCTCGGACCCCGGGAGCTGGAGCGAAGCGCCGCCCGCGCCGTTGAAGGGGGCCGACGACTGACCGGTGCCGGGGAAGACGAAGAGCGCGTTGGCCGCGGCCGTCGCCACCAGATCCGGGTTGGGATCGGCGGTGACGTTCGCGAGGCGCACGTTCGAGACGCTCCCGATGCCGAGGCTGGCGTTCAAGGCCGTGCCGACGGGGCTCAGGCTCGTCGTCGTCACCCCCGGGTAGAGGCTCGCCGAGGCGGTCCCCGAGGCCGTGTTGAAGCTGACGAGCAGGTCGAGGTTCCCGCCGGCGATGAAGTCGCCGATGGTGGCCGACGTCGGCGTGAAGGACGTGAAGACGTCGTAGCGGGTGAAGAAGCCGGTGCCACCATTGCGCAACACCTGCAGCGCAGTGGTCGTCGTCAGCACCACGAGCTCGGGGCGGCCGTCGCCGGTGAGATCGCCCGCGATGATCTGCGTGGGCGAGTAGCCGAGTGACGTGCTCGAGAAGATCGTCGACGAGAACGTGCCCGAGGGACCGGTGCCCTGGGCGTTGGCCTCACCGAGGCGGACGTTGACGGTCAGGCTCTCGACCGAGACGAGGTCGCTCCGGCCGTCACCGTTCACGTCGACGACCACGAAGGGGAAGCTGGTCGAGTTCAAGGTGAGCGCCGGGAGGAGCGACGACAGGCCCACGCCGGAGGCGCAGAGGGCACGGCACTCACCCATCGAGCAGCGGTCCGTTCCGCCGCAGGTGGTCCCGCACGAGCCGCAGTTCGTGGTGCTCGTCTGCACGTTGACGCAGGTGTTGCTGCAGCGGTTGATGCAGTCGATGGTGCAGATGCCGTTGCTGCCGCAGACGCCGCGCTCGAGCGCGTTGGTGGCGCTGCACACCGCACAGGTGGCGCCACACGCGAGGGTGTAGTCCTGGGGCACGCACTGGTTGCCGTTCGCCGGGCAGCGGTTCGTGCCAGCCGCGCACGACCAGCCGCAGGCGAACGCGCTCGTCGGCGAGGCCTGCGTACAGGTGGTGGTGGTGTTGGCCGGCCCCGGCGGGCACGGCGTGCAGCTGGTGCCGCACGAGTCGGGTGAGCTGTCGGGGAGGCACTGGTTGCCGCAGCGGTGGAAGCCCACGTTGCAGGTGAAGTCACAGGTGCCGAACGAGCAGAGCGCCGTGCCGTTCGGCGGCGGGGTGCACGTCTGGCACGTCGAGCCGCAGGTGGTGACCGAGTTCGCGACGCACATGCCGTTGCAGAAGTTCGGCGTGGCCGACGAGGCGCACGACAGGCCGCAGTTCGTCCCGTCGCAGGTGGGCGTGGTGCCGCTGCCCGCCGGGCCAGCCGGGCACGGCGAGCACCGGTTGCCGCAGGTGTTCACGTTGTTGTTCGACACGCACTGCCCGTTGCACTCGTGGAAGCCGGGGTTGCACTGCACGCCGCAGGTGGTGCCGTTGCAGGTCGCCACCCCGAAGCTCGGCGTGGGGCACGGCGTGCACATCGAGCCGCACGTCGCGACGCTCGAGTTCGACACGCACTGCGTGCCGCACTGGTGGAAGCCCGCCGCGCAGGTGTACTGGCACTGCCCCGCGACGCACTGGGGGTTCGCGGCGCCGGGCGGCGGCG
>JALOQF010000597.1 GCA_025459425.1 Myxococcaceae bacterium | reverse complement strand
GGGCTCGAGCTCTTCGGCCGCTTGCCCCTCGTTCGCCGGCTGGCGCTCGAGCCATCGTTCGGGTTCCGGCTCGGCCTGCCGGTGCCCGCGCCCTCGGGTGAGGTGACGTCTTCCTTCTTCGGCGGCGCGCTCCACGGGGTGTTCGACCTGGTGGCGTTCGGGCGCTTCGTGCTCGCCGCGGTGGCCGGGGTGCGCGTCGGGCTCCTGCGGCTCGAGGGCCGCGCGCAGGATCCAGCGATGGGTACGTCAGCCTCGAGCTGGATCGTCACCGCCCGCGGGGGCCTCGAGCTGCGCTTCGTGCGGGCGCCGCTGCTCACCTTCGTGCGCCTCGTCGCCGGCGCGCCGCTCCTCGGAGCCGCCGCCACCGAGGCCGCCACCCGCATCACCGCCGTGAGCGGCGCCGAGGGCGGCGCCACCGTGGCCGTCGGAGGTGGTTGGTGAGGCCAGCGTCAACCACTGGAGCGCCCCAGACGCACCACCGGCGCGCGTTCAGCGGTGCCCTTCCCGTCCTGTCCGTGCTGTCGCTCGCCGCCTGCACGCCCGAGTTCCCCGTGCTCTTTCCCTTCGACGCCGGCATGGTGCCCAGCGTGGTCGACGGCCGCTTCTTGAGCCTGGGCCACCGCCACACGTGCGAGCTGCGCGCGGGGCGCATTCGCTGTTGGGGTGACGGCACCAGCGGTCAGCTCGGCAACGGCGCCCAGCAGAAAGCACCGGCTCCCATCACGCTCGACGCGGGCACCGACTGGACGTCGTTGTCCACCGGCGAGCAGCACAGCTGCGGCCTCAGGCAGGACGGTTCGATCTGGTGCTTCGGCGGCAACCAGGCCGGGCAGCTCGGCGTGGGCGATCTGTCGCCGAGGCTCGTCCCGACGCGCGTGACGCTCCCCGGTCCGGCCCGGAGCCTCTCGGCGCACTACAGCCACACCTGCGCCGTGCTGTTCGACGACTCCGGGTGGTGCTGGGGCTCGAACTGGGAAGGCCAGCTCGGGCTCAACGACTCCTACCCCGGCGCCGATCAGCCAGCGCCCCAACGGGTCTTCGGCGGCCTCCGGTGGAAGGTCCTCGAGGCCGGAGACGGCCACACCTGCGGCGTCGACGCCGACGGCGCGCTCTGGTGCTGGGGCCGCAACGTGCGCTCGATGCTCGGCCTGGGCGCGGGCGCAGGAGGCCAGGTGCGCCCACCCACCCGCATCGGCGCCTCGACGGACTGGGCGGCGCTCTCGGCCTCGCAGGAAGGCACCTGCGGCCTCACGACGGCCGAGGGCCTGCGCTGCTGGGGCGTGAAGTTCGAAGACCCGAACCTCATGAGCACCCGCGACGTGCCCCTCGACGTGTACCCGGGCCGGTGGCGCACCTTCCGCATCGACACCTTCCACGCCTGTGGGCTGCAGGTCGACGGCTCGCTCTGGTGCATCGGCCGCGGCATCGAGGGCCAGCTCGGCCTCGGAGACTTCCTCGAGCGTCGAACGCTGACACGCGTCGGCACCGACACCGACTGGGTTGAGCTGCAGGTCGGCCGGTTTCACACCTGCGCGCGCAAGGCGAACGGAACCCTTTGGTGTACCGGCCAGGGCGACAGCGGGCAGCTCGGCGCTGGTGACTTCAATCGCCGGAGCACGTTCACGCTGGTGCCCTGAGCCTGAGGCGTGGTTATGAGCCGCCGCCATGGCTGACGGAACGCATCACACCTTCTGCCGCATCTGCGAGGCCCTCTGCGGCCTCACCGTGACGGTCGAGAACAACCAGGTCACCCGCATCGCGCCCGACGACGCCCACGTGGCGACCCGCGGCTTCTCGTGCCCCAAGGGCCTCAAGCAGGCGAAGCTGTACGCGTCGGGCGACCGCATCAAGTACCCCGAGAAGCGCGTCGGCGATCGCTGGGAGCGCATCACCTGGGCGCAGGCCATGGAGGAGATCGGCAACAAGGTGCGGCAGCTCCGCGGCGAGCGCGGGCCCGATTCGATCGCCATGTACGTCGGCACCGCGGCCGGCTTCGGCGTGCTGCACCCGGTCTTTGCGCAGGGCTTCCTCACCGCGGTCGGCTCGAAGTCGATGTACGCGTCGGCCACGCAGGACTGCTCGAACAAATTCGCCGTCTCGAACCTCGTCTACGGGTTCCCCTTCACCCAGCCGTTCCCCGATCTCGATCACACCGAGTGTCTGATCATCGTGGGCGCGAACCCGGTGATCTCGAAGTGGAGCTTCCTGCAGGTGCCCAACCCGGGGAAGACGCTCCAGGAGATGAAGGCGCGCGGCGCGCGGGTGATCGTCATCGATCCCCGGCGCACCGAGACCGCGAAGGTGGCCGGCGAGCACCACTTCATCCGCCCGAACACCGACCCGTACTTCTACCTCTCGTTCTTGAACGAGCTCGAGCGTCAGGGTGGCGTGCGCCGCGACATCGCCGAGACCCAGGCCGAGGGCATCGACGAGGTGCTGGCGCTCGCCCGCGCGTGGCCCGCCGAGCGCACGGCGCCGATCACCACCATCCCCACCGAGACCCTGCGCGAGCTCGTCACGGTGTTCCGCACGGCGAAGGGCGCGTCGATCTACTCCTCGACCGGCGTCAACATGGGCACCAACGGGTCGCTCGGGTTCTGGCTGCAGGAGTGCATCAACCTGCTGTCGGGCAACCTCGACCGGCGCGGCGGCACGCTGGTGGGCCGCGGCGTGATCGACTTCCCCGCGTTCGGCAAGAAGAACGGCGTGCTGGTGCGGCCCGACCGGTCGCGCATCGGCGACTTCTTGTCGGTGAACGACGCCTTCCCCGGCGGCATCCTGGCGGACGAGATCCTCACGCCGGGGCCCAAGCAGGTGCGCGCGCTCTTCGTGACGGGGGGCAACCCGCTCATCACCATGGCCAACGCCGGGCGCCTCAAGAAGGCCTTCGGCGAGCTCGAGCTGCTGGTGACGCTCGACCTGTTCCGCAACGAGACCGGCTCGCTCGCCCACTACGTGCTGCCGGCCACGACGCCGCTCGAGCGCCCCGACCTGCCCTTCAT
>JALOQF010000596.1 GCA_025459425.1 Myxococcaceae bacterium | reverse complement strand
GCACGCCGGCCGAGCCGATCACGCGCTCACGCGGGAAGCCCGTCACCTGCTTGGCCACGAAGACCATCGCGTCGAGCGGGTTCGACACGACGATGAGCACCGAGTCGGGCGCGTGCGTCTTCACGTTCTTGCAGATGTCGCGCACGATGCCGGCGTTGATGTTGATGAGCTCTTCGCGCGACTGGCCCGGCTTGCGGGGCACGCCGGCGGTCATCACCACCACGTCGGCGCCCGCCATCGCCTCGGGCTTGTCGGTGGCGACGAAGTTCGTGTTGTTGAAGCCTTCCCACGCGCCGCACTGGGTGAGGTCGAGCGCGCGCCCCTCGGCCGCCGTGGCCTTGAGGTCGATGAGCACGAGATCACCGAGTTCCTTCAGCACGGCCCACTGGGCGACGGCCGCACCGACGTTTCCACCTGCACCAACGATCGCAATCTTCGGACGCTTGATCATGTTCGTTCCTCTTTCGTGTTGGGTGAGCGTCTGGCTCACATGTTGGCGATGATCGCCTTACCGAACTCGCTGCACTTCACTTCGGTCGGGTTGTGGCCCTCGAGCTTCATGAGGCGCGCGAAGTCGTAGGTGACGGTGCGCTTCGAGATCGCGCCGTCCATGCCCTTGATGATGAGGTCGGCGGCCTCGTTCCAGTGCATGTGCCGGAGCATCATCTCGGCCGAGAGAATGACCGAGCCCGGGTTCACCTTGTCCTGGTTGGCGTACTTGGGCGCGGTGCCGTGGGTGGCCTCGAAGACGGCGTGCCCGGTGACCGAGTTGATGTTGCCGCCCGGCGCGATGCCGATGCCGCCGACCTGCGCGGCGAGCGCGTCGGACAGGTAGTCACCGTTGAGGTTCAAGGTCGCGATGACGTCGAACTCGTCGGGCCGCGTGAGCACCTGCTGCAGCGTGATGTCGGCGATCGCGTCCTTGATGACGATGCCGGCGCCCGGCTTGCCTTCGGGGATCTTGCACCACGGGCCACCGTCGAGGAGCTCGGCGCCGAACTGCTCACGCGCCACCTTGTAGCCCCAGTCGCAGAACGCGCCCTCGGTGTACTTCATGATGTTGCCCTTGTGGACCAGCGTCACCGACTTGCGCTTGTTCTGGATCGCGTAGGTGATGGCGCTGTGCACGAGGCGCTCGGTGCCGAGGTAGCTCACCGGCTTGAGGCCGACGCCGACGAGCAGGCCGACCTCGCGCTTGGCCATGCCGACGCCCTCGAGCGCGCCCTGCCACTCGGTCGAGGCCTTCTGCGTACCGAAGCGGATCTTCGCGAAGTCCTTCGGGAAGTTCGCCTGCCAGAACTCGAGCACCTTCTGGGCCTCGGGCGTGCCGGCGGCGTATTCGATGCCCGCGTAGATGTCTTCGGTGTTCTCGCGGAAGATCACCATGTCGACCTTCTCGGGCGCCTTCACCGGCGAGGGCACGCCCTTGAAGTAGCGCACGGGCCGCAGGCACACGTACAGGTCGAGCATCTGGCGGAGCGCGACGTTGAGCGACCTGATGCCGCCGCCGACGGGCGTGGTGAGCGGGCCCTTGATGCCGACGAGGTACTCGCGGAACGCGGTGATCGTCTCGTCGGGCAGCCAGTTGTTGACGGTCTTGAACGCCTTCTCGCCCGCCAGCACTTCCTTCCAGTGAATCTTCCGCTCGCCCTTGTAGGCCTTCTCGACGGCCGCATCGACGACCATCTGCGACGCGCGCCAGATGTCGGGGCCGGTGCCATCGCCCTCGATGAAGGGGATGACGGGGTTCTTCGGGACGTTCAGCTTGCCGTTCGAGATCGTGATCTTTTCGCCGGTCGACATTGCGGGTTCCCTCTTGGAAAAAGGCGCGCGCACCTTGTCAGGGGCCCGCGCTTTTTCAACGACAACCTGAAGCGGCCTGACGCGTTGTGCAGCCCCGCTGCATCGGTGTAGTCACCCGCCTGATGCCTCAGGCCACCGAACGTCTTCAGAGCCCCGGCGCGCTGCTGCGCCTCGACCGCGGCACCAACACCCTCAAGGAGCGGAAGTACCAGGTGACGGTGACGGCGGGCCCCGACGCGGGGCTGTCGAAGCCGATCGAGGGCCGGGTGGTGGTGGGCTCGCACGAAGACGCGGGCCTGGTGCTCAAGGACACCACGGTGTCGCGGTACCACGTCGAGCTCGACGCGCGGCCCGACGGCGTGCTGGTGCGCGATCTCGAGTCGACGAACGGCACGTACCTGGCCGGCAACCGGATCAGCGAGATGATCGTCGAGGACCAGGCCACGGTGACGGTCGGCAAGACGACGCTCCGGGTCGGCATGGTCGAGGCCGATCTGGGGCTCCCCGCGGCCCAGGCGACGTTCGGGCCGGCCATCGGCGCGGCGCCGGCGATGAAGCAGCTCTTCGGCATTCTCGAGAAGGTGGCGCCCACCGACTCGACGCTCTTGCTGCTCGGCGAGACGGGCACCGGCAAAGAGGTGCTCGCGCGCGCGATTCACATGAAGTCGCGGCGGGCCGCGCGGCCCTTCGTGGTGGTCGACTGCGGCGCGGTGGCGCCGACGCTCATCGAGAGCGAGCTCTTCGGCCACGTGCGCGGTTCGTTCACCGGCGCGGTGAGCGATCGCAACGGCGCCTTCCTCGAGGCCGATGGCGGCACCATCTTCCTCGACGAGATCGGCGAGCTGCCGCTCGAGCTGCAGCCCAAGCTCTTGCGCGTGCTCGAGGCCGGCACCGTGCGGCGCGTGGGCGAGGACAAGTACCGGCGCGTCGACGTGCGCGTGGTGGCCGCGACGCACCGCGATCTCGAGAAAGAGGTCGAGGCCGGGCGCTTTCGCCGCGACCTCTACTACCGGCTCGCCGTGGTGCTGGTGACGGTGCCGCCGCTGCGCGACCGCCTCGACGACATTCCGCTGCTGACGCACCACTTCGTGCACGGCATGGGGCGCGGCGACTTCGAGCTGCCCCGCGGGCTGTTGGCGCGCTTCTCGGCCTACCACTGGCCCGGCAACGTGCGGGAGCTGCGCAACCTCGTCGAGCGCTCGCTGGC
>JALOQF010000595.1 GCA_025459425.1 Myxococcaceae bacterium | reverse complement strand
GGAGCCAGGGGCGCAGACGACCCTCGCCCCCCTCGGTCATAAGGACGTAGCCGTCGAAGACGAACCGAGTCCATTGGAAGGGTGGCGGCGGGCCGCCGAGTTCGCCCTCCGGGCCTTCGTCGAAGATCGCCTGACTCAGGTGGCACCGATCGAGCACGAAGGTGAACTCGTCGCCCGCGCCCAGAGAGACGTGGTGCGGCGTCTCGGGAACGCACACCCCGTCAGGGACGCGCGCGATCGTGATCGCGCCCTTGACGGCACGCTCGCTGACGTCCTTCTTGAGCCGTGCGTCGCGAAGGCACGGAAAGCCGCGCCCGGCGTCGTGCTCGCCCCCGAGCAGCCCGACGACGCGGAAGACGCCGCCCTCGTAGATCAGCGCGCCGTATGCGAAGACAGAGAGTAGTTCGGCTGTGTCGAGCGCGTAGGAGACGAGCAGCGGCCCCGGCTCGCCGCCGAGGAACGAACCGACCCACCGGCCGACGGACCACTCCAGTTCCGTGATGGGTGCTGAGCGACGATTACATCTCCCCATCGGCGACGACTACATCTCCCCATCCCAAGGAAGCGTGACTCGCCGGCTCCCGGCCCACCCTCCACGGGGTGGAGAGGCAGGTCCGGTGCGGCCGGTCAGCGACACGCAGGTGAGGACGTTGATGCAAGAGATGACCAACCACGGCGCCATCGGCCTGGCCGCTCAAAAGGCCGGCATGGATCGCACGACCGCGCGCAAGTACATCGCCGCGGGCAAGCTGCCCTCCGAGCTCGCCGCGCCGCGCCACTGGCGCACGCGCGAGAATCCCTTCGCCGAGCACTGGCCCGAGGTCGAGCGGTGGCTCGCCGACACGCCCGCGCTCGAAGCCAAGACCCTGTTCGCTCTGCTCGACGAGCGCCACCCGGGACGCTACCAACCGGGCCAGGTTCGCACGCTGCAGCGGCACGTGCGCGCTTGGCGTGCCGCGCGAGGCCCCGAGAAAGAGGTGCGGTTCGCGCAAGCGCACCGGCCCGGCGAGGCCGCGCAGACCGACTTCACCGACGCCCGCGAGCTCGGCGTCACCGTCGGCGGGCGGCTCTTCGCGCACCTGCTCTGCGTGTTCGTGCTGCCCTACTCGAACTGGCTCTGGGCCACGGTCTGCCTGTCGGAGTCGCTGGCCGCGCTGCGCAAGGGCGTGCAGCGGGCGCTCTTTCAGCTCGGGCGCGTGCCGCACTTCCACCAGACCGACAACTCCACCGCCGCCACCCACCGGCCCGCGCGCGACGCCGCCCCCGACCCGACCGAGGGCAAGGCCGGGCGCCGGCGCCCCTTCCACGACGAGTACCTGGCGCTGATGGGCCACTTCGGCATGACCCCGCGCACCACGGCCGTCGGGGCCAAGGAGCAGAACGGCGACGTCGAGAGCGCCAACGGCGCCTTCAAACGGCGGCTCGAGCAGGCGCTCTTGGTGCGCGCGAGCCGCGACTTCGACGACTCCGCGCAGTGGCAAGCGTTCGTCGACGAGGTGGCGCGCAAGGCCAACGCCTCACGCGGCGCCCGCCTGGCCGAGGAGCTCGGGCAGATGCGCGCGCTCGACGTCGCGCGGCTGCCCGAGTACGTCGAGCGCTTCGCTCGCGTCACCTCCTGGAGCACCATCCAGGTCGGCCACGGGCGCTACTCGGTGCCCTCCCGGCTCATCGGCCAGCGGCTGCGCGTGCGCGTGTACGAGGACCGGCTCGAGGCCTATTTCGGCGACGCGCTCGAGCTGTCGTGCGAGCGGCCGCGCGGCCGCCACCCGCTGCGCATCGACTACCGGCACGTCATCTGGTCGCTGGTGCGAAAGCCCGGCGCCTTCGCCCGCTACGTCTACCGCGAGGAGATGTTCCCCTCGCCCGCCTTCCGCCGCGCCTACGACGCCATCCACGCGCCCGAGCACCGCGGCACCGCCGGCGACCTGGAGTACCTGCGCATCCTGCACGCGGCCGCGAGCACGATGGAAGCCGACGTCGAGGCGGCCCTCACCCTGCTCTTGGCCGAAGGCCGGCCGGTGACGTGCGACGCGGTCAAGGCGCTGGTGGCCGCCGAGGGCCGGCCGGCGCCGCCCGCGCTGGCGCCGCCCGAGGTGGACCTGCGTGCCTACGACACGCTGCTCGAAGGGGTGGGCACGTGAGCGCGGCGACCGGCTCGGCGCACGAGGCGCTCGCGATGCTGCTGCGCGAGTTGAAGATGCCCGCCGTCGCGCGCCTCGCCGGGGAGCTGGCGCAGCAGGCCGAGCGCGAGGGCTGGAGCTTCGGGCAGTACCTGCGACGGCTGCTGGAGGCCGAGGTCGAGGAGCGGCGCCAGCGGCGCGTCGAGCGCCACCAGCGCGCCTCGCACCTGCCCGCCGACAAGACGCTCGGCACGCTCGACAAGAAGCGGCTGCCCGCGGCGGTGGCCAAGCGCCTGCCGACGCTGTGCGAAGGCGGCTTCCTCGAGCGCGGGGTCAACGTGCTGTGCTTCGGGCTGCCGGGGCGGGGCAAGACGCACGTGCTCAGCGCGCTCGGCCACGAGCTGATCAAGCGTGGCCATCGCGTGCTCTTCGCGCCGACGTACGCGCTGGTGCAGCGGCTGCTCGCGGCCAAGCGCGACCTGCGGCTCGAGCGCGAACTCGCGACGCTCGACGGCTTCGAGGCCGTGATCCTCGACGACCTCGGGTACGTGCAGCAGAGCCGCGACGAGATGGAGGTGCTCTTCACCTTCCTCGCCGCACGCTACGAGCGCAAGAGCGTGCTGATTACCAGCAACCTGGTGTTCAGCGAGTGGAACCGCATCTTCAAGGACCCGATGACGACGGCGGCGGCGATCGACCGGCTCGTTCACCACGCGGTCATCCTCGAGATGACGGGGCCGAGTGTGCGGGCGGAAGAGGCGGACAACGCTCAAAAGGAGGCGCGGGCGACGACAACAACCCCGACGACAACAACCCCGACGACAACAACCCCGACGACAACAACCCCGACGCCGCCGACGACGACCCCCGCAAAGAAGACCCCGAACTCC
>JALOQF010000240.1 GCA_025459425.1 Myxococcaceae bacterium | reverse complement strand
GGCGAACTGCGGGCCGCCCTTGCGGTTGATGAGCTGCAGGCAGCCGAACGAGCGGCCGTGCGTCATCATCGGCGCGCAGAGGAGCGACTTCGTCTCGTAGTCGATCTTCTCGCCGATGGCCGCGTAGAACCGTTGGTCCTTCTGCACGTCGCTCACCGCGACCGACACGCCCTCGAAGGCGCAGAACCCCGCGATGCCGGTGCCGACGGGAATGACGACCCTGCTCTTGAGGAGCTCCTTCGCCTTGGGGCCCGTGGCCGTGATGAACGACAGATCGCCCGATGACAGGTCGGCCTGGAGCACGCTGCCGGCCTCGCACGGCACCTTCTCCATCGCGAGGTCGAGCACGAACTGCATCGCCTCGACCACGTCCTTCTTGTCGTTGAGCTCGGTGATGCGCATGAACACGTCGGCCAGCACGTCTTCGGCGGTCTGTTTGCTCTGCGCGAAGGCAGGGCTCGACTTCTGACGACCGATGGGCGCGGTGACCGGCTTGACCGGGTGCTCGAGCTCCTCGACGTCTTCCTGCTTCACCTCGATGCGGGGCGAGCTCTTGTTGCCGACCCGGCTCCCCGACGACGCGCGAAAGGGCTTGGGCGGTGGCTCGGTGGGCGGATCGATCTTCTGCGTCGCCGGCGCTGCAATCTTCTTCTTCTCTTCTTCCTTCGCGATGGCGGCGCGAATCTCGGCGGCCTGCTCGGCCGGCATGGCCGGCATCGTCTTGTTCGAGTCGAAGCCCGGCTCGGTCTTCTCGTTCGTCGGAGGCTGGAGCGCGGGCCGGCCCGGGTCGGTCTTCGCCTCGGGGCGCTTGGCCACCGCGGGGCGGATCTGCGAAGGGCGCTTCACCTGCGCCTTGGCGGCCTCTTCGTCGGAGAGCTCGCGGATGCGGAAGACGCGCCCGCTCATGTTGTCGGTGATGTGGATCGACTGGTCTTCCTGCACGTCGACCATCACGTTCGAGCTGACCGACCCCTGCTCGCCCAGCTTCTGCATGCCGGCCTTGAGCGCGGCCATCCAGTTGTCGGCGTTCACCTTCAGCGTGATGTTGAAGCCACCCTGCTCGGCCGCGGGGATGTGCACCTCGTACTTGGGCATGCGTGCAGATTAACCAGATTTCGCAAACCAACTGAACGAACTCTGCTGATAATGAGTCCCACGCCCATGCCCGACGACAAAGGCCTCGGAAAACGCATTCTGGGCTTGTTCGTCGAGCTCGAGCCCGCGCCGTCGAAGCGCGACGAGGCGCCGCCGGCCGGCGACGAGTCTCCAGCCGACGAGCTGGCGCGCCTCGCCCGGCAGACCAGCGAGGCCACCAGGCCGGCTCCGGCGCTGCCGGTCACCCAGCCAGCGGGCGCGCCGAGCCCGGGGCCGCTGCCCCTGCCGACCGAGCCCGTCGCTCCCGCGAAGATCGACTTCGACGCCGTGTTCAAGAATGCAGGGCTCGACCCGCAGGCCATCGACCGCGTGCGCAAGGCCGAGGCGCTGCTCCAGACCTTGCCCGACGGAGCGAGCGACGAGCTGAAGCTGCAGATCGTCCAGGCGTCGCTCAAGGCCTTCGGCTTCGAGGTGTCGAAGATCGTCGAGGCCGTCGACACGCAGCTGCAGGCGCTCGAGACCTACGTGCGCGTCAACGAGCAGCAGACCGCGAAGGCCGTGACCGACGCGCAGGCGCAGATCGCGAAGCTCGACGACCAGATCATCACGCTCAAGGCCGACATCGACAAACGCACCACCGCGCTGGCGGCGCTCGCGTCGGCGGCCGAGGTGCGCCGGCAGCAGGTCTCGAAAGTAGCGGACTTCTTCCACGCCCCTGCGCCATCGGGCAGCGGTGATGCAAGCGGGACGAAGGGCTGACGTATCGGCCTCGTCGAGAGGCTGGGAGGACTCACACATGAAGCTCACACCGTTCGGAAAGCTGTTCATCGCGCTCGTGGCCCTGGGGGTCATCGGCTACATCGGGGTCGCGCGCTTCGGCCTGGGCGACAAGCTGCGCGAGTTCGCCGGCGCGTCGAAGAAGCCCGACGACCAGACGCCGTCGAAGCCCCAGGACGACGTGACGAAGGACGACTTCGCGCGCCTGCGCGACGGGCTCGAAGACGCGCCCCGCCAGGGCCTGCCCGTCAACGCCGGCACGGCCACGGTCGGCACCAACGGGCTCAACCGGCCCCTGCGCGTCGCCATCAACACCTGGGCCGGCCACGCGCCGGGGCTCGTCGCCAACGGCGGCATGAAGCCCGGCAGCGCCGCGAGCCTCTACAAGAAGAAGTACGGCCTCGACGTCGAGTTCAAGCTCTTCGAAGACCCGAGCCAGAAGCTCGCGGCCTTCATCTCGGGCGACGTCGACGTCATGTGGGACACGGTCGACAGCTACGCGCGCGAGGCCTCGGTGCTCGCCGAGAAGGGCGTGAAGGCGAAGGCCATCATCCAGGAAGACTGGAGCCGCGGCGGCGACGGCATCGTCAGCCTCAAGACGATCAAGTCGGTCGAGGACCTCAAGGGCAAGAAGATCGCCACCACGCAGTACACGCCCTCGCACTGGCTGTTGCTCTTCCTGCTCTCGCAGTCGGGCCTCAGCCCCCAGGAGCGCGCCGACATCGAGAAGAACCTCACCATCGTGCCCGAGGCGCCGCAGGCCGCCGCGCTCTTCAAGGCGAAGAAGGTCGACGCCGCCGTCACCTGGGAGCCCGACCTCTCCGGCGCCGTCTCGGCCCGTGAAGACGAGGCGCACGTGCTCGTCTCGACCGTCGCCGCCACCAACGTCATCGCCGACACGCTCGTCGCCCGGCAGCAGCTCGTCGACGAGGCGCCCAAGGCCATCGGCGACTTCGTGGCCGGCTGGTTCGACGCCATCGGCGTAATGAAGGAAGACCCCGAAGGCACCAACCGCCTGGTGGCCGCCGAGCTCAAGCTCACCCCCGAAGACGTGTCGGGCATGCTGTCGGGCCTCAAGCTGACGGGCTTCGCCGACAACGCCATCTTCTTCGGGCTGTCAGGCCCCAAGTCGTCCTTCGACGCGCTCTTCAACGGCGCGTTCGTCATCTGGCGCAAGAAGGGCGTGGTGACGAAGGTCGTCGACGCCGCCGACTTCAAGGACGCGCGCTTCGTCGCGGCCCTCGCCAATCAGTACAAAGACCAGAAGGTCGAAGAGACGTACGCCTTCAAGGACAAGCCGAAGGTGACCGACCGCGCCATCGTGAAGAAGAGCCTGTCGATTCACTTCACGACGGGCTCCGACGAGATCATGCCCGGCAGCTACTTCACGCTCGACTCGCTCGGCGAGACGATGCTCGCGTTCGGCAACACCTACCTGCAGGTCGAGGGCAACACCGACAGCCGCGGCTCGCAGGCGGCGAACAAGTCGCTCTCGCAGAAGCGGGCCGACGCGGTGAAGGCGTACCTGGTGAAGAACTTCCAGCTCGACGAGAAGCGCTTCGTCACCGTGGGCCAGGGCGCGGCCAACCCGGTGGCGAGCAACGAGACGGAAGACGGGCGGGCGCTCAACCGGCGCACCGACATCAAGGTCGTCTTGAACGCCGAGTGAACGCGCCCGTGGCGACCCCCAAACGACCGGCGAAGAAACCGTCGCTGTGGAGCCTGCGCACGAACCTGCCGCAGGGCACGGCCCGGCTCGTCTCGCTCGGCGCCGTCGCGGTGCTGGTGGCCACGTGGTGCGTGCTCTCGTACGTCGAGGTGACGCGTGACGGGAAGGTCGAGGCGCTGGTGCCGCACTTCTTCCTGCCCGCGCCCGACCAGGTGCTGAAGTCGCTGCTGTACCTCTTCTTCGAGAAGGACCTGCACCTGGCCATCGGCGTGAGCGCGCTGCGCATCGCCAAGGCCATCGGGCTGTCGGTGCTGGTGGCGCTGCCCCTGGGCATCGCGATGGGCTCGTTCGACGTCGTCAACCGCGTCTTCGAGCCGGTGGTGGCGCCGATGCGCTATCTGCCCATCACCGCTTTCATCCCGCTCCTCATCCTGTGGTTCGGCATCGAGGAGTCGCAGAAGGTGGCGTTCCTCTTCCTCGGCACGGTGGTGTACCTGCTGCCGGCCGTCGTCGACGCCATTCGGCTGGTGCCCGAGGAGCTCGTGCAGACGGCCTTCACGCTGGGGGCGACGAAGGCACAGGTGATTCGCACCGTCCTCATCCCCGCGGCGCTGCCGGCCATCTTCGATGGCTTCCGCGTGATGAACGCCATCGCGTGGACGTACATCATCCTCGCCGAGCTGGTGAACCCGCAGAACGGCATCGGCTACATCCTGCGGCTGGCAGAGCAGCACCTGAAGCCCGAGTGGAGCTTCGCGGGCATCGTCGTGGTGGGCGTCATCGGCATCGTCACCGACGTCCTCATCCGCTCGCTCAACCGGCTGCTCTTCGCGTGGAGAGAAGCCGATGCCTGAGCCGACGGCCCCCGCCCCAGAGGCCGCGCCGACGAGCGTCCCCAAGCTCGAGCTGCGCAACCTGAGCATGTCGTACACCGACCGCAAGGGGCGCACGGTGCACGCCGTCGACGACGTGTCGCTGTCGATGGCGAACAAGCCCGGCACCGGCGAGCTGGCCGTCTTCCTCGGGCCCTCGGGCTGCGGGAAGAGCACCATCTTGAAGGCGGTCGCAGGGCTGCTCACGCCCGACTTCGGAGAGGTGCTCATCGACGGCCAGCCGGTGTCGGGCACGGGCCGCGACCGCGGCATGGTGTTCCAGAGCTACACGAGCTTCGCGTGGCGCACCGTGCGCCAGAACGTCGAGTACGGCCTCGAGCTGCAGGGCATGGCGGCCGACGAGCGCAAGGCGCGGTCGCTCAAGCTCATCGAGCAGGTGGGCCTCAAGGACTTCGCCGACGCCCTGCCCCGCCAGCTCTCGGGCGGCATGAAGCAGCGCGTCGCCATCGCGCGCACCCTGGCGAACGAGCCGAAGGTCATCTTGATGGACGAGCCCTTCGGCGCGCTCGACCCGCAGACGCGCTGGGGCATGCAGTCGCTCATCCTCGACGTGCTGCGCCGCCAGGACAACACGGTGCTCTTCGTCACCCACGACGTGAGCGAGGCCGTGTACCTGGCCGACGTCATCTTCGTGCTGTCGCACCGGCCGGCGAAGGTGCTCCACCGGCTCGAGGTGCCCTTCTTCTCGTCGCGCGAGCCGGCCGTGAAGCAGTCACCCGAGTTCCAGCGCGTCGAGGCGCAGGTGCTCGACCTGTTGCACTCGTTGCAGGTGCAGGGGAACGTGCGGGTCGGCCTGTAGGGCTCCCATGGACGCGCGCGACGACAGCCCCAACTTCCTCAAGGCGGCGTTCTTCAACGTCTACAACCTGTCGCTGCTCGGCGGCGCCGGGCTGGCCGCGTTCGCCACCCAGGACTGGCTCATCGGCATCGGGGCGCTGGCCCTCGAGGCGCTGTGGCTGGTGGTGGGGCCCGACCTCAAGCCCTTTCAGCGCGCGGTGAAGCAGGCGGCGCGTGAGGCCGCCGACAAGGCCGAGCAGGCGCGCGTCGAGGGGCTGATGGGGCAGCTGTCGGGGCGCGACTTCCAGCGGGCGAAGGCGCTCGCCGAGCTGCGCGCCGAGGTGGAGCGCGACATCGGTCAGAACCCCAGCTTCTCGGCGGTGCTGCTGCGCACCGAGCTCGACAAGCTGGGCCAGCTCACCCAGAGCTTCGTGAAGCTCGCGCACGCGTGCCAGCAGAGCGAGGCGTACCTGGCCACGGTGTCAGAGAAGGAGCTCACCCGGCAACTCGAGGCCCAGCAGGCGCTCGAGCGCAACCACACCGACGCCGCGCTCGTCGACCTGGCGAAGAAGAACGCGCAGGTGCTCGAGAAGCGCCTCACGGCGGTGCGCGACATTCGCGTCTTCCTCCAGCGCGCGCGCGGGCAGATGAACCTCATCGAGAACTCGGTGCGCCTGTTGCGTGACCAGGCGCTGACGATGACGAGCCCGAACCAGCTCTCGGAGCAGCTCGACGGGCTCCTCACCAGCGTCGACGCCGTTTCTCAGAGCGTGAAGGACGCCGACGCGCTCTTCTCGACGTCGTTCGACCCGGTGGTGCCGGTGGGCGGTGACGAGCGCGCTGCCAGCGACCGCGAGCGCGTGCGCTGACGTCAGCGCAGGGCGCCCCGCACGCGGTCGCCGCACCAGTCCAGCACCAACCGGGGCGCCATCCACAGCGGGGAGCAGAGCGAGCCGCCTTCGCTTGCGATGCAGCGCGCTCCCGACGCGTGCCGCTCGATGACGAGGTTCTGCTGGCTGGGCGACCACCACCCCGGCACCGACTGGCGGACCGCTCCCACGGCGAACGGAAAGACGAAGGCGAACAGCAGCGCCAGGCCTCCGACTTCCCGACCCGCCGTCACTGCTCGACGATGTTGAACTCGGTGCGGCGGTTCTCGGCGCGGCCCGAGGCCGTCGAGTTGCTGGCGATGGGCTTGGTCTCGCCGAAGCCGACGGACTCCATGCGGGCCGGGTCGATGCCGAGCTTGATGAGGGCGGCGCGCACCGAGTCGGCGCGGTTCTGCGAGAGCTTCATGTTCTTCACGTCGTCGCCCACCGAGTCGGTGTGCCCTTCGATGCGCACCTTCTTGATGGTGGGGTTGTCTTTGAGCGCCTGCGCCACCTCGGAGAGGATCTGCTGGCTCACCGCGCCGACGATCTTCGCGCTGCCGGTGGCGAAGTTGATCTGCTTCTTGATCTCGATGCGGTCCTTCGTCACCTGCACGAGCGAGTACTTCTTCGGGCAGCCCTTGTTCTCGGCCGGGCCCGGCTGGTTCGGGCAGTCGTCCTTCTCGTCGGGCACGCCGTCCTGGTCGTTGTCGGGGTCGGGGCAGCCGTCGCCGTCTTCGAACAGGTCCTTGTCCTCGGGCGTGTTGATGCACTTGTCGGTGCTGTCGGGCACGCCGTCGCCGTCGTTGTCGAGGTCGGGGCAGCCGTCTTCGTCTTCGAAGCCGTCCTTGTCCTCGGGCTCGTTCGGGCACTTGTCCTTGTCGTCGGCGATGCCGTCGCCGTCCTTGTCGGTGACGGGGCAGCCGAGGTTCTGAATCGGGCCGGCCTCGATGGGGCACCTGTCGGCCTCGTCGACCAGGCCGTCCTTGTCGTTGTCGGCCTCGGGGCAGCCGTCTTCGTCCTGGAAGCCGTCCTTGTCTTCGGGCTGGTCGGGGCACACGTCGACCGGGTCGGCGATGCCGTCGCCGTCTTTGTCCTTCGGCGCCTCGACCGGGCAGCCCTTGTTCTCGACCGGGCCGGGGAGCCGGGGGCAGCGGTCGTCGGTGTCGATGACGCCGTCACCGTCGGTGTCGGTCTCTTCGATCTTCACGACGAGCTGGGGCTGCTCCTTCACCACCACCTGCCGCGGGGCGCAGTCACGCGAGAGCACGAGCGCCTTCTTCGAGGCCCCCTCGGCGTCGACGATGTGATCGTGCGCGCGGCTCGAGTTGCCCTGGTCGAGCTCGCCGAGGGCGAAGTCGAGGTTCGCTTCGGCCGAGGCGAGCTCGCGCGGGGCGCAGCGCATGGCGTTCGACCGCCGCGCGCGCTCGATGTCCGACTTGCTGATGTCGGCCGACGCGCGGATCTGCGCCGAGCTGTAACACCCGGCGGCCCACAGCCCGGCGACCCCGAGCAGCAGCAGACGACCCACGGCCAGCCTCACTCGGGCCTCGCCGTCGGCGTGCCGGCCGTGTTCGAAGGAGGCTCGGTGCGACGCACGGCCCGCACGGCACCATCACGCGCGCGGGTGGCGAACTCGACCGCTTTCTTGGCGTAGTCGACGGCCTGCTCGAAGTCCGAGTAGCCCACCTCTTCCTTCGACTTGTGCAGGTACAGGTTCGCCGCCGTCCACTCGTAGGGAGCGAGCTTCTCGGCCTGCGCCGTGCGCGCGGCCTCGAGCATCGTCTCGGCGTCCATCAGGAAGCTCGTCGACTGCACCGGGCCACAGCCCCACAGGAGCGCCAGCGAGATGAGGACGAGAAAGGGTCGAGCCCCGAGCATCGGCGGTGACGCTCCCACGGTAGGACAAGGTGGTCAACGTTTTGGGCAGGTGGAATTGCCGAACGGGCCCGATCCTCCTTACATTGTGGGAGCGATGGCCAATCCCAAGCTCCCCACTGGTTCTGCGGCAGGTCAAGACGGCCGCCCCCGCGCCCAGGTGGCGTACGAAGGCGAAGACGAGTTCAGCGCGATGTCGCTCGACCCCTCACGGAAGAAGACGGCGAAGCAGGCCGAGGCGCTGGCGCCTGGCGCGCCCGGGCAGCGCAAAGAGGTGAAGGTCGACGAGCTGAAGTCCACCAACGAGTCCGGCATCGTCGGGCTCTTCCGGAAGATCTTCGCGAAATGAGCGGCGAGCGTCTGCAGACCTTCGAGGCCTTCTGGCCCTTCTATCTCGGCGAGCACAGCCTGCCCGCCACGCGGTGGATCCACTTCGTCGGCTCGTGGGTCGCCCTCGTCAACCTCGTGCTCGCGGTGGTGACGCTGACGCCCTGGTACGCGCTGAGCGCGCTCGTCTCGGGCTACGCGTTCGCGTGGGTGAGCCACTTCTTCATCGAGAAGAACCGGCCGGCGACCTTCACCTACCCGCTGTGGTCGCTCGCGGCGGACTGGAAGATGTGGGCCTTCATGTTAACCGGCCGGCTCAACGGCGAGCTCGCGCGCTTCGGCATCGTTCCCAGGACGGGCACCTCGCAGCAAGCCGTCTGAGGGGACAACGTCAGAAGGACGTCGTCCAGGAGAACGCCGCGCCGTCCGGTCCCGGAACCACGGCCACCGTCGACGTCGTTCCCGGGAAGACCAACAGCGTCACGACGCCTGCGGCCAGCACGCCCACGCCGGCCCCCAGCACGCTCCATGACACGAGGCGCGACTGGCTCGCGGTGGCGGCCAGACCGAGCGCTTCGCGGTGCGCCGGCAACGAGGGGTCGGGCAGCCGCCCGTCGGGCTGCAGCAGCGCCCGGTACCTGGCGCGCACCGAATCGCCCTGCAGGTCGAGCACCACGCCCGTCACCGCCAGCCCCGCGCCGACGCCCATCATCACGAACGAGGCGACCCTGGCCGCCGAGATGGTCGAGCCACCGACGACTGGCGGAGGCGGAGGCGGTGTTGGTGGCGACGGGAGGTCAGCTGCTCGGGTGGTGGTCTCGGGTGGCTTCGCCTCGGCCAGGCGCTCGACCACCACGTCCGCGGCGCCCGGCTTCTTCTCGACGACCACCATCGAGGTCGGCGCGTCGGGCGTGACGATGAGGGACGAGCCCTGGCCCGTCAGCAGGAACTCGGCGAGCGCCGGGAAGGCGGGCTTGCCCTTGAGCGGCGCCTGCACCCGCCCCTCGCGCACGACCGACCCCGTGCGGATCTCGTAGCGCGCGGCCACGAAGCTGCCGGGCGTGCTCCGGGGGCCCTCGCGCCGCACGAGAATGAGGTCGTCGGCGGTGACGGTGTTGGCAAGCTTGAGCGCGGCCGACTCGGCGCCCTTGTCCTTCGCGTTGAGACACAGCGGCGCCTGGGTCGCCAGCGCGCCTTCCGCCTCGAGGTCGACCTGCACGACGCCCTCGCGAGGCACCGTCACCACGCGCAGGTACGAGGAACGGTCACCAGCGCGAACGAGCAGCCGGTAGCTCGAGGGCGCGAGCGAGAGCGTCAGCGGGGTCACCCCCATCAGGCGACCCTCGACGAGCACGTCGGCGCCCGACGTCGACGACTGCACCTGGAGCTGCACCTTCTTGACCCTCGACAGCTCCTTGCGGAGCACCTCGAACTGCGTGAGCACGCTGGGCGTGAAGTCGTCCTTGCTCAAGGTGTGCGCCGGCTCGACGCGGAGCACGGTTCGAAACGCCTCGAGCGCCTCGGCCTTCTTGCCCAGCCCCAACAGCACCACGCCCTTGAGGGTCAGGGCCTGCGACATCACCTTCCACGGCTCACCGGAGATGGGGGCGCGCTCGAGCTCCGAGAGGGCCTGCTTCAGCAGGTCGAGCGCCCGCTCGTTCTGGCCGTTGTAGAAGAGCGTGCGCGCCGACTCGACCTGCCGCTGCACGTCGTCGAGGGTGCGGGTGGGCCGGGGGCGCACGATGTCGAGCACGACGTCGGCCTCGTAGAGGTCGGCCTTGAGCTTCGGCCGCAGCGCGACTCCGAAGTCGGTGAGGCCCGTGACCAGCTCGACGCCCGAACAGTCTCCAGCCCCGACGACGAGCGT
Organism: Myxococcaceae bacterium; assembly: GCA_025459425.1. Classification (GTDB taxonomy): domain Bacteria; phylum Myxococcota; class Myxococcia; order Myxococcales; family Myxococcaceae; genus Xiheimicrobium. Next base: position 1,069 of record JALOQF010000240.1, on the reverse strand, counting down.
CTTCGGCGCCGCCGAGGCCACTGCTGCGACGCTCCACACGGCCCACATCAACGTACGGTTCACGTTCCCTCCCACGCGGGTCGAGTGCTTACCGGGCCTTGCGCCCGCTCGCCATCACGACGACGGGGCTGGAATTCTCCGCCCCGACGGCGCAGCGCCACTCGACTGAGGACTTCGGCCCGACCGGGGATAGACTGCGTTTCCGCACCAGCATGCTCGCTCCGGGCTCGTCCATCGGTCGCTACGTCGTCAAGAAGCGCCTCGCGGAAGGCGGCATGGCCGAGGTGTACCTCGCGCAGGCCATCGGCCCCGAGGGGTTCGCGAAGGACGTCGTCATCAAGGTGGTGCGCAGCTTTCTGGCGAGCGACCAGCAGTTCATCGACATGTTCATCGCCGAGGCGCGCCTGTCGTCGCGGCTCAACCACGCCAACGTGGTGCAGATCTTCGACTTCGGAAAGCACGACGACTCGTACTTCATCGCCATGGAGTACGTGCGCGGCGCGTCGCTCTTCGACCTGAGGAAGCGCTGCCGCGAGCGGGGCGTGCCGTTTCCGCCGACGCTGGTGGCCGAGATCGGCGCGCAGGTGGCGAGGGGCCTCCAATACGCGCACGGCCTGTCGGACAAGGGCAAGCCGCTGGGCATCGTCCACCGCGACGTGACGCCTCACAACGTGCTGCTCTCGTACGACGGCGCGGTGAAGCTGACGGACTTCGGCATCGCCAAGGCGTCGACGTCACACACGGCGCCGGGCATCTTGAAGGGCAAGTTCGCCTACATGTCGCCGGAGCAGGCGCGGGGCGAGCTGGTCGACGCGCGCACCGACCTCTTCGCGCTGGGCATCGTGCTGTGGGAAATGTTGACCGGCGGCCGGCTCTTCGACGGTGACAGCGAGATGGCCGTCTTGCGGGCGGTGCAAGAGAGCCTCATCGCGCCGCCCAGCCGGCTCAACCCCGACATTCCCAACGAGCTCTCCGAGATCGTGCTCAAGGCGCTCGCGCGGCCCACCGCCGACCGGTTCCAGACGGCCTTCGAGCTCGACAAGGCGCTGGCGACGTTCGTGCTGCGGGC
>JALOQF010000239.1 GCA_025459425.1 Myxococcaceae bacterium | reverse complement strand
GCTCCCGTGCGTCATGCCCTCGTGCGTGTGGCGCTTGAAGGGGTCGAACAGGCGCTCGGCCTCTTCGTTGGGAAAGCCGTCGCCGCCGTCACGAATCGTCAGCTCCCACTGCTGGCCCAGGACCGTGCCCTTCACCTCGGTCTTGCCGCCGCCGTACTTGCGGGCGTTGTCGAGCAGGTTCTCGAGGATCACCCGGAACGCGTCGCTGTCGGCCAGCACCATCGCGGTCTGCAGCTCACCCACCTCGACGGTTTCCTGCACGCCGGTCTGCGCCCGGTGCTCGAGCACCTGCTCGACGAGGCGCCGGGCGTCGAGGGCCGAGGGCGCCAGGCGCTCGGTCTGCGCGACGCTGCGCTGCCACGCGAGGATCGTCTCGGCCAGGTGCTCGAGGCGATCGACCTCTTGCAGCCCACGCTTGAGGAACTCGGCCTTGCGGGCCTCGGGCACGGCGCCCATGCCGAGCGACTGCAGGAGCGCCCGCACGCCGGCGATGGGCGTCTTGAGCTCGTGCGAGGTGAACTGGAGCAGCCGCTCCATGCGCACGTTCGCGATGCTGCGCTGCCGCGCGACATAGAGCAGCGCGCCGATGGCCGACGCGAGCGAGATGGCGATGGCGCCGAACTCGGTGATCACCATGAAGTTCATTCGCGAGGCCTGCTCCGAGAGATCGAGGGGCGAGCCGGTCTTCGCGAGGTGGAGCTCCTGCTGGAGCTCGATGGTGGTGTTCACCAGCCGGTGCGCGAGCACCGCCCACCACGACACCATGAGGGTCACGGCCGCCATGGCCACGCCCGCCACCACGTACTCGGCTTTCCCACGGAACCACCGCATCTACGCCTCCGAGAAGAGCACCTCGAGCAGCCGATCGACGTCGGCCGGCGTGTGCGCGGTGGACAAGAAGCCCACCTCGTACCCGCTGGGCGGAAGGTATACCCCCTTGTCGAGCCAGGTGCGGTACCGCGCGTGGAAGCGCCCCACCACCTCGGCGTCGATGCCCTCGGCCGTCGTCGGCACGGGCCGAGCGTCGAGGTAGGGCCAGAAGAGCGAACCGATGCGAGCCATCGAGAGGCCCTTCGCGTGCTTCTTCCACCCCGCCTCGAGGTGCGCGCCGAGGGCCTCGAGCTTCTCGTAGACGCCGGGCTTCTGCAGCTCTTCCAGCGTCGCGATGCCCGCGGCGAGGGCCACCGGGTTCCCGGCCATGGTACCCGCCTGGTACACGGCGCCGAGCGGCGCGAGCTTCGAGAGGATCTCGCGCTTGCCCACCACCGCCGCGACTGGGAGCCCGCCGCCGAGGATCTTGCCCAGCGTCGTCAGATCCGGCGTCACGCCCACGTTGCGGCCGTACCCACCGAAGTGGAACCGGAAGCCGTTGATGACCTCGTCGAAGATGAGCACGGTGCCGTTCTTCGTGCAGTGCGCGCGCAGGGCCTCGAGCCACGCCTTGCGCTGCACGAGCAGCCCGTTGTTCGCGGGCAGCGGCTCGACGATCGCGGCCGCGAGCCTGGGCCCGTACGCCTCGAAGGCCTGGGCCAGCGCCTGCTCGTCATCGAGCGGCACGACGACGGTGGTGGCCGCAAGCCCCTCGGGGACGCCCAGACTGTCAGAGAGGCCCTGCGTCACCACGCCGCTGCCGGCCTTCACGAGCAGGCTGTCGACGTGGCCGTGGTAGCAGCCGGTGAACTTGAGCGTCAGGGGCCGGCCCGTGTGGCCGCGCGCCAGCCGAATGGCCGTCTGCACGGCCTCGGTGCCCGAGACGACGAAGCGCGCGAGCTGGGCCTCGGGGAACGCCGAGAGCACGAGCTCGGCGAGCCGAACCTCGTTGCGGTGGGTGGTGCCGAAGGCCAGGCCGTCGCGCGCGGTGCGGGTGACCGCCTCGACCACCGCCGGGTGCGAGTGCCCGAGGATCGCCGGGCCCCATGCCATGCAGAAGTCGAGCAGCTGGTTGCCGTCTTCGTCCCACAGGTGGGCGCCGCTCGCTCTGCTGATGTACCGGGGCGTACCACCCACCTTGCCGAAGGCGCGCACGGGGCTCGACACCCCGCCCGGCATGCGACCGCGGGCCTTCTCGAAGAGCGCTTCAGACTGGCTGGACGACGGCATCGCGGGTCTCCTTGAACTCGAGGGAGGGCAGAAGGCGGTGTGCGCCTTCCAGGGTCAACGTCTCGGACAGCTCGGTGCGGGCGACGAGGAAGCGGCCTTTTCGCTCCTCGCCGATGATCAGGCGCGCGCCGTCGAGGAAGGCGCCGAAGGGGCTCGAGCAGCCGGCCTCGAAGGCCTGCAGGAGCAACCGCTCGGTGTCGACGCGGCGCCGTGTCTCGACGTGCTCGATGGCCGCCAGCCGCGCGCGCACCTCGGCGTCGTCTTCGCGGCACTGAATGGCGATGGTGCCCTGCCCCGGCGCCGGCACCCACACGAGCGGGTTGAGCGCGAACACCGCGAAGCCCGAGAGATCGATGCCCAGCCGCGACACGCCCGCGGCCGCGAGCACGATCGCCTCGTAGGCGCCTTCGCCCAGCTTGCGCACGCGCGTCGGCACGTTCCCGCGCAGGGGGGTCGGCTCGAGCCCGTCACCATGGTGGCGAATGAGCGCCATGCGACGCAGCGACGAGGCGCCGATGCGCCCGCCGGCCTTCACGGGCAGCGTGGCGCCCTCGCGCACCGCGTCCTTGCGGACGATGAGCCAGTCGCGCGGGTCGGCCCGCTCCATCACGGCGCCGACGCACAGGCCCTTCGGCTGGGCGGTGGGCAGATCCTTCAGCGAGTGCACCGCCACGTCGACGGTCTTCTCGTGGAGCGCCCGCTCGAGCTCGGCGGTGAAGAACCCCTTCTCCATGCGGCCGGCGAGCACCGGCGCCTGATCGACGTCACCACGCGTCTCGATGATCGTCTCGACGCCGCCGCCCAGGCGCGCCTTCACCTGCGCCGTCTGCCACCTCGCGAGCGCACTGCCCCGCGTCGCCAGCTTCAGTTCACGAGACACGTCCAGCCCTCCGGGTGACTTCGAGCAAACGATGGGTGAAGCCGCGGAGCGCCTCGCTCACGCGCTTGGCTTCCTTCGGTGACAGCTCCGCCAGCACCTGATCGACGTCGCCGTCGAAGAACTTCCGCTTCTCGGACTCGAGGGCCTCGAGCACGTGGTGCTGCGACGCGCCCTCGATGGCCTCGCGCAGCGCGTCGCTCGCCTCGTCACAGAGCGTCTCGAGGGTGCGCAGCGCGTCTGCGCCAAGCATCAGCCCACGACGGGTCAGCACCTCGTCGAGGGCGTGCAGCGTCCACCCCGGTGCGGCCTTCACCTGCGCGGGGGCGCCGATGTCGATGGCGAGGGGCGCGTCGCTCCGCGGTGGGAGCTCGAGCCAGGGCGCGGGGCCACCGGTGCACACCACGACGGCCTCGGCGGTCTGCGCGAGCGGAAAGAAGCGCTCGGCCTCGGCCCGCGTGAAGCCGCGCGCCTGGCCGAAACCCTCACGATGGAGCGACGCCAGCACCTGCCGGCCGATCTCGCCCTGCCCCTTCACCAGCACCGTGGCGTGACGAGGCAGCCCCGCGAGCTCGGCGACCACCAGCGATTGAACGCCGACGCTCGAGCCGACGCCGGTCGCCTTGCGCGCCTGCAGCACCCGGCCGATGGCGGTCCAGCACAGGTGGAGCACACGATCGGTGCGCTGGCTCTCGTGCGCGAGCTCGAAGGCCCGCAGCACCTGCCGGCCGATGGCGTGCTCACCCTCGGCCACCGACTCGAGGCCCAGCGCCATGCGCACGAGGTAGTGCAATGCGCCCGTCGACGTCTTGACGTGCATCTTGCGCTCGCCGGCCAGCACGCCCGCCGACTTGAGCAGCGAGCCACGGAGCAGCTCGGCGGCCCACGACGGGTTCGAGGCCGAGACGATCCACTCCACGCGGGAGCAGCTCTCGACCCGAACGATGCCCTCGCAGTACCCGTCACGCACGAGCCGCGCGCTCGGCGAGTCAGGGCCGTCGTCGAGGCCCTTGAGCCGCGCACGAATCGTCGAGGGCCCCTCGCGAAAGTCCATGCCCACCACTGCCACCGGAACCGCCATGGCCATGCGCCTCCGTCAGGCCCGCCAGCGAACGACTTCGTCGACGAGCGCCGCGACGTTGGTCTCGGGCGTCTGAGGGAGGATGCCGTGGCCGAGGTTGACGATGCAGCCGCCGGGTCCACCGGGGAGCCGGTTGATCTCGTCGAGCACCGCGCGGGTGCGCTCGCGCACGGCGGCCTCGCTGCCGAACAGCAGCACCGGGTCGAGCTGCCCCTGGAGCAGCTTGCCGGGCAGGGCCGCGCGCGCCTCGGAGTAGCTGGTGCGCCAGTCGAGCGAGACGCCGTCGACCTCGATGTCCTTGATGACCTCGAGCAGGTGCATGCCGCCCTTGATGAAGAGGATGACGGGCTTGCCGGCCTTCCGAATCGTGGCGGCCGCGCGGTTGAGGGCTGGCACGGCGAAGGCGCGGTAGTCGGCCTTGTCGAGCAGCCCACCCCAGGTGTCGAAGAGCTGCACGGCGTCGGCGCCGGCCGCGAGCTGCGCGAGGCAGAGCTCGGCGATGGCGTCGGCGAAGAGGTTCATCGCGTCACGCGCGAGGCCGGGGTCGGTGGTCAGCATGGCGCGGGCATGCCGGAAGTCGTCGCTGCCGCCGCCCTCGACGCTGTACGCGAACAACGTGAAGGGCGCGCCGGCGAACCCGAGGATGCCGTGGCTCCCCGCGAGCGTCTTCGCGAGGTGCCGCACCGCGTTCGGCATGAAGGCGAGGCGCTCCATGAGGCCGGTGGTGTTCCACTGCTTCAGATCGTCCCGGCTGCGCATGGTGCGCTCGAAGACGGGCCCTTCGCCCTTCTCGAACGTCACGCCGGCGCCGAGCGCCTCGGGCACGATGAGGATGTCGCTGAACACGATCGCCGCATCGAGCGGGAACTTCTTGAGCGGCTCGAGCGCGACGCGGGTGGACAGCTCGGGCGTGTGGCACACGTCCCAGAAGCCGTGCTCGGCGCGCACCGCGCGGTACCCGGGCAGGTAGCGGCCAGCCTGACGCATGAGCCACACCGGCGGCCGGTCGACGGGCTGGCGAGCGAGAGCGGCGAGGAAGCGGGCGCGTTTGTCCATGCGAGGTGCGTAGTCACGTCACCGCGGGCGTTCGTCACAAGGCCGTCAGCCTGAGTCACAACACAGTCATGTCGCGGCCCTGCGCGCTGGCCCGGGGTCTACAAGCGACGCGTGCTCCCGTGGGCCATCACCCGTGCGCGTGCCGACGCGGTCCGTGTCGTGCGTGAGCTCTGCGCCGCGGGTCTCGACGCGTTTCCCCTGCCGTGCATCGAGCGCCGCGCGCGGCCGTTCGGCCCCTGGGCGCCGAGCGCGTTCAAGGTGGGCTTCTTCACCAGCGGCGGCGCCGTCGACGCCATCGCGCCCGTACTCACGACGATCTCGTTCGACCTGATCGCCGCCATCGCCCCGGCGACCCGAGACACGCTCACCGCGCTCGGCCGACGCGTCGACGTGCAGGGGCCCGGCGGCGCGCTCGAGCTGGCGCGCTCCACGACGTCCGAGCTGCGTCGGCGCGGCGTCACGACTGCCGCCTTCTGGTACCCGACGAGTGACGTCGGCCAGCGCCGCGACGAGCAGGAGCAGGCCGTTCGTGAGCTCGAAGCCTACGGCGAGGTGACGCGGGTGGTGGCGTACGAGACGTGCGCTCCCGAGACCCTCGCCGCCGAGGTTCGCGCGCTGCCGACCGTCTACGGCATCGTCTTCACCAGCCCGTCGACGGTCGAGCACTTCGTGGCGGCAACACCGGCGGCTGCGCCCACGCGCGTCGCCTGCTGGGGCACCTCGACACTCTCTGCCGCGCGTCCACGATTTCCCGGCGCGTTCGAACTCGATCGCGCCCGTCCCCTGTCCGAGTCCCTCGCAGCCCTGGAGCCGAGCCATGTCTGAGTCCTTCCCCAACACCCGCCTCCGCCGCCTGCGCCGCACGCCTGCGATCCGCCGCCTCTTCCGCGAGGTCGACGTCGGCCTCGAGCACCTCGTGCAGCCGTACTTCGTCGTGAACGGCTCGGGCGTACACCGCGAGACGTCTCCCGGCAGCGGGCTGTGGCAGGTGAGCGGCGACGTGCTGGCGGAGGAAGTGCAGCAAATGCACCGGGCAGGCGTCGGCGGCGTGATGCTCTTCGGCGTCCCCGACGCGAAGTGGACTCCCGATCAGCCGCTCAGCAAGCCGCTCGGCGAGTACCTTTCGGCCATCGAGCTGACCCGCAAGGTGACGCCCGACGCGGTGATCATGGCCGACGTCTGCCTGTGCAGTCTGACGGAGCACGGCCACTGCGGGGTGGTCGAAGAGCACCGCATCGCCAACGACGCCTCGCTGCCGAAGCTCGCCGAGATGGCGGTGTTGCTGGCGAAGGCGGGCGTCGACTTCGTCTGCCCGAGCGACATGATGGACGGCCGCATCGGCTTCATCCGCAAGGCGCTCGACGAAGGCGGCTTTCAGGACGTGGCGATCGTCTCGTACGCGATCAAGATGGCTTCGGCCCTGTACGGCCCGTTCCGGGCTGCGGCGCACTCGGCTCCGGCGTTCGGCGACCGCGCGTCGTATCAGATGCCGGCGCACAACCGGCGTGAGGCCCTGCGGGAGATCGCCCTCGACGTGCAGGAAGGCGCTGATCTGCTGCTGGTGAAGCCCGCGATGTCAAACCTCGACCTGATTCGGGACACGCGCGAGCACACGAATCACCCGATCGTCGCGTACCAGGTGTCGGGGGAGTACGCGCTCGTTCGCGCAGCCGCCGACAAGGGGCTCGTCGACTTCGAGCGGCTGATGACGGAGCTGCTCGTCTCGATGCGCCGCGCGGGCGCCGACTTGATCGTCTCGTACGACGCGCGTCGACGGGCCGGCCTCAAGAGCCGGTAGCAGCCCGGCGGCTCACTCTGGTTCGGTCTCGAACTCCGGGACCAACGGCATTCCCATCTCGATGAGCGAGTCGTCCCCACGGTGGTCGCCAGAGGGGGCGATGGCGACGCACCGGCCAGCGCGGCCTGCTTCGCGCGCGGCCTCGACCGACTGGACGAAAAACACCGGCGCGTCGCACGTCGCGCAGTACCGGCGCTCGGGAGCCTCGGTGTGCTCGAGCTCTTCCCAGCGTCGAGGGCACTTGAGCCCGAAGCGCACCGAGCAGCCGTCGAGCGGCGCGCGGGAGACCTCTGCGATGAACCGGGCAGGCAGGCGGGCCCGGAGCTCCGAGAGTCGATTGAGGAGCTGCGACGCCTCACGTCGACTCGCCCGCTGAAGGCGCGACTCGAGCCGCAGCCATTCAGCCTCATCGGGTTGCCCGCGCTCTTCGTACGCATCGGCGAGGACCAGCCGTGAAGACTCATCGCCTGCCTGCACCGCTGTCGTCAGTCCTGCGACGCTCGGGGCAGTCCGCTTCGCCAGGACCGCCTCGACGCGCAGTCCCAGAAGGGCGAGCGACTCACTGGGGCCCGGGTCTCCGACGAAGCTCAACAGCGTCGACGACACGGCTTCGCGGCTGAGCGGCTTGCGCAGCCAATGACGGGCGCCAGGTGCCGGCTCGAGATGCCAGAGCAACTCCGTTCGCAGCAGCCGCGCCACGGGCTCGACGACGTTCGAGCCGAGGCGTCGCATGAACTCGGCGAACACGGGAGCGACTGTGGTTCCAGGCGCCGGCGCCTCGTCGAAAGGCCGCTGGCCCGTGAGGCAGGTGAAGAGCACCGCCATGACGCCGAAGTTGAAGCGTTCGGCGTCGGTGAAGAATCGAGCTGAGCCATTCTCCTCTGGAACCCAGGCCGAAAGCCGGCCACAGCGCTCGCGTTCAGCCTCGCTCGCGTCGGCGAGCCGAACCCGTTGGCTCAGCGGGGACACCACGCCCACCGCCCCATCGGCACGCAGCAAGACCCCGATGGGTGACACGAGGCGCGGCTCCCGACGGAGGGGCACGTCATCCAGGAGCTTCCACGCGAGCGCGACGGCCTCGTCGACCGGGAGCACCCCTTCGTGCTCGAGCAAGGCGCTGAGGCGCAGCGACCGCATGCCCACAGTCTCGCACGCCCGGGCCCGGGCTCACACCGCGGGCGCGTGGGTCTTCGGCGGCCCCTTCGAGTACGCGTCGAACACGTGCGCGACGTTGCGCAAGAGGAGCTGCCCCTGCGCCGTCAAGGTGATGCGGCCCGGCTTCCGCTGAACGAGCCCGTCGGACTCGAGCGCCGCCAACCGGATGACCTCGTCGTGAAAGTACGCCTCGAAGTCGATGCCGTGCTCGGTGCCGAAGGCCTTCGTGTCGACGTCGAGCTGACAGAACAGCTGCATGATGAGCGCGCGCCGCAGCTGATCGTCCTCGCTCGGCGTCCACCCTCGGGAGATCGCGAGCCGGCCAGCCTCGAGCTCTCCGCACCAGGCGCGCACGTCGTGCTGACTCTGGAGGAACGTGCCGTCGATCTCGCTGATCGACGATGGCCCGAACGCCAGCACCTCGCTGTCGCGGCAGGTCGTGTAGCCCATGAAGTTGCGGCGCAGCGTGCCGTCGCGGCGCGCCTCGAGCAGCTCGTCGTGTGGCTTGGCGAAGTGGTCGAGGCCGATGAGCTCCCAGCCGCGTCGTTCGAGCTGCTCGATCGCGAACTCGAGGAGCGCCAACCGGCCCTCGGCGCTCGGCAGCTCCTCGGCCTTGAGCAGGCGGTGGTGCTTCTTGAGCGTCGGCATGTGCGCGTAGCCGAAGAGCGCGATGCGATCGGGATCGATCTCTCGCACCAGGTCGATGGTGCGACCGAAGCGCTCCACCGTCTGGAGCGGCAGGCCGTACATGAGATCCATGTTGACGCTCTCGAACCCGAGCCGGCGGGCCGCGGTCACGAGGTCGCGTGTCTGCTCGAACGGCTGGCGGCGGTTGATGCGCTCCTGCACTGCTGGGTCGAAGTCCTGCACGCCCATCGAGAGCCGATTGAAGCCGAGCGCGGCGAGCGTCTCGAGCTGGGCCTGGGTGGTGACGGGCGGGTGCACCTCGATCGAGGCCTCGACGTCGTTCGCCCAGGGGAACCGGCGCCGCAGCCCGCCGATGAGCCGCTCGAGCTGCGCAGGGCTGAGGTGGGTGGGCGTGCCACCGCCGAGGTGCACCTGAACGACCTCGCGGCGTGACGGCACGAGCTGCGACACGAGCTCGAACTCGCGATCGATGGCGGCGAGGTAGCGCTCCACCAGCTCACCGCGGTGATCGACGAGCATGTTGCAGCCGCAGTACCAGCAGAGCGACTTGCAGAACGGAACGTGGACGTAGATCGACAGCGGTCGCGCGATGCGGCCGAGTGCGCGTGCAGGCTCCTCCGGCGTCAGCGGCCGCCAGTGGTTTGCTGGCGGGTACGAGGTGTACCGGGGAATCGCTCGCGTACCGTAGCGCTCGAGCAAGTCGTGCCTGAGACCTCGTCGTTCGTCGCCCATGTTTCGATGGTACCGGGAGCACGACGACGTGCCCGCGAGGCATGACGGTGTGGTGACCACGACGCAGGTTTTGCATGCGAGGGTGCGGAGCATGCGAGTGCTGGTCGTCGGGGCGACGGGCTACATCGGGCGCAACGTGGTGCGGGAGCTCGTCGCGCGCGGCCACCAGGTGCTCTGCCTCGTCCGTGAGCGCTCGGGCGTCGGTGGCAAGGACGACGAGCGACGTGTCCGTGAGGAGTTCCGTGGCGCCGAGGTCCGGCTGGCCGACGTGACCTCGCGCGACTCGATGCGCGCTGGGCTCGACGGGCTGAAGCTCGATGCGGTGGTGTCGTGTCTGGCGACGCGCTCCGGTGGCGTGCGCGATTCGTGGCGCATCGAGCGCGACGCCAACCTCGCCGTGCTCGAGGTGGCCAAAGCGCACGGCGCGACGCACTTCCAGCTCCTCTCGGCGATCTGTGTCCAGCAGCCCAGGCTCGCGTTCCAGTTCGCGAAGCTCGAGTTCGAAGCGGCGCTCCAGACCTCGGGCGTGTCGTGGTCGATCATCCGCCCGACCGCGTTCTTCAAGTCGCTCGCGGGCCAGCTCGAGAAGGTTCGGCGTGGGAAGCCCTTCCTCCTGTTCGGCGACGGCCTGCGCACCGCGTGCAAGCCGATCAGCGAGGCCGACCTCGCGCGCTTCATGGCCGACGTGCTGGTCGATCCGTCACGCCACGGGCAGGTGCTGAACGTCGGAGGCCCTGGCCCAGCCATCACGCCACGCACGCAGGCCGAGCTGCTCGCGCGCGCCCTGAACGTGCCCGTCAAGACGAAATCGGTACCCGTCGCGCTGATGGATGTGATCGTCGCGGTGCTGTCCACGCTCGGCGCGGTGGTTCCGCCACTCGCCGACAAGGCCGAGTTCGCACGCATCGGCCGGTACTACGCGAGCGAGTCGATGCTGGTGCTCGACCCGAAGACCGGCGAGTACAGCGAAGCGCTGACGCCCTCGTACGGCACCGACACGCTGGCGGCGTTCTATGAGCGCGTGGCGCGCGATGGGCTGGGCGGACAAGAACTCGGAGATCACGCCGTCGGCGTCTGAGCGAGGAACGTCTTCAGCTCGGCCTCGAACGCCTCGCGCGCCTCGAAGTTCGGCAGCGCCCCCGTCTGGAACACGCTCACCCGCCACGTGGGCCGCTTCTTCATCGGCTCGAGGCCGGGGTACTTCGTGAAGTCGCCCCGAACGCCGTGCGCCACCCAGACCGGCAGCTCGAGCGCCTCGTACACGCGGCTGATGTCGGCCGAGAAGAGGTGCCCGCTCAGGAACGACTGCGGCGCGAAGCGCGCGCCCGGCTCTTTGGTGATGCGCACGTCGTGCGCCCACAGCGCCTCGTCGATTCCTTTCGAGCCCCAGGTGCGCTCGAGGAAGTACCGGATGACCCCGGGCCGCGTGAGCGTGTCGAAGAGGCCTTCGCTCCAGAACGACCAGCGGAGCGCCGCGTACATGGCCGGGATCGCGCGCGTCGCACCGTCGGGGCCGTCACGGCGGCGCTCGAACCCGGTCGGGCTCACCAGCGTCAGCGTGCGAAACCACTCTGGCCGCTCGCGCGCGGCGCGGGCGACGAACTCACACCCGAGGGACACGCCGAGCAGATCGAGCCGCTGCCCCGTGCGCCGATGCGCCTCTTCCGCGACGAGCAGCACCGCGTCGGTCATCAGGCGCGGCGTGTAGACCCGGTCGCTCCGCTCACTCGCGCCGAAGCCCGGCAGATCGAGCGCGAACACCGGCCGGTCGAGCGCGAGCGACTCGTACGTCG
>JALOQF010000594.1 GCA_025459425.1 Myxococcaceae bacterium | reverse complement strand
GCCTGCAGGTCGAGCACCCGGTCACCGAGCTCACCACCGGCGTCGACCTCATCGGCTGGCAGTTCCGCATCGCCGCCGGAGAGCCGCTGACGCTGAAGCAGGAAGACATCACCCGCAAGGGCCACGCGCTCGAGTTCCGCATCTACGCCGAAGACCCGGTGAAGTTCTTCCCGTCTCCGGGCCCGCTCAAGGTGTACCAGCCGCCCACCGGGGCCGGCGTGCGCCTCGACTCGGGCTACGCCGAGGGCAACGTGGTGACGCCGAACTACGACCCGATGATCGCCAAGCTCATCGTCTCGGGCGACGACCGCCTGCACGCCATCGCGCGCGCGAAGGACGCGCTGGCGAACTTCCGCATCGAGGGCATCAAGCACAACGTGCCGCTGCACCAGCGCATCCTCGAGGCGAGCGCCTTCGTCGAGGGCCGGCTCGACACGAAGTTCCTCGAGCACCACGCGAAGCCCTGACCACCACCCGCAACACACGCACTGGAGCAATCAACGATGGCTGACGTGACCGCACACATCACCGGGACGGTGTGGAAGATCGAGTGCAAGGTGGGACAGCAGGTGAACGCGGGCGACACGCTCGTCATCCTCGAGTCGATGAAGATGGAGATGCCCGTCGAGGCGACCGAGGGCGGCGTGGTGAAGGAGATCCGCTGCACCGAGGCCCAGAGCGTCAACGAAGGCGACGTGCTCGTCGTCCTCGGCTGATGGCGGGCCAGGTCCTCGTCCACGACGCGCCGGGCGGCGTGCGGGTCGTCACGCTGTCGAACCCGGGCAGGAAGAACGCGCTCGACGGCCGCATGCTCGACGCGCTGGCCGAGGCGTACGACTCGGCCCCGGGCGTGCGCGCCTTCCTCGTGCGCGGTGACGGTGACGGCGTCTTCAGCGCCGGGTGGGACCTGAACGACCTGTCGACGTACGCGCCCGGGGAGCGGCTGCCCGACGAGCACCTCGGCGACGTGCTCGACCGCATCGCGGCGCACCCGGCTCCATCGGTGGCCGTCATCGATGGCCCGGCCTTCGGCGCGGCGTGCGAGCTGTCGGTGGCGTGTGACTTCCGCGTGGGCGGGCCGGGCGCGCTCTTCTCGATGCCCCCGGCGCGGCTGGGCGTCGTCTACTCGCTGCACGGGCTGGCCCGGTTCCGCGCGCGCCTCGGAGACGCCACCACGCGCCTGCTCTTCCTCACCGGCCGACGGCTCGGGTCGGACGAGGCGCTGCGGCGACAGCTGCTCGACGTGGTGGTCGACCGGCCGCGCGACGTCGGCCTCGACTGGTGCGTCGAGCTCGCCGGCCACGCCCCGCTGGCGATGGAGGGCCTCAAGCGGGGCCTGGAGCTGCTGGGCCGGGGCGGGGGCTCGGACGACGAGCGGGTCGAGTACCAGGCGCTGCGCCGTGCGTCGTTCAACAGCGAGGACGCGAAAGAGGGCCGCGCCGCGATTCTCGAGAAGCGGGCTCCACGGTTCCGCGGCGAGTGATACGCGCCCGGAGGTTCGACGGGCTCGAGGCAGTGTGGGCAGAACGCCCCCTCACGACGCTCGACGTCCCGCGGCCGGCGCGCGCCGTGCTCATCGCCATCGACGCCGCCGCGACGCGTGACGCACGCCCAGTCGGGCGCCTCGCCACCACGAAACCGGGCCGAAGACGCCCCCGCTCCCGGGAGCGGAACATCAGGCCGCCTCGGGGCGCTGACGCTGGCAGGGCAGCGTCAGACGACACCGTCACGCCGTCACCGAGGGCTCACCGCTCACGTGCGGACGTGTCGAGCGCTCCCCAGCGTGGCGTCAGACGTCGGCGAACAGCTCGCTCATGCGCACACGCAGCGCCGAGGCGATCCGGTAGAGCGAGGCAATCGACGCCGAGCTCTCGGCGCGCTCGATCTGCGACAGCAACGACACCGACAAGCCGGTACGACGCGCCAGCTGCTTGAGCGTCAGGTTCTGCCGCGTCCGCCCCTCACGAATGAAGCGCCCGATGCTCCGGTGCAGCTCGGCCTCGGGGTCGCGCGTGATGCCCTTCTTGTCGAGCACCCGCTTCACCGTCTCGATGAAGACGGGCGGGTCGACGGGCTTGCGCACGTAGTCGCTCGCCGCGTTCTTGAGGCTCGCCACCGCCGACTCAACGGTGGGGAAGCCGGTCGCGATGATGACGGCGATGTCGTCGTCGAAGGTGCGAATCTTCTCGAGCACCTCGGTGCCACTCATCTTCGGCATCATCACGTCGAGGATGACGAGGTGGAAGTCGTGCTCCTTGAGCATCGACAGCACTTTCGTCGGGTCGGCGAGCGTGATGACGCCGTAGCCCTCGCGAGACAGCAGCGCCTGGAAGAGCTGGGCGTTGTCGGGCTCGTCGTCGACGACGAGGATCTTGATTTGGGGAGAGCCGCGCAAGGGAGGTCGCCTGTCTACTGCGAGGTCTTCAGAAGTTCCTCGACTTTGGCACGCCGCTTGTCTCCCGCTGGAGCCACGTCGAGGAACTTGCGGTAGTACTCGCGAGCCTTGTCCATGTCCTTGCTGTTGGTGTCCTGCGAGCCTCGACTCGCGAACGCCGAACCGAGGAGCACGGTGCAATCGGGGTTCGTCTTTTCGGTCTTCAGGCACTCACTCAGCAACTCGATCGCCGTCGTGTATTGACCCTCCTTGATGGCCTGACGCGCATCTTTCAGGAGCTTCGCCACCTTCTCGTTTGGCATCGGTGCCGGTGGCGGCGTCGGCGGCTTCGGTGGCTCGACCGGCTTCTTCGCGATCTGCTCCTCGACGAGCTTGCGTCGCTGCTGGTCGAGCGCGGTGAGGCGGTCTCGTTGGTACTTCGTGTTCTTCGCGTTCTCGAGCGCGCGGGACGCGGCGGCGAGCTCGCCCTTGTCCATCGCGGCCTCGGCCTCTTCGAGCGCCTTGAAGTACTGCTTCTCGTCCGAGAGCGCGGCCAGCAGCGGCTTCCCGGCAGGGCACTGCGACTCGCCGACTTTGCACTTGCGGGCCGTCGCCTCGGCGTCGAAGAACTTGCCCTCGGCCATCAGCGCGG
>JALOQF010000022.1 GCA_025459425.1 Myxococcaceae bacterium | reverse complement strand
CGGGGAGCCTCCACCGACCGCCGAGCCACCACCGACCGCCGAGCCACCGCCGACCGTCGAGCCACCACCAACCGCCGAGCCACCGCCGACCGCCGAGCCTCCACCGCTCCCGCCCGACGTGCCGCCGCTCGAGCCACCGGCAGTTCCTCCGGCGCGACCTCCATCGGGCAGGCACTGAACCCCGGGCTCGTTGCACGCCTCGCTCGGAGGAATGAAACACGCCGAGGCGAACAGCCCGACCACACCAGCGGCCCACATCACGCGTGTCATGTCGACTCCTGATCCGCCGGCCGCGGAGAGCGGCAGTCTAGGCACGGGCGCGGTTTTCCGCATGTTGACGTCCGTTCCCGCTCCCCGAAGGTCTGCTATGCGCGCCGCTCATGAAGCCCAGGCTCCGATTCGCGCCGTCTCCCACCGGGTACCTCCACATCGGCGGCGCCCGTACCGCCCTCTTCAACTGGCTCTACGCCCGCAAACACGGCGGGACGTTCGTGCTGCGCATCGAGGACACCGATCAAGAGCGCAGTACCGAACAATCCTTGCAGGCGATCCTCGACGGGCTCACCTGGCTGGGCATCGACTGGGACGAAGGCCCCGGCAAGGACGGCGGCCACGGCCCCTACTTCCAGATGAAGAAGCTCGCGCGCTACGCCGCCATCGCCGACGAGCTCATCGCGAAGGGCTGGGCCTACCGCGATTACTCGACCGAAGAAGAGCTCGCCGCTGCGCGCAAGGCCTTCGCCGCCGAGAAGGGCCTCAAGGAAGGCGACGACCTGCGCTCCGCGGGGTTCAAGTTCACGAGCCCCTGGCGCGACTCGAAGGAGCGCCGTGACGGGCCCGCGCTCATCCGCTTCAAGATGCCGCGCCGCGAGGGCCGCTTCGGCTTCGACGATCTCGTGCTCGGCCGCATCGAGAAGCCCTACGACGACTTCGACGACTTCGTGCTGATGCGCTCCGACGGCGTGCCGCTCTACAACTTCGGCTGCGTCGTCGACGATCACGACATGGCGATCACCCACGTCGCGCGCGGGCAGGAGCACATCAACAGCACCTTCCCGCAGCTCATGATCTACGAGGCGCTCGGCTGGCAGCCGCCGCAGTTCGCGCACATTCCGCTCATCTTCGCGCAGGACAACTCGAAGCTGTCCAAGCGCAAGCACCCCGAAGCCGACGTGATGCGCCACAAGGAGAACGGCATTCTCCCGCACGGGCTCATCAACTTCATCGCGCGCCTGGGCTGGAGCCACGGCAACGACGAGCTCTTCACCCGCGACGAGCTGATCTCGAAGTTCGACTTCTCGGGCGTGGGCCACAGCCAGGGCGTGTGGAACCCCGGCAAGCTGCTGGCCACCAACAAGCACTGGCTCAAGACGCTGGAGCCGCTCCAGGTGGCGATGGCGCTCTTGCCGTACCTGCAGGCCACGGGCGTGCCCGACGCGACGGTCGACGCGAAGCTCGAGCTGGGCGTGAAGGCCTTCGCCGAGCGGAGCGAGACCCTGGTCGAGATGGCCCAGAAGCTGCGGCCCTACTACGCGCACGGCGTCACCATCGACGGCGCGTCCGCCGCGAAGCACCTGGGGCCCGAGGGCAAGGCGCTGCTGGCGAAGGCGAAGGAGCAGCTCGTCGCCCTGCCCTCGTGGACGGCCGAGGCCATCGACCCCATCGTGAAGATCGTCGCTGACGCGAACGGCGCGAAGGTGGGCGCGGTGGCGCAGCCGATCCGCGTGGCGGCGACGGGCGGCACGGTGTCCCCCGGCATCGGGCTGACGCTCGAGCTGCTGGGCCGCGACGAGACGCTCCATCGCATCGACGCCGCGCTCCGGTGAAGCGCCTCGTCACCGTCTTCCGCCGCGCGCTGGCCGGGTTCGCCGACGAGCCCACGGTGGTGATCTGCGGCGCCTGCGCCCTGCTGATCATCTCGCACTACCAGGGCAACACCGGCTACTTCCGCGCGCTCGTCGGAGACCGCTTCGACAAACACCCCGCCGCGAACGTGCTGGGCCACTTCTGGTGGTTCGGCTGCTCGCTGGTGCTGTACCTGGTGATGCCGCTCCTCCTCTCGGTGGCGACGAAGGGGCGCTTCTACCGGAAGTACGGCTTCGGCCTCGGCAACTGGCGGCAGGGCCTGGCCATCACCGGCGTGTTCCTCGCGGTGATGCTGCCCGCTGCGTACGTCGCCTCGCGCCTCGACGCCTTCAAGGGCATCTACCCGCTCGCCGGCAACGCCTCGTTCCTGCTCACCGTCGACGGCAAGGCCGTCACCAGCCTTCCCCTCTTCGTGCTCTACGAGAGCGCCTACTTCCTCTACTTCGTCGGCTGGGAGTTCCTCTTCCGCGGCTGGATGCTCAACGGCCTCATTCCCCGCTTCGGGCGCGTCGCCGCCGTGCTGATCCAGATGGCGCCCTTCGCGGTGATGCACCTGGGCAAGGCCGAGCTCGAAGCGCTCGGGAGCATCATCGCCGGCATCGCCCTGGGCATCCTCGCGCTGCGCACCCGGAGCTTCTGGTACGGCGCCCTGCTCCACGGCACCGTCGCCGTCTTCATGGACGTGATTTCAGCGTGGAAGTGGCTGTAGAAGGCGCTCCCGATGCGCTGCCTCGCCCTCGCCGCTGCTCTCGTCGCCTTCGTCGCGCTCGCCGACTCCGACCTCGGCGCCACGCTGCCCGACAACGCCCGGCAGGTCGGCGAGCACCGCTACAAGAGCCCCTCGGACTGGGAAGGCACCCTCAAGTTCTACAAGAAGGTCTACTCGCCCTCGACCTACCGCACCGTCATCAACCAGCCCGGCGTGAAGGCCATTCACATTCCCAACCCGTCAGGAAAGGGAGAATGGCTCGGTCTCAACATCTACGAGGCGAACGAAGAGGTGCGGATTTACGTTGTGCCAACCGAGGGCTTTTCTGGTAAGGACAAGAAATCCAAGCCGAAGAAGTGAAGTCGCAGTGCATTGGGGAATCGTCTAACGGCTAGGACTCCAGACTCTGACTCTGGCTATCTAGGTTCGAATCCTAGTTCCCCAGCAAATTCAACGGCCTCCGGAAGCAATTCCGGGGGCCGTTTCCATTTGGGGCACGCCATCGTCGCGCGCGCCTGGCGTAGAGACCCGTCATGACTCGAGACCGGCTGGCGGAGTTTTTTCGCGAGAAGACGGCGCGCCGCGCGGTGGCCCTGCTGGCGTTCCTGGCGCTGATCCTCGTCTTCCGGCGGTTGCTGGTGCTGCTGGCGTTCTTCGTCGCCTTCGAGCGGCTGCTCTTCTTCTCGGCGGGCGCGCTGAACCGGCGCTTCCGGTTGGGGCGTGGGCCGGCCCTGGGGGTGGTGCTCGTGGTGTCGGCGCTGGCGCTGGGCCTCACGGCGTGGCTGAGCGCCGGTCGGCTGACCGCGGTGGTGAAGGAGACCCGCGAGACGCTGCCGGCCCGCATCGCCGCGATTCGGGAGCACCCGTTGTTCCGCGAGCTCGAACCCCACCTTCCCGACCCGGAGCGGCTCGTCGAGTCGGCCCAGCACTACGCCTCGAACGTGGCGAAGAGCGCGGCCGAGGTGGGCCACCTGCTCGTCTACGCGCTCATCGGCCTGGTGCTCGCCATCGTCTATTTCCTCGACGAGGAGCGGCTGCGGGCCTTCCGCGACTCGCTCGCGCCGACCACCTTGTTCGGCACGCTGACGCGCTGGGGCGAGTACGTGGCCGAAGCGGTGAGCCTCACGGTGCAGCTCCAGTTCATCGTGGCGGCGGTGAACGCGGTGCTCACCCTGCCCATCCTGTGGCTGCTCGGCGTGCCGCACGTGCCGATGCTCATGCTGCTCATCTTCGTGTCGGGCCTGATCCCCGTGGTGGGGAACCTGATCTCGGGCGCGGTGCTGTCGATCGTCGCGTACCAGACCAAGGGCTGGTTCGGCGTCGGGCTCTTCATCGGGCTGACCTTCGTGCTGCACAAGGTCGAGTCGTACTTCCTCAACCCGCGGCTGGCCTCACGCCACGTGCCGCTGCCCGCGTTCGTGCTCATCCTCTCGCTCATCGCCTGGGAGCACCTGCTCGGCTTCGTGGGCTTGTTCGTCTCGTTCCCGTTCCTGTTCGTGGCGGGGAAGCTGCTCGCCGAGTTTCGCGCCGAAGATGCGCCGCCGCAGGCGCCACCGCTCCCGTCAGAGGCTGGCGGGTGACACCGACACCGTCGGGAACTGCGCGCCCAGGCACTCGTCGAGCACCCGCACGAGATCGCCGTACGCGACGCCGTCTTCCGACTCGAGCGTGAGCCGCGTCTCGTCGGGTGCGGCGACCTTGAGCCGATGGAGCTCGTCTCGCAGCCGGCCGAGCGTGAGCCGACCGTCACTCCGCTCGAGGGGAATCACGGCCTGCGCGCTCGAACCGGCGAAGACCGTCACCGACGCTTCGGTCAGGACGAGGCGTGGCGGCGGTGGCTGATCGACGGTCGCCTCGGGCGCTGGCGTCGAGCCGGCCGACCCGACCGAGACGCGCCCCAGCTGCGTCCACACCGCCGACATGATCAGGAACACGATCGTCACCGCCATCAAGTCGATGAACGGCACCAGGTTCAGCGCTGCGTCGAGTGACTTCGACCGGCCGCCGGGCCGACCACCGAGATCCATTCCGCCTGCCATGGGTGACTCCCGCGAACGAGGACGGCGCGACAGACACGCTCGCTCGAGGCCGGTTCCGACCGATTTCTTGCGAAGACGCCATCACGCCTCATGCTTGTAGGCCCCTGTAGGCCAATGGAGGTTTCCGCATGGAACGCCGCACCCGCCGCTCGCCCCGCATTCACGAAGCCCTCTCGATGTTCCTCGACGCGCTCTGCCTCAAGCGCTCGCTCGACGCGGTGGCGCTGACGACGCACGACGGGCTGCTCATCGCCGGCAAGGGCAGGGTCGATCTCGAAGAGCTCGGCGCCCTCGGCGCGGCCACCCGAAAGACGACGGGCCCCTTCCGCGACCAGCAGCTCCACGTGAGCCGCTTCGAGGTGAACGACACCACGCTGTGCCTGACGACGCTGGGCGCTCCGGTGCGTGACGACTCGGCCGTCGGCTCGCTCATGCGCATCCTCGCGGCTTGACCTGAACGCTCTTTCAGTGGTCGATTGATCGGCGTGAAGCCCACGCCGATCGCGAACCCACCCAACCCCTGGGCGAGCACCGAGCTCGAGTACCTCGACGAGGTGCCGCTCGCGAAGGTCGAGATCTTCGAAGACGCGAGCCAGTCGATCCTCGCCAGCAACGACTCGCCCGACCTCGGGTTTCGGTTCAGCGCGAACCCGTACCGCGGCTGCAACCACGCCTGCGCGTACTGCTACGCCCGGCCCTCGCACGAGTACCTCTCGTTCGGCGCGGGCACCGACTTCGACACGAAGATCGTCGTGAAGCGGCGCGCCGCCGAGCTGTTGCGCGCGGCCTTCGATCGGCCCTCGTGGAAGGGCGACCTGGTGATGTTCAGCGGCGTCACCGACTGCTACCAGCCGCTCGAGGCGTCGCTGCGGCTGACCCGCGCGTGCCTCGAGGTGTGCGCCACCTACCGCAACCCGGTCGCGATCGTGACGAAGGCGCCGCTGATCGAGCGCGATCTCGACGTGCTGCTGCGCCTGCACCGCGACGCCTCGGTGCACGTCGCCATCTCGATTCCCATCTGGGATCAGACGCTGGCCCGCGCCCTCGAGCCGGGCGTGGCGACGCCGAAGCGGCGGCTGCAGACGATTCGCACCCTGGCCGACGCCGGCATTCCCGTGGGCGTGATGGTGGCGCCGATCATTCCGGGCGTGTCCGACGAGGGCATGGCCGAGGTGCTCGAGGCGGCCCACGCGGCGGGCGCCCGTACGGCTGGCTACGTGCTGCTGCGCCTGCCCGGCCACGTGAAGGAGGTCTTCGAAGCCCGCGTTCGCACCGCCCTGCCCCTTCGGGCCGAGAAGATCCTCCACCGGGTGCGCGAGACGCGCGACGGCAAGCTCTACGACGCGCGCTTCGGCGTCCGTGGGCGCGGAGAAGGGCCGTACGCCGAGGCCATCGCGCAGGTCTTCGAGGTCACGACGAAGCGGCTCGGCCTCAACGCCGGCGACGACGATGAATGGACTCGACCCGAGACGTTCCGGCGGCCCGAGCGACCGGAGCCGCAGCTCTCGCTCTTCTGACCGCATCGAGAAGAAGCTCGGCGTCGGCGGCATGGGCACGGTGTCCCTGGCGACGGACCTCTCGGTGGACCGGCCGGTGGCGCTGCAGTTCCTGCTGCCCGCGCGCTGGCCGCCGAGACCGAGTATCGCTGGGGCGTGGGGGCCTGATGCCGGCGGCGTTGCGGCGGAGCGCGCTGGTGGGCCTCGAGAAGTTACTGGCGATTCCCGTCGCGGCGCCGCGTGTCCGAGGTGAGCAGCAAGCAGCCGCTCGTGGCCTTCGTGCGGGCCACCAGCGACGCCGGGCGCACGGCGCTGGCTCGCCAGTCGAATTGGGACGCTGGTGGTCCACCAGCCGGACCGCACGGGTCGCCGTCGCTGTTTCAAGGCCGGGGCCGACAGACCGCACCGTTTTCTTCCTCACACCGCCACGCCATCGTCGCCGCGGTGGAAGACGGGCGACCATACGTTCTTCCTCGCCCAGCGGTACTCGACCAACACCGCCAGCCAGGCGAAGCGGTTGCGGCGCTCGAGCCGGGCGTCGAAGCGATGCTCCAGGACCGCGCGATGGCGCCTTCGAGGCCTGGCTCTCGACGTCCGCCGCGGCCCTCTTCGCCAGAGCGTCATGCCCTGCGCGGAGTCGAGCTCTCGTCGGAAGCGCCTCGCCAGCGGCCCGTGCAGCGCTCGAACAAAGGGACCCCTGATACGAGCCGCGCGACGACTCGCGGCTGGGCGTCGACGCTGCCGGGTGCCTCAGTTTTCCGTGAGGTGGAGCGTGGAAAGGCCACGGCCTCGCGAGGCAGCGGCACGAGCCCGAGCGGTTTCAGGGCGTTGAGCCTCGGGTGGGCGCCTCGACGCTGGCACGCAGGGTGGATGACGACGCCGCATGCGCGTCTTCGGGGTGCTGGGCCTGGCGGTGTGTCTTGCAGCCTGCGGTCGTGTGGCGCTGGTCGACGAGCGGGACGCTGGAGGTGCTGGTGGAGCGGCCGCGGGTGGGTCAGCGGGCGGAGCTTCCGGCGGAACGAGCGGTGGCCAGGCTGGCGGAAGTGCCGGCTCCGGTGGTGGCAGCGGCGGCGGCGCAGCCGGTGGAACGGCGGGCGGCGCGGCGAACCCCTGCACCGGGCTGTCGGTCACTGCGTGTCGGGCCGACGCGCGCTGCACGCCCGACTTCTGCTTTCAGTGCTCGTGCGAGCCTCGCTTTGCCCAGTGCCGGCTGAAGGCCTCCGCGCCCTTCATGTGCCCGCAGTTCGGCTGTCCGCAGCCACAGTGCTGTTCCGACGACTCGACCTGCGGCCGGCCCCTCATCTGCCTGCGGCCGGACCAGCAACAGCAGTGCGGTACGTGCAACACCCTGCCGTCCACGTGCACCAACGACGCGAGCTGCGGGCGCGGGAGCGTCTGCCTGCCGCGGCGCTGCGCGTGCTCGGGCGAAACCGACTGTCAGCCCGGGTGCGGCCCGATGAACCCGTGTGCGCGTGGTGAGACGTGCAACCCGATGACGCTGCGGTGCGAGGAGCAGCGGTGCTCCGCGGCGTCGCCCTGCCCTTCCGGCATGGACTGCCTCCTCGGCCCAGCGGGCGGCGTGTGCCGCGCCCGTGCCTGCATGAGCGACGCCGACTGTGGCGACGTCTTCTGTGTCTCGGGTTCGTGCGGGCCGAGCCTCGGAACGTGCGGGCAGATCGCTCCGTGACGCTTCGCTGGCTGCCGCGCCTGGGCCGGTGACGACGTCAGGGACGCCCGCGCGGGTGCGCCTTCTTCGTCCTCGCTCGCGCCGAAGCCCACTGTCGAGCGTGGCCGTCGAGCTCGAGCGAGCGTGAGCCATCGCCGTTGCGAGTGGCCTTCCCGGCGCGAACCCCGATGCTCGAGGGCCTGCTTCCAGGCCTCGCGCAGCCCGACTGCGATGCCTGTCACACCGCGCGCGGCGTTTCGCCCATGAATCGCGGCGCCGTGAGTCCACACCCGACGGGCTGGTCGAGCGGCTCGGGCGCGGCGCGCAACACCCATGCGTGAACTCGGCGTGTCCCGACACGTCGGTGTGACGCAGGCGACTGCATGACACGTCACGCACTCGATGGCCTCTTCGTTCCGCTTGAGGGCCTTCAGCATGGAGCGCGTGCCGACGGCTCGCGAGTGGACGAGCAACCGCCCCTCGTCGGGCCAGCGCGGCCGCACGCTGCCGGAGAACTTCGTCGAGCGCGCCCAGCCACCACGGAGTGCCGCCTTCCGTGCCCGGCTGTCGCTGTTCGAACGTGCGCCTCCGGCGCCTCGGAGCTCCGGCAGCGGGCGGCTCCCCGAGGTGGCCGGCCGCACCTCGCCGTTTCGACTCGTGCTTCACGGCGTCCGAGGGCGTTCGGCTCTGTGGGGCGCGATGCGTTGATTCGCGCCTCCGCTGGCCCGACGGTCGAGGAGCGCCCCCCCGTTGCTGGGAGGCGCGGCAGGCCCCTCGAGGCAGCCCCGCTCCGCGCCTCAGAACCGGAACAGCTTCTTCGCGACCAGCAGCACCAGACAGGCGCCGACGACCGAGACGAGCAGGCTGTACACGTTGAAGCCGGTCACGCCCGCGCCACCGAAGAACCTGAAGACGAAGCCGCCGACGGTCGACCCGAGGACGCCCACCAGCACGTTGGCGACGAGCCCCATGCGGGCGTTCGTGCCCGCGACGATGCTCGCGAGCCAGCCCGCCACACCACCCAGGACCACCATTGCGCACAGACCCATGCCGCCCATGACGCCAGAAGCCCCTTCCGATTGCGCGCCGCCTCAGTCGCGGTCGTTGATCAGATCGTTCGCCGTCAACTCGGGCGCCGCCTTGCCGTGCTCGAAGCCCAGCAACCCCAGCTCGGCGTACTTCGGCTTGATGCGATCGGTCAGCAGCCCGATGCGCTTCAGGTTGGGGATCACGCGCTTGAACATCGTCTTGCGGAAGCGGCTCATCATCTCGCTCTCGAGCACCGTGCGCTCCCACTGCTGCCGCGTCATCACGTGCCCGTAGTACTCGTCGTAGAACTCGTGCGCGAAGAAGCGGTTGCGCAGGAACAGCGAGACCTCGAACGCCCAGTCCTCCCGCTCGCGGCGCTCCTTCTCGGTCAGCTCGCTCATGAAGTCCTTCAGCGCCAGCACGCCGTAATGCACGTGCCGCGCCTCGTCGGTGATGATGTACGTGAGGAGCTTCTTGAGCAGCGGCTCCATCGTCATCTGCTGGATCATCCCGAAGGTGCCGAGCGCGAGGCCCTCGATCATGATCTGCATGCCGAGGAACTTCATGTCCCAGCGCGAGTCGCTCATCAGCGCGTCGATCACGACGTAGAGGTTGTCGTTGATGTCGTATTTCTTCTCGAGCTTCCGCGTGAGGTACGCGTGGAACACCTCGACGTGACGGCCCTCGTCGACCACCTGGGTCGAGCCGTACAGCTTGCCGTCGAGCCACGGCACCGCTTCCGTCACCTGACAGGCGGCGTACAGCGCGCCCTGCTCCCCGTGCAGCGACTGCGACAACAGCCACGCGGTGATGCCCCGGCGTTGCTCGGCGCGCTCCTTCGGCGAAGCCTTCTGGAACGAGGCGAGGTTCGAGACGGGCAAGAAGTCCCACGGCAGGAGCGCGTGCTCGTCGGACAGCGGGTCGACCGCCGTCGTCCAGTCGAGATCGGTCGTCCCGTTCCACTGGCTGCTCTTGGCCGCTTCGTAGAGCCGGGCGAGCTCGGGCTTGTTGCGCAGGTAGTTCCAGTCGAACTGCACCGAGTAGTCGACGGGCATCGACGACACCGGCTCGTTCTTGCCGCGCTGGAGCACCATGCCGCGAAACGCCGGGCCCAGCAGCGACCGCAGCACCTGCATGTTCCCCGACGCCGACGCGTCCTTCATCAGCGGGAGCGTCTCGACCACGTTCGAGAAGGTGTCGATGATCGCCATGGGCGTCAGCTCCGGCTCTTGAACGAGGCCGCCATGATGGCGGCGAAGTGGGTGTCGAGATCGGCGGGCCGCGACGGCTCGTGAATCAACCCGTACGCCAGGTAGGCGAACATCGCGTCGGCGATCTGCCCGGGCGTGCGGTCGCCGCCGGGCCGGTACCAGGTCGCCACCCAGTTGATGGCGCCAAAGCCGAAGTGACGCACCAGCTCGATGTCGAGAATCGGTCGCGCCTTGCCGCTGCCGTGCGCCTCGTAGAGCAGGCCGTCCCAGAAGGCCTCGTACTTGGCGCGCTCGCGCTCGACCCCCTCACGCGCGCCAGCCGGCAGGGAGCGCCAGTCGAACAGCAACACGTAGAGCGAGTCGTCGCCGTTGCAGAGCAGCTCGAGGTGCGCGCGCAGGCCGAGGCGAATCTTCTCGACGGGGTCCTTCACCTCGCCGATGGCGAACCGCACCGCCTGCATCGCGCGGCGCACCGCCCGGTTCATCAGCGCCAGCAGCACGTCGTCCTTGCTCGCGTAGCGGTAGTGCAGACTGCCCGGCAGCATGTTCGCCGCGGCGGCGATCTCTCTCACGGTGGTGGCCGCGAAGCCCTTCTCGCGGAACAGCCGGCCAGCGGCCTTGAGAATGCGCTCGTCGGCATCCTCCTGCGGCGAGGCGGGCTGCGGGGTGGGCGTCTGGACAACCGGCATCGGGGCTCGGAGATCGGTCTTGGCCATACGCCCAAAGGAATCATGGTCGCGTGACCAAAATCAAGGCCCCGTCGGGCGTTTCCCGTGATCGGCGACCAAACTCATCGTTTTCAGACCGGTTCTTGCGCGCTTCCCGGACCACGCTCAGCCATCGGCGCGACGGAGGTCGGTCAGCACCAGATCGGTGACCTCGAAGCCCTCGTCGAGGTGGGCGCCAACCGCGAGCAGCACGTCGTCTCTGAAGGCGGTTCGATCGGCGAACAGCGCCTCGGCCGTCGTGGCGTTGGCGGAGACTTCGAGGGCCTGTTCGAGCCTGGGCCGAACGTGTTGATCGAGGGCCGCGTCGTCGTTCGCGCGGGCTGCGCCCAGACGCTGGAGCACCTTCGCGATCGCGTCAGGGCTGCGGCTCACCTGGAACGTGAAGGTGGCCGTCAGGCACAGCGACGCGCCTTCTTTCGTGACGAGCGTGTTCGCCGGGCTCCGGTCGATACGCGTCGTCCGTTCCCGGAGATCGAGCAACTCCGTGCGGTGGACCCCCGGCAGCACGACGGCGCCCGTGAAGCTGACGCGAGGGACGCCCGAAGGCGTGTGCACGACGAGCGCAAAGCCCGAAGGCACCGTCACGAACACGCGTCTGACCAGGAGGAAGAGGCCGCCAACCAGGAGCAGGAGCAGCACGACGGCAACGGCGATGGAGACCAGGACAGGCGACATTCCCCTCATCATCGCAGATGCGAAGGAGCGAGGCGCGAACGCCAGTGGCTCCGGTGCTGGCCTCTCACCAGCGGGGCGACGCGCAGGGGCAGCGGTGTCTGGTGCGCTGGCCGTGCGGCCGGGAGATCGCCTCCGCGTGCGGCCCGCGTCGCCTGGAAAGGAAACGAGTCCTCGTCGAGGCGGCTGGCCCGCCGTGCGACCACCATGCGTGGAATGCGCAGACGTGGGTGTGGCCTTCCCCGTCAGGACCGTCAGCTCGAGGTGACCCTCACTTCGTTGGTCCGTTCGTGCGCGCCGCGCGGACCTGGGTGCACGCCTTTCCCGGCAGGACCGTCACTTCGTTGGTGCCTTCGTGCGCGCCGCGTGGACCCGGATGCATGGCCTTGACCGTCAGCTCGAGGTGACCGTCATTTCGTCGGCCCCTCCGTGCTCGCCGCGTGGCCCCGGGCGCACGGCCTTCTCAGGCAGCACCGGAACCTCGAGGTGACCGTGGCCTCGTCAGGCCCTCCGTGCAGGCCGCGCGAAGACGGTGAACAAGAACACGAGGCTCGGGCCGACGAGCACGGCGGCGATCACCGTCGCGGCGAGCAGGAAGACCATGGTCGACGGCTGCGCGTGACTCGAGCCGAGCGTGTGCTCGCCCCACACCAGCGTCTCACCCTTCGCGAGTGCCCACCCGATGACCACCGTGCCTGCGAGGGCTCCGACGACGAGCCGGGCGAGGCGGAAGCGACGGGTGGCGACGAGCGCCAGCGCGAGCGCTCCGAAGAGCGTGCCGAAGACCGCGGGGCCGCCCTGCCCCACCCTCGCGATCAGGTGCGGCGCGACGGAACCTGCCGTGCCGAGCGCGACCCACGAGGCAAGACCGGCGACCGCCAGGCTGCCCAACGCGCGCCGACGAAAGTCCTCACGGAGCGCCTCGTCGGCTGCCTCGACCGTGAGATAGGTGGCCGCGAGCGCCGCGACGAGGGCCAGCGTGAAGAGCCCCGCCGCGACGACGAAGACATCGATGGCCAGCGACAGCGGCTGCTCCCGCACCAGCGCCGCGCCCATGGCGCCGAGGAGGAACGGACAGCCCACGCTCGCGGCCGAGAACATCGCTCCGAAGCGCCGCCGCCGCCGCACGTCCGCGTCGTAGTGACGGAAGGTGAACGCGGCGCCGCGCATCACCAGGCCCAGCGCGTAGAGCGTCAGCGGCGTGAAGAGCGCCGTCGTCAGCGTCGCGAACGCTGGCGGAAAGGCGCTGAAGAGCAGCACGAAGACGAAGATGAACCAGACGTGGTTCGCTTCCCAGATGGGGCCGATGGCCTTCTCGATGAGCGCGCGCTGGGCGCCCTTGCGCGGGCCCGAGGCCAGCAGATCCCACACGCCGCCACCGAAGTCGGCGCCCCCACCGAGCAGGTAGAGCACCAGCCCGCCCACCATCACCGCCGCGAGCACGTGCTCAAGCGGCATCGGGCACCGGGAGCGGCGGGAGGGTTGGCTCCGGCTCGCGGAACAGCCCGAGCAACAGGCTCACCACCGTCGCCGCGAGGAAGACGTACACCCCGCTGAACACGAGCAGCCGGGGCATCAGCCCGTCGACCTTCGTGGCGGCCTCGGCGGTCAGCAGCAGCCCGCGCACCACGTAGGGCTGCCGCCCGAACTCGGTAACGAGCCAGCCCGCCTCCATGGCCACCGGCGCGGCGACGCCAGCGGCGACCAGGCTCCACCAGAAGGCGCGGTGCTCGGGCCAGGCCCCCTTGCGCCAGCGCCACCCGAGCGCGAACACCGACAGCAACGCCAGGAAGCCGCCCGCGCCAACCATCACCTGGAAGCTGAGGTGCGTGCGCGTGACCGGAGGCCGCTCGGCCGGTGGAATCTGGTCGAGCCCGGTGATGACGGCGTTCGGATCCATCTTGCCGAGCACCGACAGGCCACACGGCACCTCGAGGCCGAACCGCACCGTGCCGGTCGCCTCGTCCGGGAGCCCGCCGATGAGCAGCGGCGCGCAGGCCCTCGTCTCGAAGTGGGCCTCCATCGCGGCGAGCTTCCACGGCTGGTGCTTCGTCACCTGCTTCGCCGACAGGTCGCCCGAGAGCGGGAGCACCAGCGCGCTCACGATGCCGACCGGGAGCGCCACGTTCAGCGCGGCACGGTGGAACGAAGGCTCGCGCCCGCGCAGCAGCAGCGTCGCGTGCACCGCCGCCATCACGAAGCCCGTCACGGCGTAGCAGGAGAGCAATACGTGGACGATCTGGGTCAGCGCGGACGGCGCGAGGAAGACGCGCCAGGGCTCGTCGAGGAAGGCGCGGCCCTGCGTCCACTGCACCTCGACCGGGAGGTTCATGAAGGCGTTCACCACCGTCACGAAGGCCGCCGAGGCCGCGCCCGACAGCGCCACCACGACGCCCGACAGCCGGTACGCGGTGGGAGAGACCCGATCGCGCCCGTACAGCACCACGCCCAGGAAGATGGCCTCGAGGAAGAACGCCACGCCCTCGAGCGCGAACAGCGGGCCCACCACCTCGCCGAAGCGGCGCATGAATTCGGGCCAGAGGAGGCCAAGCTCCAGAGAGAGGACGGTGCCCGACACGGCGCCAACCGCGAACAGAATCGCCGTGCCCTTCGCCATGCGGCGAGACAACAGGCGATAGCGCTCGTCTCCGGTGCGGGCCGCGAAGGTGTCAGCGATGACGAGCAACAGCGGCAGGCCAACCCCGAACGCCGCGAACACGATGTGGAACGCGAGCGACAACCCCATCTGTGCGCGCGCCAGCGCTGCCGTATCCATCGGAGGACCTCCAAGTCTGCCCGAGGGGTAGCCGCGAGGCCCAACGCGCGCCACCCGAGCGACACGCTGGGCTGATGGCCTTCAGGAGGACCGGCACGCCCTGGACGTCCCGCGCAGAGCAGACCTGCTTCGACGACCCCCTGCGCGCAGGGCCGCCGCAGCGCCCCCGAAGAGGACGCTCCCTCGCGGTCACCCCCACCCATCGCTCGCCTTCGCCGGCACTCCCACTCACGTCCCGGCCGGCCAGCGGCTCAGCGCCGCGGACGACGTGCTCTTCGAGCTCCTCACAGAGCAATCCAGTCATCGCTGGAACGCGACGGCCCGGGCCCATCGCCGACCCTGGCCAGGCTCACCCGACGACGCGCCGACCCGTGTGGCCGAGCCCACGCCATTCTCGGGCTGCGGTTTAGGTTGACTTCACCAGACCACGCAGCGCTCGGCCCCGTTGCGGATCATCGGAGCGCTCGAAGGACACATGAAGGCCTGCTGAAACGCGTCGAGGTTCCCGAGCGGGCCCTTCACGCGCAGGAAGGGCGGCGCGTGCGGGTCGGTCGCGGCCCGGAGCTTCGCCATCTCGGGCCGCATCTTGGTGCACCACGACTGTGCGAAACCCAGGAAGAACTGCTGGCTGCGGGTGAAGCGGCTCCCGACGTCGGCCTCGGGCTTCTTCGTGTACCAGTCGGCCATCGCCGCGTGCGCCAGCTTCAGCCCGCCGAGGTCGGCGATGTTCTCACCCAGCGTCAGGTCGCCCTTCACCTTGATTTCGTCGATGGCCACGTAGGCGTCGTACTGCTTCTTCACGCACTCTGCCTTCTCGACGAAGGCCTTGCCCACCGCCGGCGACCACCAGTCCTTCACGTTGCCGTCGACGTCGAACTGCCGGCCCTCGTCGTCGAAGCCGTGGGTGATCTCGTGGCCCACCACCATGCCCATCGAGCCGAAGTTCACCGCGTCGGTGGCGTCGCGGTTGAAGAACGGCGGCTGCAGAATGCCGGCGGGGAAGACGATCTCGTTCTTCTGGGGGTCGTAATAGGCGTTCACCGTCGAGGCCGACATGAGCCACTCGGTGCGGTCGACGGGCTTGCCCACCTTGGCGAGCTGGCGCTTCACCTCGAAGCGGTTCGCGGCGAGCGAGTTGGCGAAGAACGACGCGCGCGAGGTCGCGAGGCTGCCGTAGTCGCGCCACACGGTGGGGTAGCCGATCTTGTTGTTGCCCACCATGCGGCCGACCTTCTCGAGGGCCGCCTTCTTCGTGGGCTCGTCGAACCAGGCGAGCTGGCCGAGGTTCTTCTCGAACGAGCGCTGGAGCGCCTCGACCATCGCGTTGGTGCGGGCCTTGCCGTCTTCGCCGAAGGCGCGGCGCACGAACTCACGGCCGAGCGCCTCACCGAGATCGCCATCGGCAAAGGCCACGCACTTCTTCCACCGGGCCCGGTCGGCCTTCGCGCCCGTGAGGGCCTTCGACGAGAACGCGAAGGCTTCGTCCTGGAAGGCCTTCGGCAGCGCCGGCGTCGAGGCGCGCAGCACCACCCACGTGAGGTAGGTGTTCAGCTGTTCGGGCTTCGTGTCCTTCGCGATGGCGGCGAGCTCGACGAAGTACGGCACCGAGTTGACGTTGATGGCCGAGAGGTCCTTCGCGCCGAGCGCGGTGAAGTACACGTCCCACGGAAAGTCCTTCGCCTTCTCGACGAGGCCCTTGCGGTCGACGCGGTTGTACAGCTTGTTCGGATCTCGCCGCTCGACCTTCGTCTGCGACACCTTCGCGAGCCGGGTCTCGAGCGCCATCACCTCGTCGGCCTTGCGCTGGGCGAGCTTCGCCTCGATGCCGAGGAGCCCGAACATCGCCTCGACGTGCGACTTGTAGAGCTCACGCACCGACTGCTTGTCGGCGTCGACGTAGTAGTCGCGATCGGGGAGGCCCAGGCCCGACTGGTCGAGCATGGCGATCACCTCGGACGAATTCTTGAGGTCCTGAATCGCGCCCACCTCGAAGAACGCGCGGTAGCCGGCCGCGTGGAGCGTGCCGACGCTGGCGGCGAGCGAGCGGGCGTCCTTCACCTTCGCGACCTGGTCGACGAACTTCTTCACCTCGGGCAGGGCCTTCTCGAGGCCGGGCTCGTCGACGCAGGTGGCGTAGTAGTCACCGAGCTGCTTCGCGAAGGGCGTGCCCGCGGGCAGCGTGCTGGCGGCGGCCTCATCGAGGATCGTCTTGAGCAGCTGCTCGTTGCGATCCTGGATCGACACGAAGCCGCGCGAGTACAGGGGCCGGTCGGCGGGGATCTCGGTGGTCGCCATCCAGCCGCCGCAGGCGAACTGGTAGAAGTCCGCGCAGGGGTCGGCCTTCACGTCCATGGCCTTCTCGTCGAGGCCGGCCGGCATGGGCTTCGAGAGATCGACGGTGAACTTCGGCGGAGCGGCCGGGGCCTTCTCGGCCGGAGGGGGCGACGCGACGGGCGCCTTCTGGGCCTGCTCCTGGGTGGCACAGCCCGCGAGGGCAAGGACGAGTGAGAGACTGCGCAGACGCATGACGGCCTCCTCGGACGAACGAGAGGCCGCGCCTGTACCGTACCCAGCCTCCGACTTCACCCGCGGAAAACGCCGGGCCTTCAGGCCACCTGCTGATCGGTATTGGCCGCCGCTTCCTTGAGGTTCACGGCCACCAGCTTCGAGACGCCCGGCTCTTCCATGGTGACGCCGTAGAGGGTGTCGCCGATCTCCATGGTGCGCTTGTTGTGCGTGATGAGGATGAACTGCGACGTCTTGCTCATCTCCTTCACCATGTCGTTGTAGCGGCCGACGTTGCCCTCATCGAGCGGCGCGTCGACCTCGTCGAGCAGACAGAACGGCGTCGGCTTGATGAGGAAGATGCCGAAGATGAGCGCGACGGCGGTGAGCGCCTTCTCACCACCCGAGAAGAGGTTGACGCTCTGCAGCTTCTTGCCGGGCGGCTGCGCGAGGATCTCGATGCCGGGCTCGCTCGAGCCGGGCTCCTGCGTCAAGAGCAGGCTCGCGCGGCCACCGCCGAAGAGGCGCGGGAAGACCTGCTGGAACTTGTCGTTGACGACGTCGAAGGTCTCCTTGAACCGCTGACGCGAGGTCTCGTCGATGGTCTTGATGGCCTCGGTGAGCTGCTCGAGCGAGGCCTCGAGATCCTTCTTCTGCTTCGAGAGGAACTCGAAGCGCTGGGCGATCTCCTGGTGCTCCTCGATGGCGGTGACGTTCACCTCGCCCATCTTCTCGACCTGCGCGCGCAGCTCCTTGAGGCGCTCGACGGCCTCGGCGCCGAGCTGCGGGTGCGTGTGGTACATCGAGATGGCCTCGTGCATCGCGACGCCGTGGCGCTCCTGCACCGTCGACGCGAGGTGCTCCATCTCGAGGGACAGCTCGCGCGACTTGAGCGTCAGCTCGGCGAGTTCGTGCGTGAGGGCTTCGGCCGAGGTGCGCAGCTCCTTGAGCTGGTGCTCCTCGTCGCGCACCTTCGCGACCTCGGCGGCGTGGGCTTCCTTGCGGGCGTCGATGCCGCCGCGCGCCTCGGAGAGCTTCGCCTCGCGCTCCTCGCGGCCCGCGCCGGTCTCGGAGAGCCGCTGCTCCAGCTCGGCGATGCGGGCGACGCCCTCGTCCTTCGTCGTCGACAGGCGTCCGGCGCGCTCGGTGAGCTCGTTCACCTGGGTGAACAGGGTGTCGGCGCGCTGACGGGCCGACGAGCCGCGCTCGCTCGACGAGGCGACCTTCACCTTGAGGCTGGTGGCCTCGGCGCGAGTGGCCTCGTTCTTCGCGGTGAGCGCCTCGAGCTCGGACTGCAGCAGCGCGACCCGCTCTTCACGGGCCTGCTTGTCGGTCTGCCCGTGCATCACCTCGCCGCGGGATGACTCGAGGTCGACCGACAGCAGGTTCTTCGTCGCCTCGAGCTGCGAGAGCTCGGCGTCGAGGCCGGCGATGCGCTCACGCAGCTTCACCAGGCTCGAAGCGGCCTGCGACAGATCCTTCTCGTGGCCCTGGAGCTGCAGCTCTTCCTGGTGCCGGTTCTTCTCGAGGCCCTTCAAGACGCCCTCGAGCTGCCCCACCTGCTTCTGCAGCTCGTAGTGGCGGGTGATGAGCTCCTGGTAGCGCTCCTCGAGGCGCTTCACCTGGTCGGCCAGCTCGGCGATCTGCCGCTTCTTGTGGAGCGCGCCAACGGCCGGGCCTTCCATCACGCCGCCGGTGACGACGCCGCCGGGCCGCAGCACCTCGCCGTCGACGGTGACGAACGTGTACTTCGCGGCGCGCGTGGCGAGCGAGCGGGCGCTCTCGAGGTCGTGCACCACCACCACGCCGTTGAGGAGCCGCTCGACCAGCCCGCGCAGGGCCTCGTCCTTCACCTGCACCTGCGAGAGCGCCATGGCGCGCACCTCGGGGCCTTCGAGCGGGGGCAGGACCTCGAGGCCATCGCTGCCGACGGGCACGAAAGTGGAGCGGCCCTCGCCGAGGGACTTGAGGTACTCGACGTACTCGACGCCGCGCTCGGGCGTCTCGACGATGACGTGCTGAAGCTGATCTCCGAGCGCCGCCTCGATGGCCTTCTCGAGCTCGGGCGCGGCGGTGACGACGTCGGACACGAGGCCGAAGATGCCGGCCTGGCGGAGATCCTCACCGGCCTTGCTCATGACGGCGCGCACGCCGCGGTCGAAGCCCTCGTAGTTGCGCTGAATCTCTTCGAGCGACTGGAGCCGGCTGCGGGTGTCGGACAGCTCGTCGCGCACGGCGAGCACCTGCACCTCGTTCTCGGTGAAGGCCTCGCGCGCCTGCTGGAGCGTCGTCTCTTCCTCACCGCGGCGCTGGGTGATCTCGATGGCGAGCTGGCGGCTCTGCTCGACGCGGGCGAGCACCTCGCGGCGGGCGTCTTCGAGCTGCGTCTGCTCGGCCTGGAGCACGGCGCGCTCGGCGACGAGGCGCTCCATGCGCTGGTCGAGGTCGGCGCGGCGGGTGTCGAGGTTGGCGAGGTTCGACTCGTGGTTCGCGACGCGGGTCAGCACCTCGACCAGCTCGCGGCGCTCGCCCTCGAGCCGCGTGGTGACCTGCGCCATGAGCTCGACGGTGCGGCGGAGCTCTTCTTCGAACACCTCGAGCGCCACCTCGTCTTCGCGTGAGGCGACGCCGAGGCGCTGCAGCTCACCCTCGGCTTCGGCCTTCTCCTGCTCGGCGGTGGCCTTGCGGGCGAGCACCTCGGCCAGCTCGGTCTCGGCGGCGGCGACGCGCGCGCGGGTGGACTCGAGGTCCTCCTTCCAGTGCACGAGGTTCTGCGCGTCGAGCTGCACCTGCGACTCGAGCGCGTAGAACTCGGCGGCGGCGGCTTCGAGGGCGGCGGTCTCGGCCTCGAGGGCCTCACGGCGCGTGGAGATGTCGGCGTCCATCGCCTGCACGCGCCCGAGCTTCTCCTTCTCGTCGGCGGTGAGCGTCTCGAGGCGGGTGGTGAGGAGCGAGCGGCCCGCGGTGAGCTCGAGGAAGCGGTGCGACGAGTGGTGCAGCTCGATGTCGCGCATCTCGCCGCGCAGGCGCTTGTACTTCTCGGCCTTGCGGGCCTGGCGCTCGAGCGAGTCGAGGCGCTTCTCGAGTTCGGCGACGATGTCGTTCACCCGCAGCAGGTTCTGCTGGGTGGACTCCATCTTGCGTTCCGCGGCGCGGCGGCGGGCCTTGTACTTGGTGATGCCGGCGGCCTCTTCGATGAACGAGCGGCGGTCTTCCGGGCGCGCCGAGACGATCTGCCCGACGCGGCCCTGCTCGATGATCGAGTAGGCCTTGGTGCCGACGCCGGTGCCGAGGAAGAGCTCGGTGATGTCGAGCAGGCGGCAGGTCGTCTTGTTGATCTGGTACTCGGACTCGCCGGAGCGGAAGAGCCGCCGCGTGACGGACACCTCGGGCAGGCCGGCGAGCGTCTCGGGCAGTACGTCTTGCGACTCGACGGTGAGGGTGAGCGTCACCTCGGCCATCGACAGCGGCGCGTGCGTCTCGGAGCCGTTGAAGATCACGTCTTCCATGCCGCGGCCGCGCAGGTTCTTGGCGCTCTGCTCGCCCATGACCCAGCGAATGGCGTCGACGACGTTCGACTTGCCGCAGCCGTTCGGACCGACGACGGCGGTGATGCCGTCATCGAACGAGAACACCGTGCGGTCCATGAAGGACTTGAAGCCCGTGATGTCGAGCCGCTTCAGACGCATGTCGTCCCCTCACCCACAGAAGTCCGCGGAAGTGCGAATCGCTCCGGAGCCGGTAAATCGGCCTCGGAACCGCGCGGACTAGCATGTGCGAGAAGACGTGAGCAAGCGTGACACTACGTGGTGTGACCATATGTGCCGCCGGACGGCGGGACCTTGGGGGGTTGGGGGACTTGGGCGGATTGGTTCAGGGCGGCCGTGTCAGGCCGGCCGCGCCGCGGTGTGAATCGCACGTCGCAAACGGGCGTCATGGTGCGGTGCATTCTCGTCCGCCTGTCCTCGAATCGGAGACATCGACACGCGCAAGTACGCGCAACCTTTTGACGCTGCCCGGTTTCGAGCCGGTGGCCTCGACGTTGCTGAAGGGATTCTCCATGACCGACCCCACCCACGCCCCGCCCCGCAAGACGGACCGGCCGGTCTCGGTGATGCCCGTCACCCGCCTCGTCTCTCGCCCGCTCGTCACCATCGTCAACGGCCAACTCGTCGCGGTTCGGGAGCTCGTCGACCGCAAGGCCGCCTGAGGGGGCGTAGACTTCAAGGGCGTGGACAAAGACCCTCGCCGCGACATCGCAGCCTCAATCGCCGGCGTGGGCATCGTGGCCGCGTCGTTCCTATAGCTCGGCCACGGACCCGCTGCGCTTCATGGCTCGCCGTCCTGGGTGATCGCCGCGCTCTTCGGAGTCGCTGGGGGCTGGTACTACCCAACCGATCGACGCTTGGCATGGCTGGCAGCAAGTCTGGCGCCGCTCGCGCCGCTGGGTGGCGTCTTCACGGCCGTGGCGGTCACCGAGCACTACGGCTCGCTCCCGGCGTATGCCTTTGCCCTCGTCGCGTGTTTCGGAGCGGCTCCGGGTGCTGCCGTCGTCTGGGCGGTCGTTGAAGGCGCGTCGACCTTCAGACGATGAAGCTACGGCACTTCGATCGCCTGCAGCCCGCGTCCGCCGCCTGGCACCAGCGTCCGCAGGAGCACCACGTCGCCTGGCTTCGCGGTCTTCAGCTCCTTCACCAGCTCGTCGCGGTTCTTCACCGGCTTGTGGTTCGCCTCGGTCACCACCATGCCCCGGCGCAGCCCGCCCTTCTCGGCCGGTGAGCCCGGCGCCACCTCGACCACGCTCGCGCCGCCCTTGATGCCTGTCGCGCTCACGAAGCGCGGGTCGAGATCGTCCAGCGAGAGCCCCAGCCGCGGCGGCGACGAGGACTTCTCGTCGGAATCGGAAGGCCGCTCCACCGCGCCAATGCCCTCGACGTCAGGCCGCGTGCCCAGCGTCACCTTCAGATCGAGCGGCTTGCCGGCGCGCACGATCGACAACGTCACGGGGACGTCCGGCCGCTTGAGCCCCACCATGCGCACCAGCCCCGACGCGTTCACCACCTTCACGCCGTCGAGCGCGACGATCACATCTTCCTCCTTGATGCCGGCCTTCGACGCCGGGCCACCCTCGGTCACGCTCACCACCAGCGCACCCTCGCCGCCCGGAACGCCGAGCGCCCGCGCGAGCGCTCCCGTCACGTCCTGCGGCGCGATGCCGAGCCACCCGCGCACCACGAAGCCCTTCGCCTCGAGCTGCGGCACCAGCGCCTTCGCCAGGTTCGACGGCACCGAGAACCCGATGCTGTTCGCCGCCGCGTTGATGGCCGTGTTGATGCCCACCACCTCGCCCTTGAGGTTGAACAGCGGCCCGCCCGAGTTGCCGGGGTTGATCGCCGCGTCGGTCTGCAGGAACTGATCGTACGGGCCCGCCGAGATGTCGCGGTCCTTCGCCGAGATGATGCCCAGGGTCACCGAGTGCGCGAGCCCGAACGGGTTGCCGATCGCCACCACCCAGTCGCCCACCCGCAGGCCCGACGAGTCACCGAGCGACACCGACGGCAGCTTGTCGACCTTCCCCTTCATGCGCAAAAGCGCCAGGTCGGTCAGCGGGTCACGCCCCAGAATGTCCGCCTCGAGCGTGCGCCCGTCGTCGAGCCGCACCCGAATCGTGAGCGCGTCGGCCACCACGTGGTTGTTGGTGAGCACCAGGCCCTTCGAGTCGATGATGACGCCCGAGCCACTGCCCTGCGTCGTCGGAGGCCCTCCCCTTCGCCGCATCGGCAAGGGCAGGCTCAAGAGCTCGTCACCCTTCACCTCCTTGCGCACGTCGATGTTGACGACGGCGCCCTTCACCGACTCCACCAGCGGCGCCAGGCTCGGCAGCTGCGCCTCCTTCGGCATCACCGGCTGGGCGAGCGCCACCTGCGCGGCCACGACTGCGACAACCACCAACGAACGGGTCTCCATGGTGCGACACCTCGAGCGGGAAAAAACCATTGGCACGCAACTCACATTCAGCGGAACCCATTCCCCGTCAACCCGAAGCCGCGCCGCTGTTCCCCGCCCGGAAGGTGGAGTATTCACGCCCACACGCTGGCGCCTCCAGCGCGCCGTCTGGGCCGAAGGAGCACCCGTTCGTGACGTCTTCGTCGATTCGTCTCATGGCGCTGTCGGGCCTGTGCGCTGCCGGCCTCGTCGCCTGTCCTCCGCCCATCAACCTGCCAGACGGAGGCGATGACAACACCATCGTCCTCACGCCCGAGGGCGGCATCTTCCCCCGCAATGGCTACGCCATCGAGGTGCCCCGCAACGCCGTCAGCGGCGAGACGCGCATCTTCTTCACGCGGGTCGACACCGGCATTCCCGACATCGAGGGCCGCAAGCGCATCAGCGTCGGCTGGCGCATCTCGCCCACCAACCTGCGCTTCCAGGCGCCGGTGAAGCTGTACATCGCGTGGGACCCGGAGCGGCTCGTGCGCGGCGTCGACCCCGGCACCTACGACATGCGCCGGCAGACCGGGAACGAGTCGTTCATGAACCCGCTGCCGGGCTCGCGCACCAACACCGTGCCCTTCGAAGCCGTCGAGGCCACCACCGATCGGCTCGGGCTGTTCTGGGTCACCTCGCCGTCGACGCCCAACATCGATCGCCTCGAGGTCGACCCCGAAGAAGTCACCCTCCGCGTCGGAGAGACGCGCAAGCTCAACGCGCGGGTCGTGGCGCCGAACGGAGATTCCATCGAAGCCACCGTCGCCTGGAGCGTGCTCCCGCCCCGCGTCGCCAGCGTCGACATGATGGGCACCGTCACCGCGCTCGACCCCGGCACCGCGACCGTCACGGCGCGCGTGGGCATGAAGAGCGCCACCGCGAAGGTCTTCGTGGTGCGCGACCCGCCGCTCGCGGGCCCGACGACCGCCTCGCACGACAACCCCTTCCCCACCGGGAACGATCTCTTGGGCGGCGGTCTCGCGCCCGGTGGCCTCGGCACCTTCTTCGTCGGTGAGAACGGCACCGTGCTCGCCCGGAGCGCCACCAACCAGTGGCAGCGCCTCTTCTCGGGCCCGGGCATCTCGTTTCGCGCCATCGGCGGCACCACGCCCACCAACGCCATCGCCGTGGGCCTCCAGGGCACCACGGGCGTCGCCGTCGAGTTCCGCGGCACCACCCAGGCGCCCCGTGTGCGCGTCTTCCAGCCCAACAACATCTCGGAGCTGTCGACGATGTGGTTCGACGGAACCTTCGGCATGACGGCCGGCACTGGCAACAACCTGCTCGCGTACCGCGACGGCGGGTGGATCGAAGAGAACAACCCCACGCTGCGGCGGGTCATGTCGATCACCGGTGACGGCCGGGGCGCCTTCGCCGTCGTCAACGAGCTCGGCAGCATCTACCGGTACGATCCGGCGCGCCGCGTGTGGGACTCGTTGTTCGAGCGCGAGCTCGCCGTGCTGCTGAAGGCGGGTCAGATCGTCGACGCCACCACGGGCGACTCGTGGGCCGTCGGCGGAGGCCGCCTCTGGCGCTTCACGGGCGGCGCGTGGACGGCCATCAACCTGCCGTCGACCCTCGCGTCGGCCGACTTCACCAGCCTTGGCCTCTTCGACGACCGCCTCTTCCTCGCAGGCCGTCGCGCTGGCCGGGCCTTGATCGCGTCGTGGGTACCTCCGCCAGCGCTCCCCACGCCAGTCGATGGAGGCCTCGATACCGATGGAGGCCTCGACCCGGACGGCGGCGTGAACGTCGATGGCGGCACCAGCGGCACTGGCTGGACCGAGTACGCCATGCGCGGGCCCCAGCAACCACGCGGCATCTTCGGCGGAGGCCCCAGCTCACCCATCGGCTACGTCGTGGGCGACTTCGGCGCGGTCTGGGAATGGGACGCCACCTCCAAGTCCTTCACGGAGCGCAGCCGCGGGTTCTACGGCGACGTCGCCGACCTCGCGGCCACTCCGAATGACGTGTTCGTCAGCGTCAACGAGTGCGTCGACCCGATGTGCCTGCAGGCCACCGGCAGCGTGCTGCACCAGGGGCCGTCTGGCTGGGAGCCCCTGGGAGCGCCGCAGCCCTTCAGCCGCCGGGTCTACGCCATCGTCGCGCGCGCCGGCATGGACGTCATCGTCGACTCGGACGATGGAACGTACCGGTGGAACAACTCGCAGTGGGTGCCCATGTCCGTCTCGCGCGTGGGGCCGATTCGCGATCTCAAGTGGTGCGGCGAGCGCCTCGTCGGCGCGGGAGACAATGGCACGGCGTACCTCGGGAACTCGAGCGGGTTGGCCGGCGAAGAGGTCGCGCAGATGGCCGGAGATCTCTTCGCGGTGAGCTGCCCCAGCGCGAACGAGATCTGGGTCGCTGGTGACGAGCTCCTCGTGCAGCGCACCGGCACCACCTGGACGTCGCGTGAGTCGATGATGGTGCAGCAGGGGCCGTGGCGTACCGTCTACGCGCCGGGCGGGGGCGAGGCCTGGGCGTTCGGTGACGCGCGCTACGGCGTCTACTTCG
Organism: Myxococcaceae bacterium; assembly: GCA_025459425.1. Taxonomy (GTDB): domain Bacteria; phylum Myxococcota; class Myxococcia; order Myxococcales; family Myxococcaceae; genus Xiheimicrobium. Next base: position 12,562 of record JALOQF010000022.1, on the reverse strand, counting down.
ACACCGCGACCCTCACGGCCTTCGAGTCGTTGCCCATTCCCGTCGACATCGCCACCGCCTCGTGGGGCAGTTCGGTCGACAACCTGTACATGGTGGGCTTCACCAACCCACCGATTCGTTTCGGCTTCATGATGCGCTTCGACGGCGTGCAGTGGCGGCTGATCGACTCCGGCAGCCAGCGGCGCGTCACCGCCATCGACGGCTTCACCACGATGCAGAACGGCGCGCAGCGCACGACGCTGTGGCTGGGAACGCTCGGCGGCGGGGTGCTCAAGTCCGTTCAGCCGTGACGCCGCGAGGGGGGCTGCCGCCGCTCCTGCCGGCGGCGTTCCTCGGAGTGGGCGCGGTCGTCGCTGCGCTCCTGCTCCGACTGCTCGTGGCCCCACGCTTCGTGGGCCTCTTCGCCGACTTCGGCGGCGAGCTGCCATGGCTGACCCGCCTCTTCCTGACCCGGTGGGTGGGCCCGGCCAGCTCTTTGGTGGGCGCCGTCGCGGTGATCGCCGTTGGCCGAAGGTCCTTCGTCGGGGGGATCGTCGCGGGCTGCGCCTTGATCGTCGCGACGGTCAGCGTGTTCCTCGTCGCCATGTACCTACCCATCTTCGCGCTCGCGGGCCGCATTCGGTGACGAGCCATCCGCGGCGTCGCGCACCGCGTCTCGTGTCGCGACCCGACCGACGCTCCCAGCCCGTCGCGTCGATCCGAATCGGCCCGGCGCGAGCGCACCTCAGCGGTTGAGGAAGTACTCGTCGCGTGGAAACAGGTCCGAGTTGAGCGCCGTCTCGGCCACCGGCGCTGGAGGCCCGCCGGCGCGCTCCACGCGTGGCGTCACGCCCTCGATGAAGGCGCGCACCGACGCGCGCTGGCCTTCCCGCAGACCGGCCCCGCGCGCGGCAATCCGCTCCGAGAGGCGCGCGCGATCGATCGTCACCGGCGCATCGGAGGCCAACAGGAACTCGCCGCGTCCACCCGGCACCTCGAGCACCACCACGTGCGGAAAGACCTGCTTCACCGTCTCGAGCACCCGCGGCGTCGGCACCCACTGCGCGAAGAGCCCACCGGGAGCGAGGTGTGCCGCGACGAGCTCGTAGAACTCTTCGCTGTACACGTTGCCGGCCGAGGCGCCGTTGGGCCGCATGGCGTCGACCGTGATGACGTCCCACGGCTGCTGCGCGGCGAGCAGGTGCTTGCGCCCGTCGCCCACGATGAGGTGCGAGCGTGGATCTTCGAGGAGCTGCCGGCTCTCGGCCGAGTCGTGGGACGCGGCGAGGTGCCGCACCAGCTCGATCTCTCCGCCGCAGATCTCGACGCACTCGACCGAGGTGAGCCGTTCGTCCTGCAGCAGGCCCCACGCGGTGCTGCCAGCGCCCAGGCCCACCGCCAGCGCGCGCTTCGGCGCGGGGTGAACGAGCGAGGGCACGATGCCGATGACGACGTGAAAGTCGTCGTAGGGCCAGCCGTTCTGGCTGGTGGCGTTGAGGAACAGCACCTGCTCGCCCTGCTCCTTCGTCACCCACGCGTTGACGCAGGCGCGCTCCTCGACGAGCACCAGGGCGCCTTCCGGGGCCGCGTGGAAGAACCGCCACAGCCGCTCGTTCGACGGGAACACCGCCACGCACGAGAGCGCCACGAGCGCGACGCTGCCCCATGCCAGGCGGCGGCCCGCGAGCGACTGCCGGCCCAGCCAGACGCCCCAGAGGCCCAGGCCGACGCTCAGCCCGGCGAGCAGCCGGAGCGTCCCGGCGCTCCCCAACGCGTCGAGCAGCACGAAGCTCACCACCAGCGTGCCCACGACGTTGCCCACGATGTTCGCGAAGAGCAGGCGCCCCGTCCCCCGCCCCAGCCGCGACAGCTCGCGTGACACCTCGGCCTGCACGAAGGGGTACGCGAGGCCCATGAGGAACACCGGCAGCCCCATCACCGTCACCGGCCCGAGTGCATAGACGAAGACGAGCTTCGCGGCCGCGCGCGCCGTCTCGGGCATCGCGGGGCCGGTGCTGAGGTACCCGTCGGAGGCGAAGTAGCTGTCGAACATCGCCCGCACGGGCGGCAGCGGCATGTGCACGAGGACGAGCAGGCCCAGCAGCGCGGTGGCGCCAATGGCGAGCTGCAGGCGAAGGAACGTCTGGCCGGGCTGCTCGACCCGCTTCACCACCCGCGCGCCCGCGGCCGAGCCCAGCGCGAAGCAGACGAGGTACAGCGTCAGCACGTGCGCGAAGGTGTACGCGTTCGAGCGCATGAGGGCGTCGACCAGCCGCAGGAACACCACCTCGAGGCCCAGGGCGACCGCGCCCGTCAGCGCATAGGCGGCGTACCAGGGCCAGGCGCGATCGCGACCGCTGGGCGTCGCCGTCGGCGCAGGCGCTGCGACGTCCTTCGTGTCGGGCGTGGCCGCGCGCCACAGCACCAACGCCACCGTCGCCGCCAGCAGGTAGCAGGCCGACGCCAACCGGATGCTCGAGACGAAGCCGAAGGTGCCCAGCAGGTACCAGCCCGACACGCCCGCTCCGAGCGCCGCGCCGAGCGTGTTGATGGCGTAGAGCCGGCCGAGGCGGTGCGCCGCTTCGTCCACCGTCGTCACCACGCCCCGCGCGAGCAACGGCATCGACACGCCCATCAGCGTCGTCGGCACCGCCAGCAGCGCGAGGTTGAAGGCGAAGGTGCTCCCGACGCCACCGAGTGACGGCGCCACCGCGCGGTACCCGTCGTAGAGCAACACCGGGCTCACCAGGCCATAGACGCCGACGAGGGCCGCCGAGGCCGCATACAGGCCCAGCACGGCCCGCGGGGAGCGTCGGTCGGCGACCACACCGCCCACCAGGTTTCCCAGGCCCAGGCCAGCCATGAAGGCCGCGACCACCGTCGTGCTCGCGACGAGATCGACGCCCGCGTGGAGCGAGATGAGCCGCTGCCACACCACCTGGAGCAGCAACGACGCGAACCCCGTCGCGAAGAACACCACCTCGAGCGCGCGCACCCGTCTCACGGGGCGGCTGACAACCACAGGTCACGCCGCAAGCCCAGCGCCGTGCAGCTCAGTCGACCTGCGCCACCTTGTTCCGCTCGTCGAGGAAGCCGTCGACGGCCTCGGCGATCTGATCGGCCAGCGCTTCCTGGTACGCCTCGCTCGCCAGCCGCTGCTCGTCTTCGGGGTTCGACAGGAACGACGTCTCGACGAGAATCGACGGCATCTTCGCGCCGAGGAGAACGACGAAGAGGGCTTCCTTCGTGCCCAGATCCCGAATGCCCTTGTAGTCCTTCGACAGGCCCCGGACGATCGACCGCTGCACGCGCTCGGCCAGCCGCTGCGACTCGCCGGTGTTCGCCTTGGTGGCCAGGTCCGCGAGGATGTACTGGAGATCGTTGATGCCGCGCTCGGTGGTGGCGTTCTCGCGCGCGGCCAGCCGCACCGAGTAGCGGTTGCTCGAGGTGTTGAGCGTGTACGTCTCGACGCCGCGCAAGGCCCTCGAGGGCGCCGCGTTGCAGTGAATCGAGATGAAGAGATCGCCGTGCTCGCGGTTCGCGATGCGGGTGCGCTCGTCGAGGGCGATGAAGGTGTCATCGTCGCGGGTGAGCACCACCTCGAGGCCCAGCGCCTCGAGCTTCGCCTTGAGCTTCTGCGTCACGGCCAGCGCCACGTCCTTCTCGCGCACGCCGGTCGGGCCGATCGCGCCCGTGTCGTGGCCACCGTGGCCGGCGTCGATCACCACGCGCCGGACCTTGAGGCCGAGCTGCTGCGCGAGCGACAGCTCGTCGGTCTGCTGGTGTCGGGCGAGCGCCGCGAGCCGTGACTTCGCCGCTGGATCCGTCGCCCGGGCGCCGACCCGAACGTCGCGCAGCCGCTCCTGGAGCGACGCCACCACCGATGACTCTCCCGGCTCGACCACCGCCGCCTCGTCGTCGGCCTCGGCGCGGGGGGCAGCCGGTTCGGCGTCGACCCGCGGCGTGGGAGGCGTGCGGCGAGCCTGGGCGACGGGCGCTTCCTCCGTGCGCTCCGGGTTCGGTGCGGGGGCCGGGGCGCTCTCGTGGAGCTTGCGCAGCGCCTCGGCCAGCGCCGAGACCTTCTTCGCCGGCGCGTCGGCGTCGGCCACCTCGGGCGTCTCGAGCTCGAGCGTGGCCGGCCTGGCGGGAGTGACGTGGCCCAGCGCGCGCGCTTCGACCTTCTCGAGCGCTGCGGGCTTCGGAGCCTCGAGTTTCTTGTCCGCCTTCTTCACCTTCGGCTCGACCGGCGCTGGAAGCGACGCGAGCAGGCGCGCCATGTCCTTCTTCTTGTCGTTCGCGTTGGGGAGCGTGGCGTCGAGCACCTTTCGCGCGGCCTTCACGTCACCCTTGCGGTCAGCCAGCAAGCGCGCGAGCGCCAGCGCCGCGTCGTCGGTGAGCCGGTGCTTCGGCCAGCCGTCGATCAGCTTCCGCCACGCGCGCTCCGCCATCGCGACGTCGTCGCCGTTCTGCGACAGCCGCGAGAGATCGCCGTAGAGCTGGCCGGCCATGAAGAGGGCCTCGGGCGCGCGCTCGGTCTTCGGGTGCTTCGCCGCGACCGCGTCGAAGCGCTTGCCGACGTTCAGCCAGTGGTGCCGCAGCGCGCGCCGCGCTTCGTCCTTCTTGAGCTTCGTGTACTCGGCCTTCGCCGACTCGTACGCCTCGTCGGCCGCAGGCTTGCCAGCGCTCGCGGGCAGCGCGGTGAGACAGGCGATGATCAGCGTCGAACGGATCAGCATGGGCTCGCTACAGGCCTGATGATGTGACCACGGCACACACACACCCGCAAAAAAACCGCCGCCGCCGGCCCCGTTTCCGTGCATCGCGGCGTCAGCCCGTTGATCAGCCCGCATCGGCGTCGGGCTCGCCATCGCCATTGCCCCACGCCGCGCGGGCGCGGCTACACTGGCGCGCCATATGGCGCCTCCTCCCAAGGACCAGAACGGCCGCCCGGCGCAGACCAGGTCGGCTTTCGATCTCGGCTCCGATGGAGGCGGTCGGCGGCCGACGGGACAGATCCCCGTGCAGCCAGCGCGGACCTCGACGGGCGCCATGCCGATGCTCGGTGAGGTGCCACCGAAGCCCGCTTCGACGGTGACGCCGGCGCCTCCAGCGGCGCCATCGGCCCCCGCTGCCGCGGCGGGCCACGGAGGCCCCGCGCCGTCCGCCCCTCCGCCACCCGTCACGGGCGAGGCCGCGCGCCCGGCCGGCCTCACCACCGTCCAGAAGGACTTCATGGGCTCGCAGTTCGCGTCGGGCGCCATGCAGCGCAAGCGCTCGAGCTTTCTCGGCACCGACCCCGGCACCCTCAAGGCCGTCGAGGAGCCCGAGGCGAGCAGTGAGTACGAGCCCGACGGAGCGACGCCCCACCCCGACCTCGTCGGCCGTGACGTGTGGAAGGCCGTGAAGGCTCCGCTCCAGAGCCGCGAGGGCAAACGCTCGCGCGAGCAGCTCGAGCTGGTGCTGGCCCAGTTCGCCGTCGCCGCGAACCCCCGCTACGCCGACGACGCGCCGGGCAAGCCGCGTGGGCACATCTTCGTCTGGGACGTCAGCCGCGCCATGAACTGCGAGATCCCCCACTTCGTCGGCGCCAAGGAGCTCACGCTCGCGCAGACGGTCGACTGGCTTCGGCACGAAGGCCCCATGCGCGGGTGGTCGCGGGTCACCGACGCGTCGATCTACGAGGCGGCCGAGGCGGGGTACCTCGTGGTGGCGATTCCCCGCGAGGTTCGCCTCAAGCACATCGCCATCGTCGCGCCCCAGGAACCCCAGCTGCGCCCGCTGCTCACCGGCGCGGCGCTCAAGCGGGGCGCCAACGTCGCCACGAAGGACATGTTCGGCGTCGCGGCCATCGACTGCTTCGCGCACCCCTGAGGCCCGGTCGTCACCGGAAGTGCGTGAGGCGGGCCCCCATGCAAAAGTGTTCCCATGGCTGAAGAGGTGACGTTCGCGCCGCTCCGCAAGGAGACGGCGACGCAGGTGTCGGGCACGCTCCAGCAGCTCCTGTCCGACGTGAGCGGCCTGGTGGCCTGGGCCGAGGAACACGATTCTCCGCAAGCGGCCGCGCTCGTGCGCAAGGCCGTCGCCGAGGTGATGGTGGTCGCACTGCGTGAGCTGGGCCGGCCCCTGATGGGCGTGTGGGACGAGGTCTTGCCCGACAGGCTCAAGTCACACCTCGCGACCGCGGTCGAGGTGCCAGCGCTCGGCGACACGAAGGACGACGAGATCTCCACCGACGAGCACGAGGCGATCTCGTAGCCGCGCGTCACCGCCGCCCGCCGAGCGGCGCGTGGGTTCGGCAGCGGCTCGGCCGGGTCGCCGGGCCGCGCAAGACGAACAGCCCCAAGTACTCGGAGCGGTAGCGCTGCAGGTACGGCACGAGCATCTCTTCGACCGTTGCGCCGGCGTGGTGATCGCCGAACAGCGCCCTGCCCTCTCCGAGGGACAGGCCCACGTGCCAGACCCAGACGTCGACGTCGCCGAGGCGGCCGATGGGCGGCTCGGCGGGGTTCAGGGACGGCCCGACGAGCAGCAACACGTCTCCGCGCTCGAGCCGGGTGACGTCGAGGGCGTCGGTGGCCACGGGCGCGAGGCCCTCGCCCGGCGCGCCCCAGAGGCGCTGCGCGACGAGCTCGGTGGGCTTGACCGGGTACGAGCGCCAGCCGCAGCCCGAGGCCTGCTCGGCCGCCGCCAGCACCACCCCCATGCAGTCCAGGCCCTCGCGCCCGCGCAGCCGCCCACCCCAGGTGTACGGCGAGCCGAGGAGCGCGAGCGCAGCCTCGAGGCCCGCGCCGACGGAGCGGGTGGACGAGGGGCGATTGGCGCCGTCACCCCGGGGGGAACGCGCTGGCACGGCTGCGTCGGCCTGCGAGAAAATCACCAGACTGAGGAAGAGCGTCGCCATCCGAGCGGCCTCCATGAGAGCGCAGCCAGGTTGAATGACCGAGGCGCCCGGTTGGGTCCACGCTCGCAGCTTCCTCTGCGCCACCGGTGGCTCGCCTCCCCATGCGCGCGCGACGCGGGCGCCAGCTGGGCAGGCGTTCGGTCGCCTCGACGAGGTTCGTTCTCGCGCATCGTCAACTTCGAGCCCGTACGGGCGATTGCAGCTGGCCGCCGAGCGCGGTGATGGTGCCCTTCGCGGGCACCTGCGCGGACAGGGCCTGGCCAGTCTGCGGCCGTGGGACGCCACGGCCCGACGAGCACAGCACCACTCAGCGACAGACCGCCGGCAGCCCCGCGAGGAACCGGGCGCCGGAGTTGCCCTGGAGGATGATGAGATCGCGCCGCGCGTCGCCGTTGAGAGAACCCGGTGCGACGTCGGCCACCGAGGCACCGAGGCTCACGCTGGTCGTGGTCGTCACGAAGCCCGACGACGCCAGGGGGTCTCCACGCAAGAGGCTCAGCACGGAGCTGGCGCTGCCAGCGGCGGCGAGATCGAGCGCCCCGTCGTTGTCGAGGTCTGACAGCACCAGCCGCGACGGAAGCGACGGGAGCGTCGCCTGAAAGATGAACCCGCCCGAGCCATCGCCCCGGTACATGCGCGTGCCGACGACGAAGTCGGCCTTGCTGTCGTTGTTGAAGTCGCCCACCGCGAGCGTCGAGCCGGTGGTGGCCGACACCGTCAGCGCCGTGCCCTGGGCGAAGCCGCCACCGCCCAGGTTGATGAACGGCGTCACCGTCAGGAACGAGCTGTTCAGCACCAGCAGATCTCTGCGCCCGTCGTTGTTGAGGTCTGCGACCCCGAGGCTGCTCGCGCCACCGGTGAGCGCCGCCACCTGCTGCGCCGCCTGGAACGTGCCGTTGCCGTTGTTGCGGAACCAGTGGAGCGTCGTGGCCGTCGCGGCGATGAGATCGACGTTGGTGTCACCATCGAGCTCGCCGGTCGCCACCACCGTCGCGGGCGTCGGCGTCGAGAGCTGAACCGGCGCCGAGAGGGTGCCGTTCGTCGCGCCAAAGCGCACCTCGACCACCGTGGGCGCGGACGGCACCGCGCCGACGGTCGAGCACTCGAGGCCGACGTCTTCCGAGTTGAAGCAGTTGTGGCTCGAGTTGAATGAGCACACCAGCAGCTCGGCCTCGGTACCCAGGCAGGCCACGTCGTCCATCAAGATGGGCAGCGTGCCCGCGTTGTTGCCGTAGAACAGCGCGCCCACCGTCGAGTAGCCGAGCGACCGACAGGCCACCTGCGAGTCCGTCGAGCCCCACCCGTCATCGCACACCGTGCCCCACTGGCCACTCCGGAACACCTCGATCCGCCCTCGAATCGTCGTGGGCGTCGGGTTGAAGGCGTCGGCCAGCCGGTAGTTCGGCAGGCCCGCGGGCAAGCCCGCATCCACCACGCCGGCGTCGGGCCCGATGCCGATGCTGACGAGATCGAACGCCGTGTCGCCGTTGAGCCGGGCGATGGCGACGCGATCGCTCCGCACCGGCACCGTCGGCCCGGCGACGAACGTGCCACCGTCGACGGCGAAGAAGACCGACGCCACCATCGGCGCCGAGATGGCGGGCGTCACCACCGCGTCGGTGAGCCCGTCGCCGTTGAGGTCGCCCGACACCAGCCGCTCCGCCGTCGGGACGCTGACGCCCTGGGCGAGACCGAACGAACCACCCTCGTTCGTCACCGAGATGATGCTCGAGCTGCTCTGGAGCACCACGTCGGGCCGCGAGTCTCCCAGTACGTCGGCGAGCTGCGCGCCCAGCGGGTTGGTGCTGGTGAGGGTCAGGCCGATCGTCTGCGGCGCGCCGAACTGGCCGCCGGTGAGCGATGGAAACACCCGCACGTCGCTGCTGCCCACCAGCACGTCGCGCCGTCCGTCGCCGTTCACGTCACCGAGCGACAGGCTGCGAACGGTCGCAGGGGCACCGAGTGACACCGACGTGCCGAAGGTGAAGCTGCTCGTGAGCGGGAGCACGCGCGCCTCGTTCGACAGCCCGGTCACGCTGGCCACCACCACGTCGGGAACTCCGTCTCCGGTGACGTCACCTGCCAGCAGCGGGAACGCTCCGGTCGGGAACACCGCCCCGCCGGGCAGCTGCGCCGACTGCGCGCCGAGCGTGTTGAAGGGCGACGCCGCCACGCCCGTTCCCGGGAAAACGAACACCGCGCTGGCGGCCGCCGTCGCCACCACGTCACTGTTCCCGTCGTTGTTCACGTCGGCGGCCCGCAGGTTGCTGATCGACGCGATGCCGATGTTCGCCGAGGCGCCCGTCGAGATCGGGTTGGCGATGCTGCCCGTGACGCCCGGCCAGAGGATCGCGGCCTGCGTGTTGGTGGCGACGTTGAACCCGAAGAGCACGTCTTGCGGCGGCGCGCCGGTGAACTCGCCGATCGTCACCGTCGACGGGGTGAGGAAGGCGAGCGGGTTCGCGGTGATCGTGTACTGCACGAAGGTGCCCGTGCCGCTGTTGCGCAGCACCGCCGCGGTCGACGACGTGCCGATGGCGACGATCTCGGGCCGCCCGTCACCCGTCAGGTCGCCCGCGACCAGGAAGCTCGGCGTGATGCTCAGGCTGAGGCTGCTGAAGGTCGTCGGCGAGATGCCGCCCGAAGGCTGGCCGAGGCGCACGTAGAGAATCGACGTCTCGGTGCTGACGAAGTCGAGCCGCCCGTCACCGTTCACGTCGACGAGCAGGAACGGAAAGCTGGCCGAGGTGAAGGCGGTGAAGGTCTGGAGCGACGACGCGAACGAGATGCCGCTGGCGCACAGCGGCCGGCACTCGCCCTCGCTGCAGCGATCACCCGAGCCGCAGCTCGTGTTGCACGCGCCACAGTGCGAGAGGCTCGTCTGGGTGTTGACGCACTGCCCACCGCACGAGGTGACGCAGGCCGTGGCGCAGATGCCGGCGCCCGTACAGACACCGCGCTCGTTGACGTTGGGAGAGCTGCACGCGGCGCAGGTGGGGCCGCAGGCCAACGGGTAGTCGTTCGGCACGCAGGTGTTGCCGCCGACCGGGCAGCGGTTGTTGCCGGGCGCACAGTCCCACCCGCAGACGAAGGGGCTCGTCGGGCTGGCCCGCGTGCAGGTGCGCATCGTGTTCGCAGGGCCGTTCGGGCAGGGGGTGCAGTTGAGCCCGCACGTGTCGACGGAGCTGTCCGACACGCACTGCGTGCCGCAGCGGTGAAAGCCGGGGTTGCAGGTGAAGTCGCAGACGCCCGAGACGCAGCTCGCGCTGGCGCCGTTCGGAGGCGCGGCGCACGTCTGGCACGACGGGCCGCAGGTCGTGATCGAGTCTGCCACGCAGGTGCCGCCGCAGAAGTTGGGCGTCGCCGTCGAGGCGCAGCGCAGCCCGCAGCTCACGCCATCGCACGTCGCGGTGGTGTTGCTGCCCATCGGCCCATCGGGGCATGGCGCGCACCGCGAGCCGCAGGTGGCCACCGACAGGTTCGACACGCACTGGCCGTTGCACTCGTGAAACCCCGGGTTGCACTGAATGCCGCAGGTGGTGCCGTTGCAGGTCGCCGCGCCGTTCACCGGCGCAGGGCACGGCGTGCACGAGGTGCCGCACGTGAGCACGCTGGTGTCGGACACGCACTGGCTGCCGCACTGGTGGAAGCCGCTCGCGCAGCTGTATTGGCAGGCTCCGGCGACGCACCGGGGGTTCGTCGCGTTGGCAGGCGGCGTACACGTCTGACACGTCGGGCCGCAGGCCGTCACCGACTCGGCGACGCAGGCCGCACCACAGCGGGCGAAGCCCGGGCTGCAGGTGAAGTCACACGCGGGTGGCAGTCCGGTGCCGGGCGCGCGGCACTCGGCGGTGGCGTTCGCGGGCGCCGTGCAGGGCGAGCAGCTGGTGCCACACGTCGCCACGTCGAAGTCCGACACGCAGTCCGTGCCGCAGCGGTGGAAGCCCGCCGCGCAGACGAGGCCGCAGTCGGTGCCGTCACACGTCGCCATGGCGTTGGCCGGCGCAGGGCACGCATCACAGCGCTGACCGCAGGTGGCCGTGGCGAAGTTCGACACGCACTGGTTTCCGCAGCGGTGGTAGCCGGGTTGGCAGGTGAAGTCGCACGCGCCCGCGGTGCACGAGGGCACCGCGTTCGGCCCGCCCACGCCCGTGCAGTCGACGCAGCGCGAGCCACACGCCGTCACCGTGGTGACGGGAATGCAGTTGCCGCCGCACAGCGTGGTGTTGGGCGGGCAGGCGCAGAGGTTGCGCGACAGATCGCACAGCTGGCCGCCGCCGCAGTTGTTGTTGCCCTGGCAGCCGAACGTGCAGCGGTTGGTGCGGGTGTCACAGAAGTAGCTGGTCGGGCACGGCGTCTGGCTGCAGTTCGCCGGCAGGTTCTGGCAGGTGGCGTTCTCGCAGAACTGCGCGCCGACACACGACTGCGCGCAGGCGCCACAATGCGCGAAGTCGTTGCGCAGGTTGACGCAGCGCTCGCCACACAGCGTCAGGCCCTGGGCGCACGCGGTGACGGGAGTGCCGCCGTCCGAGACGCCGCCTGCCGAACCTCCAGCTCCGCCGCCGCCCGCACCGCCGCCGCCTGCCTGCCCGCCGCCCATCGGGTTGTCGGCGATGCACTGGCCCGCCGAGCACGCCTGGCCCGTCCCGCAGGTGCGGCACTCGTCTCCGCGCTGGCCGCAGGCCGCGACGCTCGCGCCGCCCTGGCACTCGCCGTTCGCGTCACAGCACCCCGACGCACAGGTCGTCGGACCGCACCGGCGCACCGGAGGCGTACACGAGACGACGAGCGCCGGGAGGACCGACGCCAGCAGCACCACACGAATGAGTTTCAAGAGCGACGCAAAGGGGCGCTGCCTGGGAGACGCTGGAACATCGCTCCCAGGCCCCAGGGCCAACGAGGAGCCCGCGCCCACGGGCCATGGTGGCGCGTGCGGCGATGCGGGCGAGGTTCGCCGTGGCGAGCATGGGCGCCTTCGACGAGGCCGAACCACCACGGCGGGAGGCGTGAAGCGTCGAACCACGCCCCTGTGATTCGAGTCATTCCTGGGCAAGGGGTGCGACGGGGCCGCGCTTCCTTGCGAGGTCGACGCACCGGCGGCCGCGATGGCCAGGTCAACCCGGCCTCGACGCGCGTCCGCCGCGCCAACGGCAGAAGGATGCGCGCAGCCTTGGTGCACGGCAGGCAGGCGCGCAGCTCCAGCTCGTTGATCTGGGCGCGCCGAGCTCGACGAGTGCCGCAAGGTGCGCTTCGAGAAATGACCGGCGTCTCGCCGTTCCTCTTAGCGACAGGTGCCGCGCACGCCCGAGACGAAGCGGGCCCCCGGCGGGCCGAGGAGCAGCACCAGGTCTCGGCGACTGTCGGTGTCGAGGCGCCCCACCGCCACGTCTTCGACGGGCGCGCCGCCCGTGAAGCCCTGCGCCGTGAGGGGGAAGCCGAAGCTCGTCGACGAGGAGCCTCTCGCCACCGACAACACCGAGCTCGCCGCGCCACCAGCCACCAGGTCGAGCGCCCCGTCGTTGTCGAGATCGACGACCACCCGGTTGGGCGGCTGCACCGGGAGCGACGAGCTGAAGAAGCTGAGCGTGCCCGCGTTGGTCCCCTGGTACACGCGGGAGCCGACGATGACGTCGGGGCGGCCATCGTAGGTCACGTCGCCGACCCGCACCGTCGAGTTCGTCG
>JALOQF010000238.1 GCA_025459425.1 Myxococcaceae bacterium | reverse complement strand
GCTCCGCTCGGCGGTCAGTCCGTGTTCCCGAAGTGGGAGGTCTACGTCTCGGGGCTCGGTGCGTTTCGGCCAGACACGGCTGGCGCGGGTCTTCTCGGCGGCCTCGGCGTCACCCGCGAGCTCACACGCTGGCTGAGGCTCGACGGGCTGGTCGGCGCCGGCGCGATGACGGGCCCGCTCGACGTCATCGTCACCTTTCGCGTCGGCGCGCGCCTGGAATGGCCAGGCGAAGCCCGTGTGCGGCCCTTCCTCGCCGTGGCGTTCGCACATCAGCACGAGGCGTCGTGGGGAGACTTCGTCCAGCACCCCGTGGCCGTCACCCTGAGTCAGTCGGAGCACGTTCACCACCGCAGCGGCATCGACACGGCGCTGGGGCTCTCGGTCGACCTGCCGCGCACCAGGGCGAGCGTACTCGCGGGGCGGCTGATGGTCCGCGGCGGGGTGGTGCACCTGCTTGGACATGGCTCTCCACGCGCGCTCGAGCTGATCGTCGGCTTCGGCGCCTGCTTCTGAATCGCGTCTCGCCGCCCATCGCCTCGGGCACGTCCGCACACCGCGAAGCGAGCCGTGATGCCTCGGGAATGAGCCGTGAGGCGGTCCCGGCGAGGGCGCCCGTATTCTCTGGGGGCCAGCGCGGTCGAGCGTCGGGCGCTCCAGCGGCTCGAACAGCGCCATCGGGCTCACCGCTTCGTCGACGGCTCCACCTTCAGTTCGAACTTGAAGCGGCAGCCGCGCGGCTCTTCGATCACATCGCCGGGGAGCAGCCGCGTGGGCACCGCGGGCCGGCCGTTGAGGCGAACCCCGTGCTCGACGGGAACCAGGCACCACTGCGGCGCCTCCTGCCGCACGAGGAAGCTCTCGAGCACTCCGTGGCGCCGAACCCCGGGCGCCATCGACCGCAGCCGGCCCGGCGCCGACGCGCCCACCCAGACGCCGGTGTGGAGCGGAAGCCGGCCCCGCTCGGTCGGGCCGATGGGCTGAAAGTCGAGGCCGGGTGGAACGTGCTCAGGCACCAGCCAGGCGTGGCGCGCGACGGGCAGGACGTCACGCGGCGCCGTGCGGAGCTGCGGGAAGCGCGCCGGCAGCCGGTCGAGCAGCGCCTCACGGAAGTGCGATGCTGGCAGCGCCGTCGGCAGGTACCCGAACGAGAGCGCCTCGAGCGCCGGCAGCTCCGGGCCGCTCAAGAGCCCACGGAGCGCCGCCGCCGCGTCGGACTGCACTCGTGACGTCGCCGGCATCGTCCACGTGCAGAGATCGACCGTCAGCTCACGCAGCCAACGTGCCACGCGCAGCGAGAGGAGCCGCCCGAGCAGATCGACGTCCTGGAACGTCGCGTCGCTCGTGCAGCGTACCTGCGCGCGCTCGATGAGGCCCTGTCGCCAGTGCAGCTCGAGCCGCCCGGCGTCCACGAGCTCGGAGAGGCCTTCGAGCACCCGCGAGTCCACCGGCTCGCCGACGAGCTGGGGCCCGAGCGGGTCTCCGTGTTCGATCAGCCGGTCGCCCCACACCTCGAGGGCGCGCGAGCTCCACGGCGAACGGTCGATCGCCGCCTCGAGCGCGGCGTCGCGGTGCTCGGGCGTCTCGAGGAACACCAGGAGCGTGCCATACAGATCGATCGTGTCGCCGTGCACGAGCTCGGCGCGGGTGATCCGGTGGCCGTTGACCCAGGTGCCGCTCGACGAGTTGCGATCTTCCACCACCCAGCGCGCCCCGGCGCGACGGAGCACGCAGTGCACGCGGGCCACCTTGTCGCGGGTGATCACCAGGGTGTTCTGCTTCCCACGCCCGACCTGCACGGGCCCGGCGTCGGCGTGCAGCTCGAGGCGCTCGCACTCGAACGTCTCGAGGTCGATGCGCCGCAGCCACGCCGTCACGGCTGCACCTCGAAGCGCAGCTTGCCCGCGCCCTGCACCTCGATCACGTCGCCCGGCAGCAGCTGGTACACCGAGTCGACGCGCTGGTTGACGCGCACCTCGCCGCGCAGCCGGCCGGCGAACAGCTTCCACGTGCCGTCCCCCGGCGCGAAGTGGCACGGGTTGCCATCGGCGATGAACGGAATGCCGGGCGGTGACTCGAAGTGGAGCTGGTTCTTCGTGCCGCGCCGAACGCGGGTGACGGCGGTGAGGGGCCGAAAGCCCTCCGACACGCCGATGAACCGCACGCCGTCGACGATCGACAGCAGCTTGAGCCGCGCCTGTCGCACCGAGACGAAGACGTCTTGCCCGCGGACGCGTGGGGCCCGCTGCGCGAGCTCTTCGATGCACGCCAGCCGCTGCGATCGATCGCCCAGGCGGTAGCCGAGCGAGACCCGCTCGAGCGTCGAGGGCAGGGGCAGGGTGCCGAGGAAGCGCTGCGCGTCGACGAGATCTTCGACGTCGAGCGCCCGCGCGCCCTGGTGGAGCCGCGGCAGATCGATCACCAGCTCACGGAGGAACTGCGCCACCCGCGTGCGCAAGAGGGTGCTGACCGCGTCGTGCCAGTCGTACGGCAGCTGCCCGACCGCCTGGCGGAAGGTGGCGCGGCGCACCATGCCGAGCTGCCAGTCGATCTCGAGCTCGCCGGTCAGCAGCCGATCCCACAGGGGGCCCAGCCACGGCGCGTGATCGAGCCGTCCATTGGCGCGGGCCTGGGCCATGCGTTCGCCCAGCGGGTCGCCACGCTCGAGGAGCCAGTCGGCGTAGACCAGCCACGGCTCCGGGGCGTCGGGCTCGCGAGAGATCGCCTCCTTCAGCACCGGATCATCGGCGCGCACCTCGGAGCGGAACCGCAGCTCGATGCGACCGAACTGGAGCCGGTCTTCGTCGAAGAGCGCGCGCGGGTAGCGGATCTCGCGGCCGTTGACCCGGGTGCCGTTCTCGGTGCCGAGATCCTTCACCCGCCAGAAGGTGCCGTCGCTGAACAGCTCGCAGTGACGCGCCGACAGGAGCGCGTCGTCGAACACGAGGGTGGCTTTCGGAGAGCGGCCGAAGACGAGCGAGGCCCGGCCTTCGGGCAGCTCGTAGTCGTCTCCAGGCGGACTCAACCGCTCGAGCCAGCAGCGCACGAGGCCATCATGCGCTCACCGGCGGCCCGAGGTCACTCTTCCTTCTCGCGCTTGCGGTCGCGCTCGGCGCGGTAGCGATCGTTGAAGCCCAGCATGCGCTTGCGCAGGCGAATCGACTTCGGCGTCACCTCGACGAGCTCGTCCGAGCCGATCCACTCGAGCGCCTTCTCGAGGCCCATCTCGGTCGGCGGCGTGAGAATGACGTTCTCGTCACGGCCGGCGGCGCGAATGTTGGTGAGCTTCTTCTCGCGGCTGGCGTTCACGTCGAGATCGTTCGGGTGCGCGTGCTCGCCGATGATCATGCCCTCGTACAGCTGCGTGCCGGGCGCGACGAAGAGCTTGCCGCGCTCCTGGATGCTGAAGAGCGCGTAGGGAATCGCCTCGCCGATGCGGTCGGCGATGATGGCGCCGTTCGACCGCCGGGGGATGTAGCCCATGTGCGGCTCCCACCCGTCGAACTGCGACGACGCCAGGCCCTCACCCTTGGTGATGGTGAGGTACTCGCTGCGGAAGCCCACCAGGCCTCGCGCGGGGATGCGGTAGGTGACGCGCGTGCGCCCGCCGCCGAGCTGCACCATGTCGACCATGCGGCCACGCCGGGGCCCGAGGCGCTCGGTGACGATGCCGATGGCCGTCTCGGGCAGGTCGCACACGAGCAGCTCCATGGGCTCGTGCTTGACGCCGTCGATCTCCTTGATGATCGGCTCGGGGTTCGAGGCGGTGAGCTCGTAGCCTTCGCGGCGCATCGTCTCGATGATCACCGCGAGCTGGAGCTCGCCGCGGGCCACCACCTTGAAGGCGTCGGGCGCGTCGGTGTCTTCGACGCGGATCGACACGTTCCGGTACGACTCCTTCTGCAGGCGGTCGCGCAGGTTGCGCGAGGTGACGTACTTGCCTTCCTTGCCGGCGTACGGGCTGTCGTTCACCCGGAAGACCATCATCATGGTCGGCTCGTCGACCTTGATGCGGGGCAGCGGCTTCGGGTTCTCGACCGAGGTGATGGTGTCGCCGATCGACAGATCTTCGATGCCGGCGATGCAGACGATCTCGCCCGGGCCGGTGTCGGCGATCTCGACGCGCTTGAGGCCCGAGAAGCCGTAGAGCTTGACGATCTTGCCCTGCTCGATCTTCCCGGCGTCACGGCACACGGCGACCGGCATGTTGGGCGCCAACCGGCCCGCGCTCATGCGGCCGATGCCGATGCGGCCGACGAAGTCGTCGTAGTCGAGGTTCGCGATGAGCAGCTGCGTGGTGGCGTCGGTCTCGGGCGCCGGCGGCGGCGAGATGTGCTCGACGATCTTGTCGAACAGCGGGTGCAGGTCGCCGTTGGGCTCGTCGAGCTTCAGCGACGCCTTGCCCTCGCGCGCGATGGCGTAGATGACCGGGAACTCGAGGTCTTTCTCCTCGGCGCCGAGGTCGATGTAGAGCGAGTACACCGCGTCGAGCACCTCGCGGGCCCGCGCGTCCTTGCGGTCGATCTTGTTGATCACCAGCACCGTCTTGAGGCCCAGGCCGAGCGCCTTCGAGAGCACGAAGCGCGTCTGGGGCAGGGGGCCTTCCGCGGCGTCGACGAGCAACAGCACGCCGTCGACCATGCGCAGGCCGCGCTCGACCTCTCCACCGAAGTCCGCGTGGCCCGGAGTGTCGACGATGTTGACCTGGTGGCCCTTCCACATGATGGCCGTGTTCTTGGCCATGATGGTGATGCCCTTCTCCTTCTCGAGGTCGTTCGAGTCCATGACGCGCTCGGCGACCTGCTCGTTGGAGCGGAAGGCGCCGCCCTGGCGGAGCATGTGATCGACGAGGGTCGTCTTCCCGTGGTCGACGTGGGCGACGATGGCAATGTTGCGGATCTTCTCTCGGGGGAACATGGCGGCGGCGCCTCTACACGGGTCAGGGGGCAATGAACAGCAGGGAGGGCACTCGTAACCGCCTTCTTGCTTGCCCGCCGTGCCGGGCACGCCTAGGTGCCCGCCTCTCCGCAATGCTGCTCCCGATACGCTCGACCCCCGGCCTGCACAGCGTCGACAGTGAGATCTTCACGCTGCGCTACTTCATGAAGTGCATGCAGTGCACGTTCTGTCATGACAGCTGCTGTCAGTACGGCTGTGACGTGAACTTCGGCGAGCGCGAGCGCCTCCTCGCGGTGAAGGGCGAGCTCGAGGCCTTCCTCGGGGTGCCCTCGAGCGAGTGGTTCAAGCCCGAGGTCTACGACGACCCGGACTACCCGACGGGCAAGTTCGTGCGGGCCAACGTGAAGCACGGCGCGTGCGTGTTCCTGAACCGGGGCGGGCGCGGCTGCGGCATTCACGCCTTCGCCCTGAAGACGGGTCGCGACTACCACGCGCTCAAGCCCATGGTGTGCTGGCTGTTCCCGGTGACGTGGGACAAGGGCGTCATGCGGCCCAACTCGGACGTGAAGGACGACCTGGCCTGCGCCAACACCGGCCCGACGCTGTACGAGGGCGCCCGCGACGAGATCCGCGTGCACTTCGGCGAGGCGCTGGTGGCCGAGCTCGACGCGCTGAAGGCGCAGGTCGACGCGGGAGCGCTCGCCACGAGCGACACCGTACGGGCGCACCTGCCGCGTCAGTCGGCCTGAAGCCGCTCGAGCGCGATGCCTCCAACGAGGCCAAGCACGAACCCGGCCGCATGGGCGACCCACGCGATGCCCGAGTCCGACTCCGAGGCGCGCAGCACGTCGACGAGGGCATACACGACCATCGCGAAGGGGAGCGGCACCCGCACCGCCATCAACAGCCCGCTGCCACGGAGCTTGAAGAAGGGGGCCGCGCCGACGAAGGAGAGCAGCGGCACCAGCCACTTGCCCTTGCGCTGCAGCACGGCGCACAGGCCCATGAGCGCGTACACGCCCCCGCTCGCGCCGCCGAGGGTGAGGTGCGAATCGTCCATCGCGCCGTCGATCACCAGGGCCATGGCACCCATGCCGAAGAGCGCCGCGGGCACCACCGCGTGCGGCGCGCGGCGCTCGACGGCGTCGCCGAACAGCCAGGCGAAGAGCAGGTTGCCGCCGAGGTGCAGCCAGCCGTCGTGCGCGAAGGTCGCCAGCACCGCCTGAAAGGCGCTGTCCTTCGCGGGCACGTAGCCGAGGGCCTCGAAGCCGAGCGTGTCGGGCGCCGCGAGCCCACCGACGAAGACGAGCGCGAGGAGCGCGAGCGAGGCCCAGGTGAGCACGGCCGGTTGGGCCCCGCGCAGCCCGGTCAACACGGGCACCCCGAAGGCCGCGCGCACCGCCTCGCCCATCGTCAGCGCTTCGACGAGCCCGGACTTCGGCGGAGCCACCGCTTCGGCGAAGCCGGCCGCGAGCTCCCGTCGTTCGGTGTCGTCGAGCGTCGCCCACGCCTCGCGGCGCGCCTGCGACGTCGACACCATCTTCAGCGAGCGCAAGTCCGACGGCTCGACCCAGTGCCGCTCGCACGACGGGCACCGCTCGACCCACGCCTCGAGGCGCGCGATGCGCAGCGGCGTCATCGTCGTCGCGCACTCGGGGCAGGCGCGGGGCTTCTTGTAGGCGATGGCGTCGGTGCGGCCCTCGACCTCGAGCACCTCGTCGACGGGCCCCGCCGCCGCCACGAGCGCCTCGTGCGTCATGAGGATCCCCCGGCACAGCGGGCACTTCAGCCCCGAGGGGCCTGGCGCCAGCTCGCGCGGGTGATCGGGGCAGCGGCTCACGGGAGCGCCGTGACGGGGCGCGGATCGGCGGCGATGCGGCTCGACAGGAAGTGCTCGACCTCGCCGTTCACCAGCGCCGTGCGCTCGAGGGGCGCGGTGTGGCTCCCGCCCGGCACGAAGACGTACTTCGCGTCGGGCAGGTGCTCGGCCATGCGCTGGCTCAGCCAGACCGGGGTGAACTTGTCGATCTCACCGCCCACCACGAGCGCCGGCACCGTCACGAAGGGCAGGTGATCGAGCGCCGAGTGATCCTTGAGCGAGTCGAGCGTCCGCACGAAGTAGAGCGGGTGCATCTTCGCCAGGTGCTCCATGTACGGGTGGAAGTCGGAGTGATCGATGAGCAGCGGGTTCAGCTCGGCCCTGATGCCGAGCTCGACGGCCAGCTCGTTGCGCAGCACGTGCGAGGTGAGCCAGCGCGCCTGCGACGGGAACTTCTCGACGAGCGCCTTGAGCTTCGGGAACGCCACGCGCAAGAGCGAGTGGTCGTGCCAGGTGTCGAGCGGCGTTCCGTACGAGCCGCAGATGAGCACGAGCCCGGCGACGCGCGAGGCGTGCCGGCGGTGGAACTCGAGCGCGACCTGCACGCCCATCGAGTGGCCGAAGATGACCGCGCGGTCGAGCCCGGTGTGATCCATCAGGCGCGCGAGATCGTCGCAGATGTACTCGACGCCGATGCGCGAGTCGTCACGAGGGACGCCGCTCTTGCCGTGGCCGCGGTAGTTCCAGTGCAGCACCCGCCGCTTCGCCGCCAGGGGCCCCCAGAGGTAGCGCCAGATGAAGCCGTCACAGCCCAGGCCGTCGCACAGCACCGCAGGCACGCCGGGGCCCTCGCCACGCTGCTCGAACCAGAGCGGCGCTCCGTCGTCGGTGGTGAAGATCGCCTGCTGAAAGAACCGCGCGCCGCCGTCAGGCATTGGCCTCGGCCTCCTCGTCGTCACCGCCCCCCAGGCCCGGCCGCTCGAGGCCGTACTTCTGGATCTTGAGGATCAGGTTGGACCGGCTGATGCCGAGCTCACGCGCGAGCTTCGACTTGTTGTGCCGCGTGCGCTGCAGCCCCTGCGAGATCATGTCGCGCTCGAGCTGCTCGACGGCGTCGTTGAGCCGCCCCGCGGGCACCACGGCCAGGCGCGCGCCGCCGATCACGTTGGTGCCGATGGCGCCGCTCACGGTGTCGCGAATGCGGCTCGAGAGCAGGTCGGGCGTCAGCAGATCCTGATCGCCGCCGAGCACCAGCAGGCGTTCGATCTCGTTCTCGAGCTCTCGAATGTTGCCGGGCCAGTGGTAGCTCTGGAAGATCGACATCGACTCGGGCGCCAGGCCGCGCGCCTTCTGCCCCTCACGCCGGTGCTTGCGCATGAGGTGGTCGATGAGCATCGGCAGGTCGTCCTTGCGGTCGCGCAGCGACGGCACCGTGATGCGAATGACGTTGAGCCGATAGAAGAGGTCTTCGCGGAACTCGCCCTTCTTCACGAGCTCGCCGAGATCCTTGTGGGTGGCCGAGATGACGCGCACGTCGACCTGCTTCGGCGTGGTGCCCCCGACGGGCAGAAACGTGCCTTCCTGCAGCACGCGCAGCAGCTTCACCTGGAGCGAGGGCGACATGTCGCCCACCTCGTCGAGGAAGAAGGTGCCACCGTCGGCGACCTCGAAGAGGCCCTTCTTGTCGCGCAGGGCGCCGGTGAACGACCCGCGCACGTGGCCGAAGAGCGCGCTCTCGAGCAGGTTGTCGTTGAACGCCGAGCAGTTCTGCACGACGAACGGCTTGTCCTTGCGGGGGCCGTTGTAGTGAATCGCCCGGGCCACCAGCTCCTTGCCGGTGCCCGACTCGCCGTTGATGAGCACGGTGGTGTCAGACTGGCAGACGCGCTCGAGCACCTTGAAGACGTCGAGCATCGGCTGGCTGCGGCCGATGATGTTCTCGAACTTGTAGCGGTCGGACAGCTCGGTCGACAGCGACTGAATCGTCTCGTCCTTGCGCGAGAGCTCGGCCTCGTAGTTGCCGATCTCGTTCGCGCCGAACTCGAGCAGATCGCAGATCTTCTCGACCTCGCGGTCGTCCATCACGGGGACGCGCTCGAGGGCCCGCTCGAGATCGGTCGCGCCCTGGTTGAGCTCGGCGATCTTCGTCTTGAGCTGCTCGGCCTCGCGCGGGCTCACTTCCTGCCGCGAGAAGCCCTCGACGAAGAGCATGCCCTCGTACTCGCCGTTGATGTGCAGCGGCGCGCCGACGATGGTGAAGCCGAGGTGGCACTCGTGGAACTGGCTCCGGCGCAGCTTCTTCGAGGCCTTGAACTTCTCGTGGAGCACCCGCACCGACGAGCAGCAGCGCCGAAAGCCCTCTTTCGAGAACAGCGACAGCCGGCAGAAGTCGTTCGGCGGCGGGGTGATCTGCCCCTTCGCCCACTCGATCACCTGGCCGGACTTGTCGGCGAACGACAGCTCGGCCCGCCACCACTTCCGCAAGATGTCCCGCAGCATCACGATGGTGTGCAGGTTCTGGTAGCGCTCGTAGTCCATGCGGGGCTGGCCTTTGGGTTCGTCTGAAATCACGACAGGTGTAGCCCATCGCTGTCCGAAGTGTGGACGAATGCGTGCAGGGGAAAGCAGGGAAAGGTAAGGGCGAGGAGGATGCGGATCGTCGCGGGCACGGCCAGAGGGCGCACGCTGAAGACGCCGAGAGGCAGTGACGTGACGCGGCCCACCGCCGACCGGGTGCGCGAGACGATCTTCAACGTGCTGGGGCAGACGTGCGACGGGTTGCGCGTGCTCGATCTGTTCGCAGGAACCGGCGCGCTCGGCCTCGAGGCCGTGTCCCGCGGCGCGGCGAAGGCGGTGCTGGTCGACCAGGGGCGCGAAGCCGTCGGGCTGTGTCGAGAGAACGTCGCGGCGCTGGGGTTCGGCGATCGGGTCGAGGTGCTCGCGCTGCCGGTGATGAAGGCCCTGGCGCAGCTCGCGCAGGCGGGCGCCCGGTTCGAGCTCGTGTTCTCGGACCCACCCTATGCGCTGCGCGCCGGCCTCGACGTGCTGACCGCCCTCGGGCCGCTGGTCGTTCCGCACGGCGTGGCCGTCATCGAGCACGAGCGCGCCGAGGTGCTCCCCGAGGCGCTCGGCCCCTGGGCTCGCGAAGACGAACGAACGTTCGGCGCCACGGTGGTCTCGATCTATCGCCGACGCGAAGGGCCCGAATCTTCCGATTGACCGCCCGCGGCCCGTGCACGAGGCTGCCGCGCCGTGTCAGTCGCCATCTACCCAGGCTCGTTCGATCCGCTCACCAACGGCCACCTCTCGCTGATCCAGCGTGGCCTCAAGCTGTTCGACAAGCTGATCGTCGCCATCGCGGTGAACCCGAAGAAGACGCCGCTCTTCACCACCGCCGAGCGCAAGGCCTTCATCCGCGACGCGTTCCCCGACGAGGCGCGCGTCGAGGTCGACGACTTCCAGGGGCTGCTGGTCGACTACGGCAAACGCCGGGGCATCAAGGTGATGCTGCGCGGCCTGCGGGCCGTCAGCGACTTCGAGTTCGAGTTCCAGCTCGCGAACATGAACCGCAAGCTCGACCCCGAGTTCGAGACCGTCTTCATGATGACGGGGGAAGACTATTTCTACGTCTCGTCGAACCTGGTGCGTGAAGTGGCCAGCTTTGGCGGCAACGTCGATGGGCTGGTGCCGGCGAACGTCGCGGCCGGCCTCCGCGCCAGGTACGCCAACAAGGGATGAGCACCATGAAACTCGCGAACCGTCTCAAGAGCGCCAAGCCGTCGCCGACCCTCGCGCTCAACGCCAAGGCCAAGGCGCTCGCCGCCAAGGGGGCCGACGTCGTCTCGTTCGCCGCGGGCGAGCCCGACTTCGACACGCCGGCCCACATCAAGGACGCGATCAAGGCGTCGCTCGACTCGGGCTTCACCAAGTACACCGCGACCGGCGGCATTCCCGAGCTCAAGGCGGCCATCGTCGACAAGCTCAAGGGCGAGAACAAGCTCGACTACACGCCGGAGCAGATCCTCGTCTCGGTGGGCGCCAAGCACTCGCTCTACAACATCTTCCAGGCGCTCCTGTCGCCGGGCGACGAGGTGATCATCTTCTCGCCGTACTGGGTGAGCTACCCCGACATGGTGCGGCTGGCCGACGGTGAGCCGGTCATCGTCGAGACGAGTGCGCACAACAACTGGGCGCCAGACCCCTCGCAGCTCCGCAAGGCGCTGTCGCCACGCACGCGCGCGGTGATCCTCAACAGCCCGTCGAACCCGACTGGCGGGGTGTATTCGAAGCAGACGCTGGCCGAGATCGCCGACGCGGTGCGCGGGCACGACTGCCTGCTGGTGTCCGACGACATCTACGAGCGGCTGCTCTACGTCGAGGGTGGCTTCCAGAACATCGCGAACGTCGCGCCCGATCTCGCGCCGCGCACGGTGGTGGTGAACGGCTTCTCGAAGGCGTACGCGATGACCGGCCTGCGGCTCGGCTACGCGGCCGGCCCGAAGGAGCTCATCGCCGGCATGCAGATGGTGCAGGATCAG
>JALOQF010000593.1 GCA_025459425.1 Myxococcaceae bacterium | reverse complement strand
CACGCCCCCGCGCTCAGGCACGGGCGTCGTCCTGAGGCGATGCAGTGCGCGCCGCGGTGGATGTCGAGCAGTCCGGTCGTGTCCATGGCGGCACGGCGGCGGAGGGCGAGCGTCGAGCTGAACCCAGGCTCCACGCACGCCCCCGCGCTCAGGCACGGGCGTCGTCCTGAGGCGATGCAGCGCGCGCCGCGGTGGATGTCGAGCAGTCCGGTCGTGTCCATGGCGGCACGGCGGCCGAGGGCGAGCGTCGAACGGAGTCTTGGCCTCCCGCGCTCCGGCCTTCGCGCCGGGGTCGACCCGGGCTGTCGGCTCTCATCGCGGGCCGTGCCGCACCGGCACCAGCGTGGGGCCGAGCGTCGAGGCTCGCCGCACCCCGTCCCTCCGGCGGCGCGGAGCATCAGGGGCCTGACCGCTCCGAGGCTTCGCGGGTGATGAGCCGTCGGTTGCACGCTCGCCGCCCCCGGCCTGCCATCATCGAGAACGTCCCCGTCGAAGCGGCGCTGCGCCGTCGAGGCGAAGGCGTCAGCGCCACGACACGTGGAACGTGGTGCCCTTGTCGTCCTGGCGCTTCACCGTCACCACCGGGTCGACGGCTCCAGCGTGACGCAGGCCCGCGCGCACCACTGCGGCGCTGAAGCCCGGCAGATCGACCTCGTTCATCCACAGCTCGAAGGTGTTGCCCTCGAGGTGCGTCACCGTCGACTCGGCGTAGTTGTTCGTGGTGCGGAAGTTGCGCGTGGTGCGCTCGAGCGCGCGCCGGGGGCCAAGCACCTTCAGGACCCCGAAGAGCGCCTTGCCGACGAGCCCTTCGCCGTACGAGTCCACCACGCGCTCACCGAGCCGGTCGAGCGCCACCTCGGCCTCGAGCCCGGGCGCGAACGCCGGCAGCAGCGCGCGCACGACGCGCACCCACGTCGTCATCGGGTACGCCGGGTTGAGGTGCAGCGGGTCGATGCCCTCGGCTCGCATGGTGGGGAGCGCTGCCTGCACGGCGTCCGCTCCAGCGGCCCGGAAGAGTGACTCGAACGTCGCCGAAAAGATGACCCGCTCCGTCATGGCGTGTGGTGGCGAGTCTGGCAGGTCGCAGGGGGCGTTCGCCACGCCCGGCGCCCGCGCGAGCGGCGACACCCTGGCATCTGAAGGTGACCGCCTCTGCGGGCGACGAAGAAGCCGCGTGCTCAGCGCTTCGAGTACCAGGCCACCAGCGCCTGCTGCTGCACGTCCTTCAGCGGCACGCGCGCGGCCTGCGCCACCCGGCGACAGTCCTCGAACTCTGGCGCCACGTTCACGACCGCGCCGTTTCGCAGCCCCACCTTCACCTGCACGGAGCCCCACGGCGTCTCGACCGTGTCGAAGCGCCGCTCGAGTGCCGTCCGCGACACCTGGTGCTCGCGCACGCCCAGGCTCGTCGACTCACGCAGCAGCGCCTCGACCATCACCGCCCGCGCCTTCGGCTCGCACAGCACGCCGACGAGGTGCCCCGGGCGGCCCTTCTTCATCACCACCGGCGCCACCCACGCGTCGAGCGCCCCCAGGTCGAGGAGCGTCTGCACCAGCGCGCCCAGCAGCTGCGGCGAGGCATCGTCGACGTTGCACTCGAGCACCGTGAGCGTCGAGGTGGTGTCGGTCGAGCGGCGTCCCAGCGAGGCCCGCAGCACGTTGGCGCGGTCTGGCCAGTCCTTCGTGCCGACGCCGTACCCGATGCGCTCGACGATGAGCTCGGGTGGAGGCGCAAAGTCGGCCAGCACCTTGAGCAGCGCCGCGCCCGTCGGCGTCGTCAGCTCGCCGCGGCCCTCGAAGCGCACCGGACGGTCCTTCAGCAGCTCGAGCGTCGCCGGCACCGGCACCGGCACCGTGCCGTGGGCGATGCGAATGGTGCCCGAGCCCAGCGGCGGAGGCGTGGTGAACACCTCGGGCCAGCCGAGCAGCTCGAGCGCCACCGCCGCGCCACAGATGTCGACGATGGAGTCGACCGCCCCCACCTCGTGGAAGTGGATGTCGTCGAGCGTGACGCCGTGAATCTTCGCTTCGACCTCGCCGATGGCGCGGAAGACGCGCAGCGCCGTGTCCTTCGCGCGCGGAGACAGGCCCGAGGCGGCGATGAGCGCGTCGATGTCGCGGTAGCGGCGGTGCGGGTGCTCCTCGGGGGCCTCGAGCACCACGTCGAGGTGCGTGCCGCCGATGGCGTGCCGCTCGGCGCGTGAGGTCGACAGCCGCCACCCCGGCACCGACAGGCTCCGCAGCGGGGCCTCGAGCGCGGCCACGTCGACGCCGAGGTCGAGCGCCGCCGCGAGGAACATGTCACCCGCGACGCCGCCGACCGGCTCGAGGAACAGGACGCGCGACACCGGCTGCTCTCAGTACGCCTTGGCGAAGACGATGCGGCCCGGGGAGGGCTTGCCAGTCGCCACGCAGACGCCCGGCTCCTGCTTCAGGCCGAACGGCCGGTTTCGCGTGGTGAGGCCCAGCTCGTCCTTGATGCGCTTCTCGGTCTCGGGCGTGCCGTCCCAGTGCGCCAGCAGGAAGCCGTCGTCGGCCTTCGCCTTGAGCTCGTCCCAGCTGTTCACCTCGAAGGTGTGCGCGTCACGGAACGACTTCGCCTTCTGGAAGAGGTCCTTCTGCATCGCCTCGAGCGTCTCACCGAGCTTCGCCACCACCGCCTCGAGCTGCACCGGCGTCTTCTCGCGCGTGTCGCGGCGGGCCAGCACCGCCTGGTTCTTCTCGAGGTCCTTCGGGCCGAGCTCGACGCGGGTGCACACGCCGCGCAGCTCGTACTCGGCGTACTTGAAGCCCGGGCCCTTCGTCTCGTCGTCGTCGACGAAGACGCGGTGGCCGGCCTTCTTCATGTCGGCGGCCAGCGCGAAGGCCTTCTCCTTCACCTTCGCGCGCTCCTCGGGCGTCTTGCCGATGATGATGATGACGCAGTGATGCGGCGCGAGCTTCGGCGGCACGATGAGGCCCGCGTCGTCGGAGTGGCTCATGATGAGCGCGCCGATGAGCCGCGTGGAGACACCCCACGAGGTCTGCCAGACGTAC
>JALOQF010000592.1 GCA_025459425.1 Myxococcaceae bacterium | reverse complement strand
ACGCGCGCGATCTCTGGCCACTGGCGCTCGTGTGGATTCGGGAGGGCCGCATTCCGCCGCCGCCCGACGCCATCGTGTGGCCCGGCACCGACGACGAGGTGGCGGCCGTCATCGCGCGCGCGCGTGAACACCGGCTGCCGGTCATTCCGTTCGGCGCGGGTTCTGGCGTCTGTGGCGGCACCGTCGCCGTGCGCGGCGGCCTCGCGCTCGACCTGAAGCGGGTCGATCGCATCGGCCCCGTCGACCCGCGCGCGCGCACCGTCGAGGTCGGCGCCGGGGTGCTCGGTGAGACCCTCGAGCGGCGCCTCGAAGCCCGCGGGTGGACCCTCGGTCACTTCCCATCGTCGATCGCGACCTCGACCGTCGGCGGCTGGCTCGCGGCCCGCTCGGCCGGCCAGTGCTCGAGCCGCTACGGGAAGATCGAAGACATGGTGCTCTCGGTGCGCGGTGTCTTCGGCACCGGAGAGCGCTTCATCACGCCCGAGCGCCCTTTTCACGGGCCTGACCTCGCGCAGCTCCTGCTCGGCTCCGAGGGCACGCTCTGCGCCTTCACCAGCGCCGTGCTGCGCGTGCACCCGCGCCCCGAGGCCCGCTTCCTGCGCGCGTTCGACTTCCCCTCGGTCGAGGTCGGCCTCGAGGCCATTCGCCGCCTCTTCCGCGAAGGCCTGCGGCCGGCCGTGGTGCGCCTGTACGATCCCTTCGACACGGCGTTCGTCGGTCGCTCCACCGGGTCGACGGCCGCGGTCACGCCGCCCTCCCGCCGTGACGCGCTGAAGGCCACCGTCGTTCCGGCGTTCCTCCGCACGCTCGCCGCGCAGACGCTCGGCCGGCCGCGCCTGGTGAACCCGCTGGCGCACCTCGCGCGCCGGGCCCGGCTCGTCCTCATGTTCGAAGGCGAGGCGAAGGCGTGCGAGGCCGATGACGCCGCCGCCGCCGCGAGCTGCCGCCTCTTCCGTGGCACCGACCTCGGCGAAGGCCCTGCGCGCCACTGGTACCAGCACCGCTACGACGTGAACTTCAAGCTCCCGCGGCTGATGGAGGCTGGCACCTTCGTCGACACCTTCGAGTGCTCCGCGCCGTGGGACCGCGTGCTCGACGTCTACGAGCGGGTGCGCGCCGCGGCCTCGGCCCACGCGCTGGTGCTCTGCCACTTCAGCCACGCCTACGCCGACGGCTGTTCGCTCTACTTCAGCTTCGTCGGCGCTGCGTCGGACGCCCAGGCGACCGAGGCGCGCTACCAACGCCTGTGGCGTGATGCCCTGGGCGCGGCTCTCAGCGCGGGCGCAAACGTCAGCCACCACCACGGCATCGGGCTGCTCAAGGCGCGCGAGTATCAGGACGCGCTCGGCGAGGGCCGTCACGTGCTCGCCGCCCTCAAGCGCCACTTCGATCCCGACGGGATCATGAACCCGGGGAAGCTCGGCCTGTGAGCGCGCTCGAACGGTCCCTGGGCTCGATGGCACGCCGTGACGGAGCCCAGCTCGTCGCGGCGCCCACCTCGGAGCGGGAGCTCGCACAGCTCTTCGCCGTGCTCGTCGATCAGCGCGCGCTGCTCGGCCGAGACGTGCACCTCGATCGCGCCCGGCTCGACTGGCGCGGCCCCGTCGACGATCGTTCGATGACCATCGAGGTCGGCGCCGGCGTGACCGTGCGCGATGTCGAGGCCCGCGCGAACGCCCACCGGCTCACGCTCGGCGCGCTGGCCCCGTCAGCCTGGGAACGCTCCGTGGGCGCGCTCGTCGAACACCCGGGCCACGCCTTCCGTGCCGTCGTCCCCGGGCGGCTCGAGCCCATCGCCGCGCGCGTCGTCGCGGTGCTCGCGCAGGGGCACGTCGTCACCTCGGCACCCGGGCCGCGCCACGCGTCGGGGCCGGATCTCGCGAGCCTCGTCATCGGCGCGGGGGGCGCCGTGGGCCTCGTCACGCGGGCCACGCTTCGGCTCGAGCCGCTCCCCGCCGTCGAGGCGCGCCGCACCTCGTCCTTCCCGACCCACGCGCAGGCGGTCGAGGCGGTGCGTGAGGCCCTGTCGGCGGGGCTGGTGCCAGCTCGCGTCGTGCTGCGGGCGCGCGCCGGGCGTTTCGTCGCCGAGGTGACGAGCCGGGGCACGGCTTCGCAGGTCGATCGCCAGCTCGGGTTGCTCTCGCGCCTCGTCGAGCGGACCCAGGGGCGCGTCGAGGGGGTGGGCCGAGAGGCCGAGGTCGATGGCGCCGAACACGAAGCCACGTGGGACGACGTCGCCAGCGCCCTGGCGACGGGCGCATCGGTCGAGCTGTTCCGGGTCTCGTTGTCCACCGTGCTCGCGCGAGGCGTCCGGGTCACCGACGCCGCAGGCCGGGCCACGCGACTGTCGACGCTGCTCGATCCGTCGAGCATTCTCACGGGCGAACGATGATCGATTCACGCCGGCACGAGCAGGCCACGTCCACCTGCACCTTCTGTCCCAAGGCTTGTCGATTCTCGTGCCCGGTCTCCGAGGCGACCCACTCCGAGTCCCTGTCGGCGTGGGGAAAGATGAACGCCGCGCACCGCGTGCTGACGGGGCAGACGCCGATGGACGCCGAGGTCGCGCAGGCCACGCACGCGTGCACCGGGTGTGGCCGCTGCACGAGCTTCTGCAAGCACGAGAACGAGGTGGGCCTCACGCTCTTCGCCGCGCGCGGAGCCGCCGTGAAGGCCGGCGTGCAGCCGAAGGGCGCGGCCTCGACGCTGGCCACCTTCCACCAGGCGCAGAACCCCTTCGGTCGCGAGCTGGCGTCGCTGGTGGCGTCGTGGCGGGCGCAGGCGCCGGTGCGCGCGCCGCTGTTTCCCGGCTGCAGCACGCTGGTGAAGCGCCCCGGCCTCATCGAGCACACGCTCACCGTCGCGGCGGCGTTCGGCGCGCCCATGGGCGTGGCGCGCTCGGCGTCGAAGTGCTGTGGCTACCCGCTCTACGCGGCCGGTGCCTTCGAGGCGTTCGCCGCTCACGCCCGCTCGGTGGCGTCGGTGTTCGCCGAGACGCCCGAGGTGGCGGTGCTCGACGCTGGCTGCGCGTACACCTTTCGAAAGCT
>JALOQF010000021.1 GCA_025459425.1 Myxococcaceae bacterium | reverse complement strand
TGAGAGTTCGAAGGAAGGTCTCTGGGTCCCGGAGTGTGAACTGAAGCCCTGGCTTGACCATGACCACCCCGTAGCAGCCGGGCTACTTCGCCGACAGCACCGGCCTCGGCAGCGCGGGTGGCTTGCCGAAGTCATCGCGGGCGCGGTTGAGCTCGAGCAGCTTCACCAGCACCGAGGGCGCCACCGCCGACACGTTCTGGCCGAACTGCTCGGTGTTCACCAGCGACGGGTCATCGCCCAGCCCGACGATGTCCTTCAGCACGCGCTGCGAGGTGGGCTTGAACGCGCCGTCGGCGTACACGCGGTGCACCAGCAGCGGCAGGTTGGGCAGGTTGACGGTCGAGCCGTTGGGCCGGTCGCCGAGGTTCGACGGCAGCACCGACACCATGAGGCCGAAGTCGCTGTCTTCTTCCTTCGCGAGCTGCACGAGGCGCTTCTTGAGCTCGGCGAGCGGCTCGGGCTGCGAGGTGGTGACGAAGAGGTTGCCCGTCGAGGCCTGGCTGCCGCGCGCGTGGCCGTTCGTCTTCGCGAACGCCTTCGTGGGAATGCGCGACATGTAGAACGTCTGCAGCACGCCCTCCTTCACCAGCGAGATGGGCTGCGGCAGCACGCCGTCGTCGTCCACCGGGTAGTGGCCGAACAGCGGAAACACCTCGCCCTTCGGCGACGTCCACGTCTTCTGCGTCGGGTCGTCGGTGGCCGACAGGCGCGACACCGAGACGTGCTTGCCGAGGCGCTCCGTGAGGCGGCCCTGCTGGCGCTGGCCCAGGTTCTCGCGCGGGAAGCTCAAGGGCCCCGACAGCGTCGCGAGGAAGAAGACGGGCGCGGCCTGGCCGGTGAACAGCACCGGGCCCACGTAGTCGTCGGCGGCGGCGGGCGCGGCGAGCTTCTTCTCCATCAGCTGCCACGTCTCCTTGACGCGCTCGAGCAGCGCGGCCTCGGTGGGCAGCTCGGCCTCGCTGCGCGCCACCTGGCTCCACTCGGCGCCCACCGGCATGCCGTCGGCGGCCTGGCCCTGCGCGTTGATTTTCAGCTCGAGCTTCGTCTCACAGAAGCGGTGCTTCGCGCCGTCGGACGCGACGAAGCGCTGGCACATGAAGCGGCTGCGGAAGGCCACCGTGCAGCCGTGGGCCTTCGTCGAGGCGCGGCAGGCGGCCGAGGCGGCCTTCACGCGCGCGGCCCACGCGTCGGCGTCGAGCTTCGGAGGCTCCTCGCGGGGCAGCAGCAGCACCTCGGGCTTCACCGTGCTCCAGTCGTCGATGACTTCCTTCACCTGGTTGGCCTGCAGGAAGGCGCGCTTGCGGGCGATGGCCTCGACGGCCGACTTGTAGTTGCCGTCGAACGACAGCCACAGCGCCCGGCGAATGGCGTCGACGTCTTCTTCGGCGGGGAAGCGGCCGCGGCCGAACCCGAAGTCGAAGCCGCCGCCCGAGAAGTTGGTGTTGTCGAACTTCTGGTTCCCGATGCGCACCGAGGTGTCGATGGACAGGCTGCGCCCACCGCCCGGAGGCGCCAGCGCGCCGAAGTTGGCCGACACGCCCAGCTCGTCTTCCACCGTCACGTACGCGCGCGCGTAGTACGGCTTGTCGGCCGGCACCTTCGGGTCCGTCGCCGAGGGCATCGTCAGCGACATGGCGCGCTTCAGCTCGGCCTCCATCACGTCGATGACGGGGTCGTTCGACGCCAAAGGCCCGGCGGCCAGCACCAGCACGAGGAGGGCGCTCACTTCGCACCTCCCTTCGCCGGCGCGGCGGCAGCTCCAGTCAGCGGCGGCGGAGGCAACAGCGGGCCCTTCTCGTGGCCCTTGCCCTTGCGCTCCACCTCGAGGTCGCTGATGAGCAGGCTCGGCGCGATGGCTGACACCGGCACCCAGCCCGACTCGGCGCCGCAGAAGCCGTTGAACACCTTCGCGTCGTCACCGGTGACGAGAATGCGCTCGAAGGATGCGATGGGCGTGCCCACGAGGTCGACGCCGCGCACCAGCTCGTCGGGCCGGCCGTCGGGGTACACGCGGTAGACGATTTGCGGAATCACCTTGAAGGCCTGGGGCGCGCCGCCGGCGCGGGTGTTGGTGAAGCCGCCCGAGATTTCTTCGATGAGCAGGCCGTAGGGCTTGCCGCGCTTCTTCACCTCGTCGAGCAGCGCCGCGCGGAGCTGCTCGGCCGGCAGCTGCTTCGAGGACTCGATGATGAGGTTGCCCTGGCGTGCGACGGGGCGGAGGCCGGGCTGCGCGCGGCCGTGGCCGTTCGAGTTGGCGAAGCCCTTCACCGGTGAGCGGCCGAGGAGGAACGTCTTGAGCACGCCCTTCTCGACGAGGTTCACCTTCTGCGCGGGCTGGCCCTCTTCGTCGAAGAGGTAGAAGCCGTTGAGCGGCAGCTCGCCCCAGTTTCGCTTCGTCGGGTCGTCGGTGACGCTGATGAAGTCGGGGACGATTTGTTGCCCCACCTTCTTCGTGAACGTCTTGCCCTCGTCGGCGTCCTTCTGGCGGTGGCCCTCGATGCGGTGGCCGAAGATTTCGTGGAAGAACACGCCGGCGGCGCGGTGGGTGATGATGGCCGGGCCCACGTACGGCTCGATGGCGGGCGCGGCGCGCAGGGCCTCGAGGCGCTCGATGGCACGGGCGACGCGCTTCTCGAAGTCGGCCTCGGTGGGCAGCGCGTCGGGCGAGGTGGCCTCGATGGCGTCGTAGAAGTCGAGCTCCATGCCGTCGTCGGCGCGCACGGTGCCCCACACGCCGAGGCGCGCGAAGAAGCGGGGCTCGCGCAGCTTCGCGCCGTCGGAGTCGACGAAGTAGTGCGTGGTGGACGACACCTGCATCGACACCGACGAGCGCAAGATGTTGGGCTTCGTCTTGAAGGGCTGCGAGAGGCGGCGCAGGCGGGCTTCCCACGCCTCGCGGTCGAGCACCTCGGCCAGCGGCTTCGCCTTCGGCTCGAGGCGCGTCTGCGGCTTGTCGTTCGAGAAGTCTGGCGCCTTGTCTTCTTCGGCCACCTTCACGGCGACGTTGGCGCGCACCTTGAGCAGGTCTTTCGTGGCGGCGCGCACGGTGTCGTCGGTGGCCTTCCACAGCGCCACCTCGAGCGCGCCCTGGTCGTCGTCGATGGGCAGCGAGCGGCCGCCACCGCCGAAGTCGAAGTCGAAGCTGCCGCGCACCTTGTGGGTGTTGTCGAGGTCGCGGGTGCCGACGCGGGCCATCACGTCGAGGAGCCTCACGCGGCCGGCCAGACGTCCCGGGCGGCCGGACTGGCCTTCGAGCGCGCCGAAGCTGGCCGAAGCGCCCCACGTCTCGCCGTCGGTGACGCGGTACGAGAGGTAGTAGAGCGGCGCGTCTTTCTCGCCGGGCAGGCCCTTCTTGCTGCGGGCGAGCTCTTTGGTGAGGGCTTCGAGGAGGACGTCGGGGGCGGGGGGCGCAGCGGCCGGGGCCTTCTGCGCGAGGAGCAACACGAGCACTGAAGCGAGCATGTGCGGCGCACTGTAGCCGCCGGTTCGACGCACGGCAGGGAAAGGTGGACTCCCGCCCTGTCCCGATGGCGAGCGTGAGGGAATCTCCGCGCGACGTGGTGAAGCGCATCATCGGCGCGTCATGACGGGTCGCGCCGATGCATCGCACCGAGCGCTTGCTGTGCCAGTCGACTTCCCGCAACGTCGCCGACATGGCTCGACTCTGGGTGGTGCTCGGTGTCGTGGCAGCGACCGGCTGTCTCGACGTGACGCTGCCCGAGCGGCCGCCGCCGCCGGGCCCAGGCACCCTCCAGGGCACGGTGGTGTACTCGCTGCCGGGCAAGCCCGTACTCCCCGCGCGTGGCGCCCGCGTCGTCCTCCAGGGCACGTCGGCTGCGACCGTCGCTGACGACGAGGGGCGCTTTCTTCTCGAGGGCATCGACCGCACCCGCGGCGCCGTGCACGTCACCTTCGACGTCGAGGGCGATGGCGTCGTCGATCGCCAGCGGCTGCTCCGGCTCGAGTCCGTCGGCGCCGGGCCCGGGCGGGCGGCGAGCGCAGGGGAAGTGGCGCTCGGACGAAATGGCTCGGTCGCGGGCCGCGTTCGCCGCGCTGACTTTCCCGGAGACACCTTTCACCTCGGCATCGCCGTCTTCGTCTCGGGCTTCGACGTGGCCACCAGCTCGGCCGACACGGGCGCGTTCGTCTTGTCGGGCCTGCCAGAGGGCTCGCTCGAGCTTTCGTTCTTCACGCCGGGTTACCGCCCCGACAGCCGGTCCGTCACGCTGGCGGCCGGGCAGGCGTTCACTCTCGCCGAAGACGTGCTCCTCGAGCCGACGCCCAGCCTCGCCTCGACGGCCATCGGCGTGGTGCGAACGACGGACGGAGCGCCGCTCCCGCAGGCCCTCGTGCGCGCCGTGTCTGTTTCGGGGGCCGAGCGCACCGAGACGCGCCCCGACGGCACCTTCACGCTGGGGCCGCTCCCGAGCGGCGCGTGGGTGCTCGCCGTGGAGAAGGAGGGCTACCAGAGCGCCGCGCTGGGCCGGCAGTTGCTGCTCGCGGGAGAGAATGACCTCGGCGTGATTGCGCTCAGCGTCGGACCATCGACCTCGCTGCCGCTCGACGCAGGCCCCGTCGTCGCCTTCGACGCAGGGCAGCGGCTCGACGGTGGCTCAGGCGACGCCGGTCTTCCGGACGGTGGGACGCTCGACGGTGGGACGCTCGACGGTGGGACGCCCGACGCCGGGACGCCCGACGCCGGGACGCTCGACGCCGGGACGCTCGACGCTGGGACGCCCGACGCTGGGACGATCGACGCTGGGATTCCAGACGCCGGGCAGGTCGATGCCGGGACGTTGGATGCAGGTGCTCCAGATGCGGGGACGCCTGACGCTGGAGCCCGACTTCCCTGCGAGGGCCTCTGCGGCCCCGGCTTCATGTGCGCCGCCGACGACACCTGCCGCTCGACGGTCTGTGCGCTCCAGTCTTGTGCGCTGTGTAATCTGGGTCAGTGTTATTCTGATACATGTTCTCCTGTTGGGCGATGTCGCCCTGGAGATGTCTGTGATGGAATGACCTGTCGTCCCCTGAGCTGCGCCGGCGTGGCCTGCGGGCCTGGAGAGGCGTGCGCGAACGGCCGGTGCTGGCCGACGTCGTGCGGTCCAACCCGGCCGTGTCGCTCAGGCTCGGTCTGTGTGCTGGGGGCCTGCGTCTCCGAGCGCTGCGTCGAGCGTGACTGCGGCCCCGCGGCGCTCTGCGTCGATGGCACCTGCTGGCCGACGGGGGCGCCCACCAACCCCTGCGCGCCCGGGTTCGCCCGCATCGAGGGCCAGTGCCGTGAGGTGGCCTGTGAGGGCGTCAGCTGCCCTGCCGGCACCCAGTGCACGGCGGGCGAGTGTGTCTCGGGTGGCCTCTACGTCGCGGGCGCGCAGTGGCCGCAGAACTCCCCCTTTCAGCCCACCAACCGGTACGCCCTCGCAGGGTTTCTGGGCGGGCGCTGGCAGAAGCTCGCCACCTTTCCGGCCCCGGTGGTGCGGCTCGATGTCAGCCCTGATGGCACCTGGTTGTTCGCCCTCGTACGGCCGATCAGCGAGGCTGACGCGACGTTGTACCGCTCGCAGGACGGTCGCACCTGGACGGCCGTCTTCAGCGGAACGCGTGAGATGAACGGCCTCATCGAAGACGTGCACATCGACGAGGCCACGGGCGCCATCACCCTCAGCGTCTCCGGGGCGCAGCGGAGTCCACTGCATGGCCTGCTGCGGAGCGTCGACAACGGGAACAGCTTCAGCCTGCTCGCGCGTTTGCCGCTCGACTACGGCCCGCACTCGTTTGCACCGCCCAACTTCGTTGGTGTGCGGACGCCCGGCTGGCCGACGCCGAACGGCACCGTGCAGGTCAGCATCCCCCCGCGCCCGGACGGCGGGGTCATCTCGGTGCTCCTGCCAGAACTCGCCCTCTCGCCCTTCTTCATCAGCGACCGCACCGGCCGCGGACCGACGCTGTTGTCCCACACGATGGGGCCTACGTACTTCCTCGATGGCGGCGTCGTCGGCTCGTTCAGCGCGGTGCGGTGGAGCCAGGGCGTGTACGGCGAGGCGCCCTCGTCGAGCGTCTTCGTGGCGACGTCCACCGCCATCGCCCGGAGCTTCGACGGCGCACGGACGTGGACGCTGCGCGCGCCGACGGTGTCGTCGCCGAACTTCGTGTCGCTGGCTCGCGGCGCCGATGGAGCGCTCTACCTCGCCAACGGCTCCGGCACGCCGCCCCTCTTCGTCTCTCAGGACGACGGCGAGACGTGGGCCACCGTGCCGACGAACTGGGCGTCGGTGGCGCTGGCGTCGTACTGGCCCGAATGGCAGCCATCGACCTCGTACGTCGCGATTGGCGCCATCGTGCAGCCGAGCGAGCCGAAGACGACCGGCTCGGTGTACCGGGTGAGTCAGCCGGGCACCACGGGCCTCATCGAGCCCAACTGGGCGGACGCCGGGGCCGGCCCCATCGTCGACGGGACCGTGCGCTGGGTGCGCGATGGCACCGTGCCCTTCGAGATGCGGCCGACGGCGATGGTGTCTCGTGCGTGCGCGCCCGGGCAGCAGCGCTGTGGTGGCGGCTGTGTCTCCATCACGTCGAGCGCGCAGCACTGCGGCGCGTGCAACCAGCCGTGCTCGGGCACCTGTGTGGCGGGGCGCTGCCTGACGCCGGGCGCGAGCGATGGTGGGCTCTCGGTGGGCTGCGCCGACGGCACGCGCGAGGGCTTCACCGACGTGCTCGTCTTCCCCGACGTGGCGGCATGTGGCGGCACCTGGCAGGGAGACCTCGACACGTCGTCGTCGGCAGAGCAGCTGTGCGGCCCCGGCTGGCGCGTCTGCACCCACGCCGACGCACCGGTGCGCGCGCTGTCCTTCACGCAGGCCACGGCCTTCCCCGGGTGCTTCGCCTTCCGCGCCAGCGTCGATGGCTTCGATGGGTGTGAGCCGCTCGATTGCTCGAATGACGTCGCGCGCGACAACGTCGCCGCCGTCGGGGCCTCGTGCGGCGCGCTCTCGAGCATCAGTCGGGTGGTGGCCGATGGCGGGGCCTGCTTCTCCGACCGCGGCGCCATCGCCTCGCAGTGTTGCAGCGTGTCGGTCGCGGGGCCGGGGCGCGCGGCCGGGTGTCCGCAGCGCGGTGAGTCGGGCGTGCTCTGCTGTCGGTGAGGCACGACAGCGCTGCTGCCGCCCACCGCTCCGACCTGGCAGGCCGCGAGGCAGGTCCGATGGGGCACTCGGCCGTGGTGCACACGTCGTCGGTGACGTCACTGGCTTGTGGAGGAAGGCGGCGCTGGCCGAAGTGCACCGGGGAGCGCTGCTGCCTCGCACCATCGGGTCGACGTTCACCGGCGTGGCTGGACCTGGTGCGGCCCGTCACGTTCGACGACGCTCACGTCGAGCATTTCGGCGTTCGGCAGGGTCCTCACCTGCGTCACGTCGTCGTGATTCCCGGCCACTCCAACGACCCAGCGGAAGCGCGAGGCGGTCACGATGGGCCCGAGAGGTCGAGAACAGTCGATGGGGTGGGGCCGCTGCTCGCCCTCGTGTCGCAGGGCTCGAGCGCGCAGCGTCAACGCGCGCCTCGAACGTCAGAAAGCGCTTCGTCGACGTCGTTGCGCTGGTGCTCGAGGCGGCGAAGCCGTGAGGACGAGCACGCGTTCGCAGACGTTCACGATGGACGCGTCGTCGGCCCAACGCGCGCTCGGCCAGTGGACGTGCCCACAGACGACGAGCGCGTCACCCGTTCCCGCACGGAGGGCCGGGTTCCCTGGAAAGCCCTCGGGCCCCGAAGGCCCTTCATGCAGGACGACGACGTCAGGGCGCTCGGCCATCACCAGCTCGAGACCTGCGACTTGTTCTGCCTCGCTGCGCCGGCCTGGCTTGTTCGCATCTCCGGCGACGAGTCCCACGCCTCCGATGCGCAGCCCGTCACGTTCGACGACGCTCACGTCGAGCACTTCGGTGTTCGGCAGGTTCCTCACCTGCGTCACGTCGTCGTGATTCCCGGCCACTCCAACGACCCAGCGGAAGCGCGAGGCGAAGGCGCTCCACACGGGCTTCACGTCACCGAAGCCACCTCTCCGATTCGCTTCGGGCACCGAGTAGAGGTCGCCGGCGAGCAGCGCCCCGCAGGTCTTGAGCGCCGGAACCCCGAGCGCCGAGAGCGCCTCGACGACGGCGACGCCCAGCAGCGCCGATTCCCTCGTGCGCGGGTGAGGGACGACCCCTTGCAGGTCGGCGGCCAGCACGAGGCCTTCGAGCGGTGGCGGCAACACGTCGACCGTGCCGCGATGAAACGGCAACAGCTCGCTCGTGGTGCCACCGCCGCGGGCAGCGTTCAGGTACCGGAGTCGAAAGAAGGGCTGTGGTTCGACCGAGATGAGTCGCATGCCGCGCTGACGAACGAGTCTGCGCTCCCCGACGTGCCGTGCACGCCCAGCGCTCAGGCGATGAGCAGCAACCGCGGCTGCCCGCCTTCATCCGGCGCCCGATGAATGCAGGGTGGCGCCGTGGCGCCGGGCGAGGCCACGGCCAGGCGCCACAGGTGCCCCAGCCCGAAGGAGAAGGGGGCCGCTCCGGGCCTGCGCCGGTAGTTGAGGTCGAAGCAGCCCTCGGACAGGAAGGCTTCGAAGCCGTCGTCCTGTCCATGGTGGGCTCTCAACGCCGCGCGGAGCGTGGGGTCGTCGATCAACCGTTCGGCGTCAGAAGGTTCGAGCCCCTCGGAGCACGCGCCCGCGTAGGTGCACAGAAAAGTGTCTGCATCGACGGGCGCGCGGTCGACGTGAAACGAGTACACGTCGACCGGGAAGCCGAGCCCACGTTCGTCGCGCGGGTAGCGGGTGACGACGTTGAGCTGGGGTTCGCGTCCGAGCGCCTCGAGCCGCCGCAGGTCGTCAAGCAGGGTGGCCATCGCGCGCGGGTCGGCGTCCGTCACCTCGCGCAGCATTGCTTCGGAGAGCACGAGCAGGCCACCCTCTGCCTCGGCGCGCGGCCGCAGGCGTTCGGCGAGCCCCTGGAAGTCACCGGCGAGCGTCCGAGGAAGGCGGCGCGCATTGACCGCCGGTGTGAAGGGCTCGAGGAGCGCCTCGAAGTCGTCGACCTGCTGCCAACACGCCGCCATGGCGCACAGCCTCGCACGCGTCGCACCAGGCGGGTGACGCCGAAAACCTCACGGCTCGAGCACGACGGTCGGCCGCGCCACGCCCGCGTTCACCATCACCTGCTGGGCACGTGAGACGAACACCGGGTCGGCCCCTCGTGTGTGCAGCGTCAGCCCCGACGCCTGCACCGACACCCACGCCGTAGCGAACGCCCGGGCCCGCGCGGGCGGCAGGCCGAAGACGAAGTGCACCGACAGCGGGCGGCTCATGGTGAGCAGCTGGGCCTGCACCGTCGGCAGGTGGACTGGCTGCTCCGGCAACCACAGCTCGGTCAGCGCCGGTCCACGCCAGGCGTCCACCGCGCGCACCACCGCCTCGACGGGAGCCGCCAACATCGCTGGTCGCTCGAGCACGACGCGCTCCAGCGCGGGGAACGAGCGCAGGCGCTCGAGCGCGGCGAACGGTGCTTCGTCGCTGCGGAACGAGAGGCCCAGCGTGCGCAGTCGCCGGGCGTGGCGCTCGGGAAGGCGGCCCAGCGCGGCCGCACTGAGGGCTCGCACCTCTTCCAGCGCAGGGAGCGCTCCAGCGAAGGGGCTCGCCACGTCGTCGAGGTTCGCAGGCGCTTCGACGGCCAGCACCCGCACCGTGCTCCAGGCCGGGTGGCTGGCGTCGGTGGCCTCGGCCCACGTGGCTTCCGCCAGCACGCCCCGCTCGAAGCGCCAGTTCATCGTCGCGACGCCCGGCGGCACCCACGCGCGCCAGTTTGCCCAGATGAGCGCGAGGGCCTCGGGTGAGGGCGGGGCGCCGACAGGCTGACGCAGCTGCATCGACACGAGCGCGCCCCGTGGGTCGCCCAGCTCGACGAGCCGGTCGGCCAGCACCGCCAGCGCGTCGTCGTCTCCCACGGCATCGGGCAGCGACGCCTCGAGCCCAGCCGCCGTCATCGCCTCGGGCGGGCGCGACATCGGGCGGTGTGGCGGCCGCGGCGCTGCAGCACCAGCGCGTCGCACGCCGCCCTGCGCGTAGAAGACGACGTGGTCGCGCGAGTGTGGGTCCCACGCGACGAGGAACGGGTCTTCCCGGTGACGCGGCTCGAAGGTGCGGTTGAGGAGCCCTGAGGTCGGGTCGTCGGTTCGCCTCTCGTGCACCCGGCCCTCGGCATCGCGCCAGGCGTAGCGCTGGTGCAGCACCGACGACGTCGTGGCTTCGTCGACGCGGGACTCGACCGAGAGGTGCTCGAGCACGAGGCCAGGCGACAGCCGGCCAGCGTGGTACAGCCGCACGATTCGTTCGACGTCGGGCCCCAGGTCCAGTTGGCGCAACGTCGCCTCGTCGAGGGGCCGGTGGCGCTGCACGTCGGACAGCGTCGGCCCGCTGGCGAACACTCCGGTGGTGGGCAGCTGCGCGGGCGCCAGCACCCACCGTCGCACCTGGAGCGCCAGCGCCACGCCGGCGACGAGAGGCACGAGCACACAGAGAAGCGCCGTCATCGGACTCGAGCACAGCGCACCGCGAAGTCTTCGCCCAGCCTTCGTGAGCGGCTTCGGTCGGGTCGTCGCGCCGATGTCTGGGGCCCGGGCTCGAGGCCTCGACCGCCGGCTCGAGGACGCCGTCACGTCCGGGTGCGTTGCACGAATTGCCGGGTCACCGCGCCCGCGTGGGCGCATGGTGGCCCTCCACCGCCGGGGGTCCCCATGTACGCAGTCGCTGGAGTCAAAGGACGGGTTGGCGCGGCTACCGCTGATGCGCTGCTCAAGCGCGGGCAGAAGGTGCGCGTGCTCGTGCGTGACGAGGCCACTGGAGAGCCCTGGAAGGCCCGCCGCTGCGAAGTCGCCGTCGTCGACCTGCTGGACGAGCCCTCGATGGTGAAGGCGCTGCAGGGCCTCTCGGGCGTCTTCCTGTTGCTCCCCACGCCGCCGCCCGGCGCCGACTTCTTCGTCGCCCAGGACGTCATGACGAAGTCGCTCGCCGCCGCGGTGTCGAAGTCGAAGGTGGCCTCGGTCGCGTTCCTCTCGTCCATCGGCGCCCAGCACCCCGCGGGCACGGGCCCCATCACCGCGCTCCACCGCGCCGAGCTCGCCCTCACCGGCGCCGCGCCCAGCGTCACCTTCGTGCGCGCGGCCCTCGCCCTCGAACGCTGGGAGCCGCTGCTCCTCGGCGCGATGGACTCGGGCACGCTGCCGGTCTTCGGCAACCCGCACCTCGCCGTGCCGCAGATTGGCGCGAAGGACGTGGGCATGCTCACCGCCGAGGCGATGGAGCTCCACAAGCCCGGCACGCACGTGCTCGAGATTGCGGGCGCGTCGAACTGGTCGGCCGAAGAGGTCGCCGCCGCGCTCTCCGCGCTCCTCAAGCAGCCCATCAAGGCCGTCGAGCACCTCGCCGACAGCGAGGTCGCCTTCCACGTCGCCGCTGGCGTTCCCCCGATGCTGGCCGAGGCCTACGCGGAGCGCTCGAAGGCGCAGGGGCGTGGGCTGCTCCACTTCTCGCACCCGCACCAGGTCAAGCGCGGCACGACGTCGCTCTTCGACGCGCTCTCGACGCTGGTGTGAGCCGCCGAGGCGCGCTCACCGTGAGAGGAAGGCCACCGTCTCGGCGAGGGAGCGCTCGTCCCTCAGCAGGCGCCGGTGCCCGAGGCCTTCCAGCGTTCGCAGCTCGGCCCCGAGGACCGTCGAGAGCCGGCGCGCGTCGTCGAACGCCACCTCGCGGTCGTCGGTGCTGTGAAAGACGAGCGCGGCGCGGTCGACGCGCGTGGCGACGTGGAGCGGCTCGAACTCCGTGAACGGCGCGTGCAGCCAGCGGGCGCAGGCCTCGAGGAAGTCCGAGCGCTGGCGCTCCGAGAAACGGAAGGCCTCGGTGTACGCCGAGACGTAGCCGTCGAGCCGCGCCACCGGCGCGTAGAAGACCAACCGCCTGGCGGCGAGCCCGAGGCTGCAGGCGTGAATCGTCGCCGCCGCGCCGAAGCTGTGCGCCACCACGCCGTGCAGGGGGCCGACGACCTGCTCGAGCGCCTGCAGCACCCGGCTGGCGTGGAGCAGCGATGACGCCGTGCCCTCGGACTCGCCGTGGCCCGGCCAGTCGAACCCCACCACGCGGAAGCCTGCCTTCAGGAGCGGCTCGACCATCGGGGTGAGCTGCCCGAGGTTCCCGCTCCACCCGTGGACGAGCGCGACGGCCGGGCCCTGGCCCCACGAGTGCGCCACCACCTCGGCGCCCTCGTCTTCGAGGGTGAACCGCGTCGCCTGGAGCAACACCTCGCGCTCGGCCGTGCGCAGCCCAAGGCGCCGGGGGCGGAAATAGAGCGACCGCGCGACCGTCGCCGCGAGCGGTGGCGCGACCACGTGCATCGCCGTCATCGCCGAGCGGAGCAGGACCGGAACAGAAATGCGACCGGTCGTGCTATTTTGTGGGTGGGTCTGGCGCTCCATGGCGGGCTCCTCGGGTGGTGGGGTCATCGGGTGGGCGTCGAGCGCTCGAGCAGGTGCGCGAGGGCCTTGCGGGCCATCGGTTCGGCGCGCGGGTTCCGGTGCAGCTTGAACGCGTGGTGGAAGGCCATCAGCAGGCCGTCGAACTCGAAGGCGAACTGCTTCACGTCGAGGCCCGCCGCGAGCTCACCGGCGTCGACGGCCGTCTTCGCGACGCGCGCGATGCAGTCCAGCCAGTCCTGCATGGCCTTCTGAATGGCGTCGTGCACCGGGCCGGGACGGTCGTCGTACTCGTACGAGAACGCCATCAGAATGCAGCCGCCGGTGTGCGCGCTCGAGCCGCTCGCGCTGTCAATCCACCGCAGGTAGCCCTCGAAGAGCTGCTGCACCCGCGGCAGCCCACGGGGCGCCTTGAGCGCCGGGAGAATGACGGTGCTGGTGAAGCGCGCGACCGCCTCGGCGACCACCTCGAGCTGCAGCTGCTCCTTGGACTTGAAGTGCGCGAACAGCCCGCTCTTCGAGAGGTCGAGCTCGTCGGCTAGCACCCCCAGCGTCACCTGCTCGAGGCCGATGCGCTGCGCCATGGTGAGCGCCCGGTCGACGATGAGCTGACGGGTCTGCTCTCCCTTGCCCATGGTCGAGGTAAAAGCACGACCGTGCTTTTGGTGTCAATGTCGGCACCCTGGGCGTGCTCTCGCTCGCCGCCCCCCGTGGTTCGAGCAGCCCCGGTGCCCTCACGGCGCACGGGCGAGCGGCCAGCGGAAGCCGACCCCGACGACGGCGTAGACGGGTGGAATGGCGAGCGCCCAGGGGCCCTTGCGGTCCCACCCCAGGCGCAGGGACAGCTCGACGGGCCCTACCAGCGGGCCACCGCGCACGCCGGCCTCGACCTCAGGTGTCATGACCGACGCGCCCGATGCGATGCCGCTCCTGCTGGCGAGGACTTCGGCGCCCGTGGCCGCAACTCCCGCGCGAGCCTGGGGTTGAATGCCCTGCATGGTTCGTTGGCTCGGCCTCGTGGTGGTGGGTGTCTGTGCGTGTGGCCCGCGGTCGTCGATGGACGTCGACGCCGGGCGCCCCGATGACAGGGTGGTGGACGCGGGTGACGCCGGAGCCGACCCGGACGGCGGCGCGCGTGATGGCGGGTGGTTGCCGGCGGTGGTGGCGCCGGCGCTCGCGAGGCTCCCCGCGCTCGTCATCTGCGAGCCGCTCGCGCAGCCCTTC
The DNA here is from genome assembly GCA_025459425.1 of Myxococcaceae bacterium. Lineage (GTDB taxonomy): Bacteria > Myxococcota > Myxococcia > Myxococcales > Myxococcaceae > Xiheimicrobium. The sequence continues at coordinate 23,717 of JALOQF010000021.1, read as the reverse complement.
GTCGCGCAGGTCGAGGGCACGGCCGACGCGACGACCTTCCACCGCTGTGCGACGCGCTGCCCCGACTGGCGGAGGTGTACGCGCGAGACGACGGCCCGGGGCGTGGCGCAGCTCGAGCTCGACTTCGTGGTGGACGAAGACGGCCAGGGCCACGGCTTCGGCGGCACGCTGCGCTTCACGAAGGCGGGCTCCCGCGCGCGCATCGTCTTCTTCCACCGCGGCGGCAGCGGCACCGACTGGGTCGACGACTTCATTCCCGGCCGCGTCGAGCAGGCGGGCGGCGTCGCGCTGCAGCCGCGCTGGGTGCAGGCCGGCCCTGGCTGGTTCTCGCGCCCCCACGCGGCGTCACGCCTCGAGCACAGCCTCTTCGGCGTCAGTCAACGCACGGCGGCGGTGATGAAGTGGGTGGCCCTCGAGCTCGCCGAGGGGCCGCTGTCGACGTTCGGCTGCAGCGGCGGCTCCATCGCCACGTACTACCCGCGCCACTGGCACGGGCTCGACCCGATTCTGCGCTACCAGCTCCTCATGGGCGGGCCGGTGATGTCGAAAATCGAAGCCGGCTGCCGCGGCGGAGCGCCCTTCGTCGGGCGATGCACGCGCGCGCCCGCCACTGGGTGTCAGACGAACGCCGACTGCGGTGCCCAGGGCGGTACGTGCAGCCCCTTCGAGTGGAGCGGAGGGGTGGTGATGACGGCGGTGCGCGCCACCATCGACCACCTGCACGCCAACGCCGTCGGAGGCGCCAACGACTGCACGCGGCGGCGGCCTCAGCCGGCCTTCGGCATCAGCGACTTCGACTCGCCAGCGCGGCCGTTCGACCTCGACCACGAGCACCCCATCGACTTCGTCATGAACGCCGGAGGCCTGCCGACGTCGGATGACGGGCTCAACGTGCTGGCGAGCGGCGCCGCCATCGCGGCGAGCCTGCGGGGCCCGACGAAGTGGCTCGTGACTCCCTCGGGTGAGCACTGTGACGCGCTGACCGCCGAGTCCACCTGGGACCTGCTGCGGGCCGGTGCCGGCCTTCCTTGAGGCCGAAGAGCTCCACGGTCGGCGAGCGTCGCCCAGAGGTGCCCGGCGCTTCAGGGTGCGCGCAGCAGGGTGAAGTTCTGGTTCACCGAGCCCGACGCCGTCACCGTCACCATCTGCGTCTGGGGCAGGTAGCCCATGCGTGAGGCCGTCACTTCCCACGTGCCGGCTGGCAACGTGTTGCCGAAGGTGTACGTGCCGTTCGACGCCGTCGTCTGGGTGAAGAGCCCGCGGTTGATGGTGAGGCGCACCCCTGACAGCGGCATGTTGCCCATGCTGCCGTCGAAGACGCTGCCCGACACGTTGCCGGAGCCCGGGTTCGCGCCGACGTACACGACGTAGTGCGCGGCCTGCTTGGTGGTGGCGTTGCGCGTGTCGCGGTTGACGACGTGGAACACCCAGATGCCGTCGGGCGTGTTCGCCAGCAGCACCTGCTTGTTCGAGGTGAAGTTGGTGGGCGTCGCCGCCGGCACCGTGTCGGCGAAGCGGTCGAGCGTGAAGTAGTAGCCCGTGAAGTTCGCGTCGGCCTGCGGGTTCGTCCACGAGAAGAAGAGCGCGTTGCTGCCGCCCCAGGTGCGCTCGTTCGGGTGGCTCGTCGACGCGATGGTAGGCGGCTGTGTGTTGACGCGCACGGTGGCGGTCGCCTTCACCGTGCCCACGTTGAACGCCGAGTCCACCGAGACGAGGTGCACGTAGTTGGTGCCCTGCACCAGCTGCGCTTCGGGAATCTGCAGCGACTCGGCCATGATGAGCGTACCGTTGCCGGCCATCGCCGACGGCAGGGTGTTCTCGGACGTCGAGAGCCGCCAGTAGTAGCCGACGAGGCTGGGGAAGGGGCGGCTCCACGCGAGGAACCAGTCACCCAGGCCATCGTTGTACCAGCGCGCCTGGTCCGGGTGGCTGCCCGAGACGAGGTCGAGCGGTGGCATCGGCGAGGCGCGCGAGTTGCCGGTGATGGAGCCCGAGAAGAAGCTGTTGCTGGTGCCGCGCAGCAGCTTCACCCGGCCGTTGCCTCCGGAGGGCGAGGTCGCCGCGCCCGAGGTCTGGATGACGCCCATGCCCGACAGCTGGTTGGCCGCGATGAGCACGCCGCCACCCGAGGCTCCGGCGCTGGTGGCGTTCGACGTCACCTGGCCGTCGATGGTGATGGTGTCGGCGATGAGCTGCACCAGGCCACCGCCGCGGTTGGTGGTGCTGCCGCTGCCCCACCGGCTGCCCTGGCTGATGGAGAGGTCATCGTCGCGGTCGTAGGTGGTGCCCGTGTTGCCGCTCGTCGTGCACCCGTTGGAGCAGCCGCTGCAGCAGAACAACGACACGAAGGCGGAGTTGGCTCCACCGAGGCTGCCGTAGCTCGACCCGGCTGGCCGCGAGCCCGTCAGGCTGCAGTACGAGCACGTGCTCGAGCCCTGGCCCCGGCTGTCGTTCCCCAGGTCGTTCGCGTTGATGGTGGTGTTGCTCTCGACCGTGATGGTGCGCGCGCGCAGCCGCAAGATGCCCGATGGGCCGACGCGCAGCTGCCCCTGGTTCCGGATGACGACCGAGTTCGAGTACTTGAGGTCGCCCTCGAGCGTCTGGGTGGTGCCGTCGATGACGAGGTCGTTCTGCGTACACTCGCCGCGGTAGCACTCGTTCGCGCACGTCATGCCGGCCACCCACGCCGAGCCAGCCGAGTTGCACGTCTCGGGCACCCGGCCGTTGCAGCGCTTCTCGTTCGCCGTGCAGGGCCCGGTGCAGACGCCGCTCTGGCACGAGACGGCGCACGTCTGGTTGTAGAGCCACGCGGTGCCCGAGGCGTTGCAGATTTCGATGTTGGTGCCGTTGCAGCGCACGGTGCCTGCGTTGCATGCGGCCGACGCGGTGCACGCGCCCATCGAGCAGGCTTGCGGGCACTGCGAGATGACGTACCACGTGCCCTGCGCGTCACAGGCCTCGACGGCCGGGGCGCCCTGCGAGGTGCAGCGCCGCTGACCGGCCGTACAGCGCGGCACGCCACACGTCGTCGCGGGCGCCTGGCACGCCTGGCCGGCCACGCACGCGAGCGGCAACGACCAGTCCGTGCAGCCCGACGCCAACGTCACGCACGTCTGCTGCTGCCCGCCCGCGGTGCAGCGGGTCTGGCCCACCGTGCACTGGTTGGTGCACGTCGCCGTCGGCACGCACGCGCCGCCGCTGCACGCCTGCCCCGCGGGACACGCCGTCTGCAGCACCCAGTCGGTGCAGCCGTTGGGCAGCGCCTGGCACCGCACCGGCGCTCCCGACGAGGCGCACTGGGTGGCGTTCGCCGTGCACTGGTTGGTGCACGAGTTGACGCACACGCCGCCGGAGCACGTCTGCCCGTTGCCGCACGCCTGCGGGGCACCGAAGACCGAGCAGCCGGTCGCCGCGTCGACGCCGCACGTCCGCACGCCAGCCGCGTCGCAGATGCTCACCGAGCCCGAGCACTGGTTCACGCAGGCCGCGCCGCCCGCGACCATGCCACCAGCCGAGCCGCCCGCGACCATGCCACCCGCCGAGCCGCCCGCGACCATTCCACCCGCCGAGCCGCCCGCGACCATTCCACCCGCCGAGCCGCCCGCGACCATGCCGCCCGCCGAGCCGCCCGCGACCATGCCGCCCGCCGAGCCACCCGCCGTCATGCCTCCCGAGGCGCCGCCGGCCGTGCCTCCACCGGCCATGGTTCCACCCGCGGACCCGCCGCCTGCGCCCGGCCGCGACGTGCAGCCGATGCCCTTCGAGCAGATGAGCCCCTGCGAGATGCAGTCGACACACGCGCCGCCGGGCAGACCGCACAACGTGTCGACCTGATCAGCGCTGCGGATGCACGAGCGCCCATTGGCGAGGCAACCGTCGGTGCACGTCTGCGGAGGATCCGTCGGGCCGCAGGCCGCGAGGACGACGAGTGGACACACGACGAGCAGGAGGTGGCGCATGGCCGGGGTTTGACCCAGGTGCGCCACGGGGTGTGCAACTTTTCTCGTCGTGAGCCCTCGGGTTTCGTCGTCACCCGTCGAGTCGCCACGCTCCCTTCCACGCCGTGCGCACGAGGAACCACCCCGCGAGGCCGAGCGGCGCGAAGAACAGCGTGAGCGCCAACACGGGCCCGCTGGCCCACCGGCTGATGCCGAGCCTGCGGGCGTCCTGCGCAATCCACACGCCCGCGAGGAAGTCGACCACCACCGCATGGAGCCACACCGTCAGCGCGCCCCAGTCGCTCGAGAAGAACTGCACGAGGTCGGCGAACGTCGAGCCGCCAGACGGTGCCTGCCAGAGGGCCCAGCCATAAGCGGTGGCGCCCAGCAGCGTGAACACCGGTGTGAAGGCGAACCACCGGGCCGGCCGCCAGGTGGGGAACAGCAACGCGACCCAGAACGGCAACGGCGCGACCTGGGCGATCGCAAACAGCGTCATCGGAGACATGAGGTAACCCTTCGAAACGAGGAGAGAACGAACGGCCCGCCGTCAGCACGCAGGACGGCCGGCAGTGCTTCAGCGTTCTGGACGACTCGTCACGAGGTCATGGGGTGCGCGGCGAACCGCGCATCACCACCGTACTGCCTTCAGCCAGCCGAAGGGAACGGGCTTGGGGGCTCGGCGAGGTCGGTCGAGACGCGCGGCCCCTGCCCACGGAGCGCCGCCACGAAGTGGCCCAGCACCGCGAGCACGCCCCAGCCGAGCGCGAAGACGACCCCGAGGTCGACGACGCCGCGCCACGGCTGCGGCACCCACTTCATCGCGAAGACGAGGCCGACGATGCCGAGCGACACCGCCCACGAGGTGATGAGACGCCGCCGCGTGGCCGCGAAGTAGCCCATGCAGAAGAAGGGCGCGAAGAGCACCCGCGGCACCGTGCACCGCTCGAGCAGCGTCAACGCCCGCGCCACCACCCGCGGCGCGAGCTGGCGCTGGAAAGCGCGGTAGCCCTCGGCGTAACCGAAGAAGGCGAGGCTCACCGCCACGGCCACCCAGAAGCCCACGTCGGAGCGCCACCCGTCGACGGCCTCACGCACCAGCGGCCACAGCCGCGCGATGGCCGACCCGAGCAGGGCCGACACGCCCAGCACGCCCCAGGTCGCTGCGCTCCAGCCGACGATTCGCCGCACGTCGAACACCGTACCGGCGCGCGCGCAGCGTGGCCATCACCAGTCGGTCACGAGCCGGTGCGCTGACTCAATGTCGGAAACGGTGGCCTCCGGGCCCGATGAAGTGGACCGGGTGCGTCTGGCAGTGATTCCCCTCGTCCATCGGTGCGCGGGTACAGTGTGGACCTCGTGACGTCCGATGCGACAGCCCGGCGCCTCGCGTTGCTCGTCTTGCTGGCGCCGTGGGCCATGGCGGTCGATGGCGGCGCGCTCGCCGAGCCGGAGCGCCCGTGGCTCGACCCCGCGCTGCAGTGTCCCGAGGCCGGGCACGCCCCCGACGGCTGTTGGATGGTCGAGCGCAGGCGGTGGCCCGTGGCGAAGCGCCCGCTCATCGTCGCGGCCGCCGAACAGGGTCGCGAGGCGGTCACGCTCGAGGTCGAGCTGATGAGCAGCGACGAGCGGACGACGCTCGCGCGCTCCGAGCGGCTGACCGTCACGAGCGTGGGGTGGCTCAGCGGTCTGAGCATCGACACGGCGCGCTACGACGTCGTACGGCACCAGCGGGCGTTTGGCGTTCGGGTGGAGACGACGTCTGGTGGCTCTGGCTTCACCACGACCACGACGACGCTCGTGCTGCTTCTGCCGAAGGCCGACCGGCTCGAACCCCTTCTTGAACTCGTGGTGATGCACGAGGAGTTGCCGATTCGTGAAGGGTCCGAGTCGAGCGACACGAGCACGCTCGAGGTGCTGCCGGGGCGAGGACCGGGGCCGCACGACCTCGAGGTCACGACCGTCGAGCGGCGGGGCGACGAGGAACCACGAACCGTGCGGCGGCTCCTTCGTTGGACGGGCGATGCCTACCGCGAAGCCGCGCCCGCGCGGTGACGGCAGCGGTCCCTCGTCCTGCTGGGCCTCACGACTGGAGCAACGCGCTGCACCTTGGAGCGGCTTGAGCAGCAGGCCCGTCACTTCAACTGCGCGAGCGCTTTCAGCATGAACGAGCCGGCGGCGAAGATGGCCAGCAGCGACGCGATGACGACGATGGCCTTCGTCACCAGCTTGCCTCCGCCTGGAGCCACCTCGGACGGACGGGCGAGCATCACCGACGAGGCCGCGGTGAAGACCTCGTCACGGCCGCGCTGGGCCCATGGGTCGTCAGGCATGTGCGCCAGCCGCAACCGGTAGAGCCGGCCGAGCGCCGGCAACTCCTCGCGCTCCATCGCCAGCCGACGCAGCGCCGCATGTCGGGCCTCGTCGTCCCACGTCAGCAGCAACTCCTTCCACATCGAGGCGAGCCACGACGGCGGCGCCAACGACGAGAGGTCGACGTTCGTGAACGACAGGCCGCAGGTGCCGCACGCGACCGCCACGCCCGACCGCTTCGACAGACACTTGGGGCAGAAGCCCTCGGGCACCAGCAGCGCCGCGTCGTCCTGCGCCATCGCGCGGGCGCTCTCGACGGCCGCCGTCGTCGGAGCCCGTAGCATCACCACGTTGCTCGCCTCGGCCGACGACGCCAGCACCAGCGCGCGCGGGCCCGGCGTCTTGCGTGACGACAGCGGCATGGGCGGCGCCGCCTTCGGTGTGTCGACGAGTGACGGCAGCGGGCTCGTCGTCACGGGCAGCGCCGACTCGACGCCACACTTCGGGCACCCGATGAAGGCGGTGTCGCCCACCACCTTCACGGCGCTGACGTCGATGAGGCGCTCACAGCTGGGACAGACGGCTTTCACGAGCGCCGAAGACTAGCGCAGCCCTGCCGCCGCGCGACGTTCCATCACGGCGGGCAGGTGCGCTCGAACAGCGGCAGGTCGGCGAACGACGCGGTCGACAGGCCCGTGTCGGCGAAGACGCCGCGGCCGCGCTGGGCGAGCCGTCGCATCAGCGTGTTGCCCACCGAACGCGGCGCCGCGCCGCGCAGCCCGAAGAGCTCGTCGCACGCCGCACCGCAGCGCTGCACCCGGGCCTCGTCCAGCAGGTGCCACGTGTCGAGGCGCACGTCGCGCACCCCCAGCGCTGCAGGCAGCGACACCAGGTCGTCCACTGCGTCGTCGAGCTGCCACGGTTGGTTCAAGTCGCCGCCGGGAACGAAGCGGCCGCGCTCCTCGAATTGAAGGTCGCTCGTCGGGGTGTTGCACCACGCCTCGAAGCCCTCGGTGTCGGGCCAGCGGCCACCTGGCGCGGTGGGCAGCTGGGTGTCCAGGTCGACGCTCGAGCACCGCGGCGTGGGCACGCCCGCGCTCACCAGCACCACCACGTACCGGGTCCGCGCCCGGTCGGCGGCCGACAGCTGGAGCGCGTTCTCTCCGATGGCCGCGCGCGCCGCTCCGAGCGCCGCCTGCAGGTTCGACTGTCCGTCGAGCTCCGCCTGGAGCGTCGAGACGGGTTGACGCAGGAAGAACGAGTCGGGCCGATGAAACACGGCGCGCGAGGTGCTCCGGCCGAACGACAGGAGGGCGACCTCGACGTTGGGCCGGGCCTGCGCCTCGGTGAGCAACGCGAGCAGCGCCCGCGTGCGCGCCGGCTGGGTGCTGCCGGCCTGAGGCAACAACGACTCGCACACCGTCGGTCGGTCTGACACGCCCGGCCCGTCGGCGACGCACATGAGCGTGCCCTGGTCGACGACGAACAGAAGCCGCAGCAGCTCCTCTTCGCCGAGCGGCCCCGGCGTGCACGACACGGCACCGCCACCGGCCTGGCCACCGCCCGCAGCACCCGCCAGACCGCCACCGACTGCGCCACCAGCCTGGCCACCGGCGTCGGGCTCCAGCGTCACGGACGGCTGCCCGCACCCCACCAGCGCCGACACCCACAGTCCCCACGTCACGAGTCGACCCATCTGCTGCCTCCTGTTGTGCGGCTCCTTCGGGGAACCGTCAGAATGTGGTGCTCCACGACACGGCCGCGACGGGGCCTTCGGCGCTGGGGAGCAGGCCGAACACCGGCAGCTCCCACACCAGGCCCAGCACGCCCCAGGTCACCGCAGCGACGCCGGCCACCGCGAGGCCCGTGATGCCCAGGGTGTTGCCGAGGCCGACGAGCCGGTTGCGCTCGAGGCGCGCGCGCTGGTCGAGCTCGGCGGCGTCACGCGCCTGCGTCCACGCGATGGAGAAGCCCGTCGCCGCCGTCGCCACGCCCACCAGCGTCGCCACGGCCGCAGCGGCCCGCGTCACCTGCGCGCTGCGTGGAGGCCCCTCGACGGCCAGCGTCTCGAGCGAAGGCGCGCGCCACGTCTCGGTGTAGCGGGCCACGTGCGCCTCGTCGAAGGGCGTGAGGAAGAGGCGGTCGAGCGCGCGGTCGACCGCGCCGCGCTGGGCTGGAGGCGTGGGCCCGTCGACGAGGGCGGCCAGCTCGACCGACGCTGCCGCCAGCACCAGCTCGCGGCGCTCGTCACGCGAGCGCACGTACAAGGGCCGCTCGTCGGGCAGCTGCAGCCGCGTCACGTGGCCCGGCGCCGCGTGCACGTCGAGCAGCCGCTCGCCGTTGGGCCGCTCGAGGTACACCGGCTCGGCCAGGGGCCCCACCACGCCGGCGCTGCCCCACGACAGGAGGCTCGCCGTCAGCCCCTCACGTCCGCCCGGCGGCAGCGCCAGGAAGTCGGGCCGCAGCCGCGGGTTCTCGATGGCGGCGTTGGCGGCCTCGAGGAAGGCGCCCAGCTCGGCGTACGAGACGGCGCCGTCCCGGTTGGCGTCGGCCGCGCCGCGCAGCGCCGAGCGCACCTCGTAGCTGAAGACGCCGGCCTGCCACTTCTCCCACTCGTGCGAGTCCTTCGCCGACGACGCCGACAGCAGGAAGCCCACCGTGGGCGGCCAGGACGGCCCAGGCGCGAAGACGGCGGGCATGGGCAGGCGCAGGCCGCCGGGACCCTTGCTGGCCACCAGGGCTCCGGAGCGGCACGCGTCGAGCACCACGTGCGCCACCTCGGCCGGCACCCGCGCCAACAGCTCGTCGTGCAGCACCGCGCGCGTGAGGCGCCCCTGCTCGAGCCCGAGGAAGCCCACGCCCTGCTCGACGTCGCCGTGCCCCGAGAAGACGAAGAGCCACTCGACCCGCTCTCCACTCGCGCGGGCGCGCTCCATGGACGCGCGCTGGGCCGCGAAGGCGCCCTTCAAGGCGTCGAGCGTCGGCGGGGCCAGCGGGGTGGTGCGCGGGTGCAGCCGGCGCGTGTCGGCGTCGGGCGAGGCGAGCAGCACCGACTCGACGCCGGCCTCGAGCAGCAGCTCGTGCATCGCCACCGCGTCGTCGTCGGCGAAGCGCAAGGGCGCCGCGCGCACGCCCTCGCCGGTGTTGCTGCCCACCACCAGGGCGAAGCGGTGCACCGGCGCGTTGGCCAGCACCAGCATGAGGGCGGCCAGCGTCACGGGAGCACCTCGACCGTCACCGACGCGGCCCGCGGCGCACGCACGGTTCCGGCTTCGACGTCGAGCACCGACACCGGCGCGTCGAGGAACAGCGCGTGAATGGTGAGCGGCCCGGGAGACAGCTCGTGGCGAACGGCCTCGTCGAGCTGCACCGGCGCGTTCGACACGCCGATGGGCACGGCGCCGGGCGGCGCGGCCGGGTCGTTCCACGCGGGGTAGAACCAGAAGAAGCGGCCCGAGGTGTCCTGCGCGTACACCATGAGGGCGCGCGCGCTGCTGCCCGGCAGGTTGCGGTACGAGAAGCCCAGCGCGTCGTCGCGGCGCATGGTGGGCCCCAGGCGCGTCACCTGCCCGTCGCGCAGCACCCAGGCCTCGAAGCCCGTCAGCGTGCCGCCCACGGCCCCCTTGCTGCGCACCTCGTCGCGCCCGAGCCACGCCGCGCCGCCGGCGACGACGAGGGCCAGGCTGGCGGCGAGGGCCAGCACGCCTGGGAGCCGCCTGCTGGCACGCTCGGGCGCCATGGGAGCGCCGTCGATGGCCGCCCACACGTCGGCCCGTACGTCGACGGCGTCGAGCCCCGGTGGTGACTGCTCGAGGGCCGACACGAGGGTGTCGAGGCGTGCCTGCTCGGCGCGCCACTCGGGTGACTCGGCCACCGCCGTGCGCAGCTCGTCGGCGCGCCGGGCCGTCACTTCGCCTTCGGACAGCTTCACCAGTTCGTCGAAGCGTGACGCAGTCATCGCGAGTTCTCCGGGAACGGCTGCGACATGACGGTGCTCCACGGGCTCGGCGGAGTGAGCCGCAGCGCCTCGTCGACGTGCGACGCGAGTCCTTCGGGAGCGGCTGCGACGTGACGACGCTCCACCAACTCGGTGGAGTGAGCCTCGCCGTGGCGCCGTGGCGCGAGCTTCAGCACCTCATCGAAGCGTGACGCCCTCATCGCGAGTTCTCCGGGAACGGCTGCGACATGACGGTGCTCCACCAGCTCGGCGGAGTGAGCCGCAGCGCCTCGTCGACGTGCGACGCGAGTCGTTCGGGAGCGGCTGCGACGTGATGACGCTCCACCACCTCGGGGGAGTGAGCCTCGCGGTGTCGCCACGGCGCGAGCTTCAGCACCTCGTCGAAGCGTGACGCCCTCATCGTGAGTCCTCCGGGAGCGCCTTCGCCAGCGCCTGCATGGCCGCGAAGAGGCGGCTCTTCACCGTGCCGATGGGCACTTCCAGCACCTCGGCGATGTCCTCGAGTTGGTGGCCGCCCGCGTACCGGAGCACCACCACCGCCCGCAGCTTCTCGCTCAGCCGCGACACCTCGGCCTGCACCACGCGGCGGCGCTCCTCGGCCAGGAGCAGCGCATCGGGCGGTGGCGGCCCGTCGGGTGAGACGTCGAGGGCCTCGAGGCGCGCCACCTGCCGGCCACGTCGGCTCGCCATGTGACACTGGTTGAGCAACGCGCGGCGCACGAAGACGCCGAAGCGCCCCGAGGGCCGGTACGTGTGCCGCGCGCGGTACACCTCGAGAAACGTGGCCTGGCAGGCGTCCTTCGCGGCGGCCACGTCGCCCAGGTACCGCGCGGCGATGCGCAGCAGGGCCGCCTGGTGCCGAGCCATCAGCACGTCGAAGGCGTCACGCCGCGTGCGCGCCAGCGCCATGAGGGCGTCGTCGTCACGCGTGTCGAGCCCGAAGAGAGGCACGACGTTCGAGGTGGCAGGCGCCCCGCTCATTCGACGACGAGCACCACGTTCTCGGCGATGTCGGTGATGACCAGGTCACCGTTCCACAGCGTCGCCATCGAGGCCGCCGACTGCACGCGCGCGTCCGCGAGGGGCCCGGGCCGCACCAGGGGCATGTCGTCGTCGCCGAAGAAGAGCGTGCCGTTCATGGCGCTCGGCTTCCAGACGAACACGCGGGAGTTCTGCTGAAGCGTGCGCCCCGGACCGCTCTGAAAGAGCGCGCCACGGCTGAAGGTGAGCCCAGAGGTCGCGACGCCGGCCCCCCGGGTCGCCACCGCGCCTGTCGCAAGGTCGACCCGGCGAATGAGCGAGGGCGGCCGCTGGTTGACGACCCACAGCGCTCCCGCCGGGTCGAGCGCCAGCCCTTGTTCACCGGGCTGTTCCACGGCCACGCCCGCAGGAGGCACCGAGATGCGCTCGGGCCGGCGCTCCCCCGTCTGGGCGTCGAAGAAGCGCACCGACGACCCCTCGAGACAGGCGATGCGGCCGTCGTCGAGCACCCCCAGGAGGGACACCGGGCGCTCCGAGAAGACGTGGGGCAACGTCGACCACGGGCCCCCCAGCCGCGGAGCGCGCAGGAGCCGCGGCCTCGCATTCCACTGGTCATCGATGGCGTAGACGTGGGTGTCGTCGACGGCGAGCGAGGTGACGCTCGTGTTGGTGAAGCGCGTCGTCACGGTGCCATCGCGCTCGACGGTTCGAATGGTGCGGGCCGACGGCTCGGCGAGCCAGACGGTGTCGCCTCGCGTGGCCAGGGGCGGGCCGCTCACGAGCGTGCCCTCAATCACGAAGCGCGCCGAGGCGCCGACGCCGTCGAGCTGCAGCTCGGCCCCGGGGACGGGCCGGCCGATGACGACCTCTTGCAGAAACGAGCGCCGGAGCGCGCGCACCGAGTCCGTGGTGCTGAAGTACACGACGTCGGGCTCGCTCGGGTCGAGGCTGATGGAGCGCGCGAGGAGCGGCGAGAAGCTCAGCGTTCGACGGGTCTTCAAGAGCCCATCCGCGCGCAGCGCCACATAGTCGGGCCCGTTGGCGCCACCGGTGCCGCCCTCGAGGTCGGCGTAGCGCACACCCAGCCGCGCCGGCTCGAGCGTCTGGAGCGCCCGGGTCGACAGGTCGATGGCCCGCAGCGTCTGGCCGTCGTCGTCCAGCGCGAGGAGCACGTTGCCGGCGAGCGCGAGCCGGCCGGGCAGGCGGAACTGGCCGGCGGCCTCGTCGACGAAGACCTCGATGGCGCCGCTGGTGCGGTCGAGGCGGCGCACGTCACGCTGGGTGGTCCAGTACACGTGCGTCGTGGTGGCCGCGAGGCCGCGAACGCCCGTCATGGGGCACGTCAGCGTCGCCAGCTCGAGCTGGGCCGTGCGCAGCACCCGAATGCACGAGCCGTCGACCATCAGCACGTCGCCTTCAGGGGTGGGCGAGAGCAACGACGCGAAGGTGAAGTTGCCCGTGCCCCGAGGGCCGTCGATGGGCGGCCGCAGCGAGGTCGTGCTGAAGAGCGTCTCGACCGCGCGCGTGGACAACCGAATGCGCCGCAGGTGCTCGGTCGTGCCCTCTTCGATGAAGTAGAGCCAGTCGCCGACGATGGTCGAGTCCCCCGGCTTCACCACCCGGGCCTGCGCGCCGATGCCGTCGATGGGCACGGGCGTCGGCCCGCCGGGCTCTCCGGCCAGCACCGACACGCGCAGCGGGCGCACCTCGACGGTGATGCGGGTGGTGCCGCCGTTGGCCTGGGCCAGCACGTGGTAGGTGCCGGGCGTCGAGGGCGAGGCGTAGACGCCGGGTGCTTCGAAGGAGCCTCCAGCCGCGCCCTCTTCGACCGACCAGCGCACGCCGTCGGTGGCGCCCGTGAAACGAAACCGGCGGTCGACGCCGAGCTCGACCGACGTGGGCCGAACGTCGGGGCCGGCCACCGGAGGACACCGGGCGGCCTCGGCCGCGCATACGTTCGAGCCCTCACAGCACACCCAGCCGTCGGCGCAGGGGCACGCGGCGCCGTCGAGCGACAAGGACGGCGCACAGGCAGCCATCAGGAATGGGAGCAGCGAGCGCAGGCGCATGGCGAACGAATGCAGCAGCAGGCCAGAAGGTTCGGTGGAGGACCGCCGAGGGCGCGAACGGACCACGGGCCGTGGCTGCCGGCCAGCCCGGTGAGCGTCCAAGCGCCCGAAGGCCTTGAGGAACTGGTGGCGGGAAGAAACACGCCAATCGGGATGGTCGGCGGCGATGGAGGGCTGGTGAGGCCCTGTGCGAGGACGGCCGCATGGCACGACTCGGCGGAGTGCTCCTGGTGGTGGTGGCGGGTGCGGCGCTGGCCGATGACTCGCTCGTCACCTTCACCGCCTCGCAGACGACGGCGCCGCTCGCCTACGTCGAGTACCTGCCGCCCGGGTACTCCACCGGCTCCCAGCCCGAGGCGCTCGTCCTCTTCTTCCATGGCATGGGCGAGAGCGGGCCGGGTACGGACGCGACGAGCGTCTTCAACGCGCTGACGGCGCACGGGCCCCTGCAGCAGGTGCGTTCGGCGGGCACGGGCGCGCACCGCTTCCAGTCCACGCACCGGGCCATCGTGCTGGCGCCGCGCAACCCCTCGGGCCTGTGGAACGCCACGCTGGCCTCGCAGTTCTTCACCTGGGCGCGCGGGCGCTACCGCGTCGACGCCGACCGGCTCTACCTGACCGGCTTGTCGGCCGGCGGAGGCCCCTCGTGGACGATTCCGAAGGACCACCCCGGCCTGGTGGCGGCGACGGTGCCCATCTGCCCGGTGCAGCAGGTGTGGCCGGTGACGGCCAACGACGCCGTCGACTACCGCCACGTCGCGGTGTGGGCGTTCCACGGCTTCGGCGACCCGATGGTGCCGCGCGAGGAGTCCATTCGGTGGGTCAACGCCATCGGCCAGGCCCTGTCACGAGACCCGCTCCTGGCGTCGGTGATGACGTCGTACCCCGGCGTCGGCGGCCAGTCGGCCGGCTCGGACCAGACGGCCACGTGGACGCCGGGCGGGTTCGTGTGGCGCAGCGGCGTGGGCGCGATGGGGGCGAGTCCACTTCGGTACACGCTGCTCGACCGCAACGACCACTTCATCTGGGGTGGGGTGTACTCGAATGGAGATGTCTGGAATTGGCTCTTCGCGCAGCGGCGCAGCCTGAACGTCGACCCGGGCGCTGATGGTGGCGTGCCCCGGCCAGACGCGGGCGTCGACGCTGGCGCCGTGGCGGACGCGGGGGCCGTGACGCCGATGGACGCTGGAGCCCCGGTGCCAGACGCAGGCGCTCCGGGGGTGGACGCTGGGGGCTCCGATGCGGGGGTGGCTCCGGTCGATGCGGGCGAGCCGTCGGTCGACGCCGGGGTGGTCGAGCCCGACGCCGGAGTGCGCGAAGCAGACGGAGGCGTCGACGATGCAGGCGCTCCGCTCGACGCAGGCTCGATGATGGCTGGCGTGCCCGACGACGCGGGAACGGTACCGCCCGAGGCGAGTGCGGCCATTGGCGGGTGCGGCTGCGGGGCGACCGCTCCACTCCCCGCGCTCCTCGTCGTGCTCGCGTTCGTTGCGCGACGACAGCGCCGTCCATCGCCGTCACGCTCCCTGATGCCACCCGGACTCAGCGGCCCGTCTTGAACAGAAGCGGGTACGTGATGACGGTCACGCCGCCGTCGCGTGGTTTCGGGAAGGTCCATGTTCTGACCGCCGCGGTGAGACACTTCGCGACCGTGTCGTCGAGTCCGTCCTGGCTGACTTCGGCGCAATTCGCGACGCGGCGCCAGCGGCAAGTGTCTCGCCTTCTGTGCAGCACTTCGGTCGCGCGCCGGGGTGGATGTGCTTTCTCATCTTCGGAGAAAACGAGGTGCCGTCGACGCTGGCGGAGTACGTGGCGCTCCATGCGCTGGCTTCTCACCCTGCTGTTGCTGTCCTGCGCCCACGCCCGCCTTCCGGCTGCTGACGACGCGAGGCCCGGGGCGGTCGTCGAGCTGTCGTGCCCGCCGCTCACTCCGGTCCGGCTCGCGCCACTTCCTGACTCGGCCTTCGAAACCATTCGGCCGACCGACTCGGTGACCCTGACGCGCACGGCCTGCTTCGGCGTCTGCCCCGTCTATGTCGTCACGCTCCACGCCGATGGACGGGTCGAGGCCGTCGGTGAGCGGCACGTGCGCGAGCCAGGCCCGGCGCAGTGGCGAATCGACCCCGCGCTCGCCCGCCGCGTCGTCGCCGAGTTCGTCACGGAGCGCTTCGTCGAGCGCCGTGCCTCGATGACGTCGGCGGTCACCGATCTGCCTGGCGCGCAGCTCCGGCTCGACCTCGGAGGCCGCGTCGCGACGGTCGACCACTTCGGTGCCGGGTTCGAGCTCGAGCTCGGCGTGGGCGGCCCCGACAACGCCGCGCTCACCCGGCTCGAGGCGCTCGTCGACGTGGCGTCGGGAGCGCGCGCACGCTTCGTGGGGTGTCCGGTGGAGCGATGACCGGCGGTGCTCCACCAGCCACGTCCGCCGAGACGAAGAGCCGCACACGAGAGGCTCCACCCGGTGGCGTCGTCGCGATACGGTGCCCTTCGTGACGGCGACGGTCCAGTTCCAGGGAATCGGTGCGAGCCCGGGTGTCGCCGTCGGCCACGCCTTCGTGCTCGACGCCAAGAAGGTGCGCACGCCCAAGGTGCGCCTCGACCTGAAGGAGGTCGACGGCGAGGTCCTGCGCTTCAAGACGGCCATCACCCTGTCCGACAAGCAGCTCGAAGACCTCAAGGACAAGCTGTCGACGGGCGCCGAGAACGAGCACGGGCTCATCCTCGAAGCGCACCGCATGATGCTCCACGACCCGATGTTCCTCGTCGAGGTCACCCGGCTCATCAAGGAAGAGACCATCAACGCCGAGTGGGCCGTGCGCCGCGTGTGCCGCCGCCTGCGCCACCAGTTCGACAACCTCGAAGACGAGTACTTCCGCGAGCGCAAGAGCGACATCGAGTTCGTCGCCGACCGCATCGTGCGCAACCTGATGGGCGAGGTCGTCGACCAGGAGCTCGAGGTGCCCGTCGGCGCCATCATCGTCGCCCACGACATCAGCCCCGCCGACGCCGCGATGCTGGTGAAGACGGGCAAGGTGGGCGCCTTCGTCACCGACCTCGGCGGCCAGACGAGCCACACCGCCATCGTCGCCCGCGCGCGTGACGTGCCGGCCGTCGTGGGCCTCGGCAAGGCCGCCGACGCCATTCGCGCGGGAGACACCGTCGCCGTCGACGGCCGCCGCGGCCTGGTGCTCGTCAACCCGCCCGAGGAGCAGCTCGCCCTCTTCCGCGAGACGATGCGCCGGCAGCTCGCCAACGAGGCCATCGCGCTGAAGACCGCCGAGCTGCCGTCGGTCACCATCGACGGCGTGCGCGTGCGGCTCAACGGCAACATCGAGTTCGCCGACGAGATTCCGTCGCTGCTCGCGCACGGCGCCGAGGGCATCGGCCTGTACCGCACCGAGTTCCTGTTCCTCGACCGCCCCGCTGCGCCCACCGAAGAGGAGCACTACCAGGCCTACAAGGCCGTGCTCGAGGCGATGGGCGACCGGCCCGTCACCATTCGCACGCTCGACCTCGGCGCCGACAAGGTGCCCGGCAAGGCGCGCGAGAAGGAAATCAACCCGGCGCTCGGCCTGCGCGCGATTCGGTACTGCCTGCAGCACCGCGAGGTGTTCCGGGCGCAGCTGCGGGCGCTCCTTCGCGCGAGCGTGCACGGCAACCTCAAGGTGATGTTCCCGATGGTGTCGGGCGTGTCGGAGCTGCGCGAGGCCCGCAGCGAGCTCGAGGCCTGCCGCTCGGAGCTGTCACGGCAGGGCGTGCCGATGGGCCGGCGGTTTCAAGTCGGCATCATGGTCGAGACGCCCAGCGCCGCGTGGATCGCCGACCGCCTCGCGCAAGAGGCCGACTTCTTCAGCATCGGCACCAACGACCTCATTCAATACTCGCTGGCCATCGACCGGCAGAACCGAGACGTCGCGTACCTGTACCGGCCGATGCACCTGTCGATTCTGCGCATGGTGCAGCACATCGTCGGGGCCGCGAAGGGCGCCGGCATTCCCGTGTCGATGTGCGGCGAGATGGCCGGAGACGCCTCCGCCACGCTGGTGCTGCTCGCGCTGGGGCTCGACGAGTTCTCGATGACGAGCGGCCAGATTCCCACCGTGAAGCGCATCATCCGCAGCGTGTCGATGACCGAGGCGAAGGCCGTCTTCGAGAAGGCGATGCACCTCACCACCGCGGAAGAAATCGAGCGCTTCGTGAAGGCCGAGATGGACAGGCGCTTCGCCACGCTCGAGTAGGCCTGACCTGTCAGCGGGCCGCCATGGTGCGGTCGATGCCCAACCGGTCTCCACGATACGTCAGGGCTGCTGGCGAAGCGCGCGCAGCTCGGCGAACTCGCTGCGGAGCGACTTGCGCGTCTGCCTCAGCCGGCGCTCCTCGTCGGGGCCACAGACGGCCTGGAACGAGCACCACGTGCACTCACCCTCGTCGGGCGCCGCGGGGAAGAAGCCCGTCTCGAGCGCGCTCCGCAGCGTCCGCGCCACCAGCCCGAAGGCCTCGCGCGCCACGGTGTCCAGCGGGGTGGGCCGCTCCTCGTACCCGCCGACCTGCGTCGTGTAATAGAGCCGCCCGCCCCACACCTTCGCGCCCTGGAAGAAGCGCTCGAGCACCAGCGCGTACAGCACCGGCTGCAGGTGCCGCCCACCGCCGATGACGTTGCCTTCCTCGGCCCGCGCCCGGCCCGTCTTGTAGTCCGTCGCCCGCAGCGCGCCCGAGGCGACGTGCTTCTCGACCAGGTCGATGGAGCCCCGCACCTGCAGGCCCTCCACCAGCGTCACCGGCGTCGACGAGCTCGCCGGGTCCTGCGCGTCGACGTCGCGGCCGGGGAGCCCGAAGGCCAGCTCGAAGTGCGCGGGCCGCCACTCGGTGTCGTCGCTCGTCTTCTTCAGCCACTCGCGCAGGTCGGCTTCGAGCGTCTGCACCCCGTCGCGCCACACGCGCTCGATGGCGGGCTTGAACTCGTCGTAGACGCTGCTGGCCACCTCGTCGATGACGACCCGCAGGCGCTTCAGCACGTCGTCGAGCGTCGCCGGCGTCACCTGCACGCCCTCGCGCGCGAGCGCCGACAGCAGGCGGAACTGCACCTCGTGCGCCATCGAGCCCTTCTCGAGCGGGCCCAGCTCTTCGAGCTCCTCTGGCACCTCGTAAGGCTCGAGCCGCAAGATGGCCGAGAGGAAGAAGCGGTACGGGCAGGCGGCGTACTGCTCGAGCGCGGTGGGCGAGAAGGGGCGCTTCGTCGGGTGGTGGGCTTCGAGGGCGGCGCGCGCGAGCGCCGAGGGCCGCACCAGGCCGTCGAAGGCCGACAGCGCGCTCGACTGCCAGCGGGCGTAGCGGGCGCGCAGCGTGCGCGCGAGGTGCGGGTTGGTCGAGACGAGGTACCGCGCGCGGCCCTTCACCGGGCCCGTCGCCGAGAAGAGTGACTCGAGCGTCGCGAGGTCGAACTCGGTGTCGTCGATGGCGTCGTCGCGCCTCGGCGGCGCGGGCCACGCGAGGCGAACACTGGCGCGGGCCTCGGCCTGGCGCGCGAGCGTCTCGAAGGCGGGCAGCGAACCCTGCACCGCGCGCGCGGCCTCGAGCGCGTAGAACGACGGCACGCGGGGGCGGGCGTGCTCCACGTCGACGCGCGGGTACGACAGCACGGCCCTTTCGCGGGCGGCGCCGACGGCGAGCAGGAGCGCGAGACGTTCCTGCGCGATGCGCCGCTCCGCCGTCTCGAGCGCGGGCGACACCGTGACGCGCGCGCGGTCGGGCAGCAGCGGGTCCTCCTTCAGCTTCTGGGGAAAGACGCGCTCGGCCAGCCCGGGGATGAAGACGGTGTGGAAGGACGCGCCGCGCGCCGCCTCGACGGGCGCGACGAAGACACAGCCGTGCCGACGTACCTCGGGTGGCTCGGTCACTTCGCCGAGCCGGCGGGACAAGACGGCGCGCACCTCGGCCAGCTCGAGTGGGCCGATGGGCCGCATCGGGGAGAGCTCCGTGAGGACCGAGAGCACGCGCTCCGGTGACTTGAGCGCGCGCGAGGCGAGGGACGAGAGCGCGTCGAGCCACTCACCCCAGGTGGCGCGGGCCGGCAGGGCCGCGAGGTCGTCGAGCAGCGGGAGCGCGAACTGCTCGAGCGCGTTCAAGTCGCCCAGCGACCGGTCGACGCGGGCCACCTGGGCGTCGGTGGCGGTGGGGTTGAGGCGCTCCTTCAGCAGCCGGTTGCGCAGGCCCGCGAGGCGGCGGCGCCAGCGGTCGGTGCCTCCGATGACGGCCGCGTCGACGATGAGCTGCTCCCAGCGGCGTGGCGCGCGGAGCTGCCCGAGCACGGCCGGGCCTTCGACGTCACCAACCTCTTCGGGTGGCGCCGGTGGTGGCGGGGCGCCGGGAGACAGCGGCAAGAGCGTCTCGGCTGCGTCGGGCCGGCTGAAGCGCACGTCGGCTTTCGGCGGAGCGCCTGCGGCGTCAGGCTTCGGCACCTGGGATAACGACAGGTACTCGCTGAAGCGCCGCGCCGAGAGGCCTTCTTCGGCGCAGCGCAGGAGCGCGAGGAGCGCGCGGCCCGACGGGTCAGGCCGGGGCAGGCCCGACGAGAAGTGGGCCTTCACTCCCGCGCGACGGAACGCGTCTTCGAGCGGCGCGCGGTAGGCCTGGGGGCTTCGCAGCAGCACGGCCATGTCGTCGAAGCGCACGCCCGCTCTCGCCAACGCCACGATGCGCCGGGCCACCTCGACGCACTCGCGTGCTTCGCCGGGAGCCGAGAAGAAGTCCTCGAGGGTGTGGGGCTGCGCGGGGGCATCGGCGGTGAAGAGGTGTCGCTGGAGCGCCGAGAGCGCGTCATGGCCGGCCGGTTCGAGGACGCGCGGTGGGCCGAAGAGGGCCGACCACTCGGTGATGGAGACGGTGTCTTCCGCGGGCGCGGTGGCGAGCACGCGCGGCGCGTGCCGCGAGAGCGCGGCGACGAAGGTGGCCTCGGCGCCCGGCGCCACCGGCACGTCGATGAAGAAGGTGGGCAGGGCCGGTGACGACGCGACGGCCTCGGTGGCGAGGGCGAACACCTGGGCGCGGTCGACGAGCTTCGCGTGGGCGAGGGCCTGCTCGAAGGCGCGCATGGCGTCTCCGAGGGCCGGCTCGACGGCGTCGGGCGACACGCCGAGGAGCCGCAGCTCGGACACGGTGCGGGCCAGCGCGCGAGACAGCCCGGGCTTGCCTTCGAGTGGCGCGAGGCGATGGAGCTGGTTGGCGGCTCCGAGGTCCCACGTCACGCGGGCCCAGAGGGCTTCGAGCGAGAGCGACGTCGTCGCCGCGAGGCCCCGGGCCAGCAGTGCAGGGCGGGCGAGCTCGAGCGCGTGCCGTCCCAGCGTGGTGCGCTTCCACCCGAAGAGGGAACGGCCGAGCCCGCGCGTCACCTCGGCGACGGCCTCGAAGCTGACGCCCAGCAGCAACACCTCGGCGCTCGAAGGAAGGTCGTCGAGCGCGCGCGTCACCTCGGCGAGTCGAAGGTCGCTGCGTCGGCTGATGATGAAGTCACGCACGGGGCGCATCCCACCACCCGGGCTCCGACGCGTCATCTGCCGTCTGGCCATCTGGTGGACCCGCACGCCGCCGTTTCGGCAGTCGGTTGGGCGCTTCACCTCGTGTGAAGGGCTCGCCTGCCCCACGCGCGCGCCACGTCATCGATGGTGGACACCGCGCGCTGCCCGGTCGACAACGCGCCCATGCGAGTCCACCTCGTCGACGGCACGTTCGAGCTCTTCCGCGCCCACTACGCTCCGCGCCCGTCCCACACGTCTCCTTCTGGCAAGGACCTGAAGGCGACGGTCGGCGTCGTCGGCTCGCTGCTCGCGTTGCTGGCAGATGCGGACGAGGCCGTCACGCACCTGGCCGTCGCCTTCGACAACCCGATTCGGTCGTTCCGCAACGACTTGTTCGATGGCTACAAGACCGAGGCTGGCATCGACGCAGCGCTCGCCGCGCAGTTCGACGACGTCGAAGCGGCCGTCGCGGCGCTGGGGGTCGTCGTCTGGTCGATGAAGGACTTCGAGTGCGACGACGCGCTCGCCACCGCGGCGGTGCGCTTCGCGAAGGCGCCAGGCGTCACCCAGGTGCGGGTGATGACGCCCGACAAGGACCTCGGCCAGGTGCTCGACGGCGAGCGCGTGGTGCAGGTCGACCGCATGCGCAGACGGGTCTTCACCGAGGCCAGCCTGCGCGCCGAGCGGGGCTTCGGCCCACCCAGCGTGCCCGACTTCCTCGCGCTCGTCGGAGACACCGCCGACGGCATTCCCGGGCTCGACGGCTGGGGCGAGAAGGGCGCGCAGGCGGTGCTGTCGGTCTACCCGCACCTCGAGCAGATTCCCGACGACGCGAAGGCCTGGACGGTGAAGGTGCGCGGGGCCGAGAAGCTGGCCGGAACGCTTTCTGCCCACCGCGCCGAGGCGACGCTCTATCGCACGCTGGCCACGTTGCGCCTCGACGTGCCGCTCGACGAGTCGCTCGACGAGCTGCGGTGGCAAGGCGCTCCGAGAGACGCCTGGCGCGCCTGGTGCGTGGACGCCGGCATCGAGAAGTTCGTGGACCGGCCGCTGCGGTTCTTGCCGTGAGCTGGCGGGTCCCTCTTCGGATCAGAGCGACTTCGCGTGAGCCAGGATGTCGGCGACCTCCTGGTTGCTCAACCTCCCCGAGAACGAAGGCATCGAGAAGCCTCCGATGACGACGATCGAGATGAGCCGTGTGGGGTTCGACTTGGCCGTCGCGGCCACGTTGCGCATCGTGGTGCCAGACTTGCCGTCGGCGCCGTGACACGTCTGGCAATTGGTGGCGTACAGCGGCTGCCCCGTGGCCGCCACGCCGGTGAGCGCATTGATGGCCTCGACTTCAGGGCTCGGACCGCAGCTCATCGCGAGCGTCAGGAGTGAAAGGGCAAGAACGAGGCGGGGCATCGGTGAGTTCCTTTGGGGTGGGGTCGAACGGGGTGGGGTCAGAGGGCTGCGCGTCCGCCAGGGCCGCACGGACAATTCGGTTGTACGTCCGTTTCGAGGGCGGAACAGGCTGGGTGTTCGAAATACGGTGTTTCGCTGGAGAAACAGCGTGGTGGGTTCGCCGCGTCCTGGTCTCGCGAAGTCGTGACGTGACCGTCAGGCAGAACCGACTACGCTTCACGTCCATGAGCTTCGAGCGACAGCAGGCGGCGGCGTTGCGAATCCTCGAAGGCATCGAGAACGGCACCATGAGCGCGGCCGACTCCTTCGCGCTCGTCGAAGAGGCCGACCCCGCGCTCGTGTACCTCCTCTTCACGTGGCTGCGCCGCCGCTACGCCGGTCACCCGAACGCCGACGCCGTCATCGGCCGCCTCGTCGCCGTCGTCGACCGCGACCCGCTCGTCGGCCAGCTCATGAAAGAGGGCCAGGCCGACCCGGTGGTGGCCTGGTTCGAAGAGGAGCACTCGTACACGGCGCTGCGCGCGCGCGAGTTCGTCGAGCTCATCGTCGACAAGCTCGAGAGCTGACGCTCGCCTACTCGGCCATCAGGTCGACCTTCACCGTCGTCGTTCCGCCGGCTGGCACCTTCACCTGCACCGTGCGCGTCACGCCGAGGTCGCTGTTCACCAGCGTCAATGTCTGCGCGCCGCGGGGCAGCTCGACCGGGTCCATCGGGGTGATGCCCAGCACCCGCCCGCCGAGCCGCACCTCGGCCCACGGCATCACCACCACGTTGACCCGCCCCGTCTTCGCGACCACCGCGGGGGCCTCCGACGTGGCAGCGGCCACGACCCCTGGCGCCGGCTTCACGACGGGCTCGTTCGTTCCGCTGCCCGCTGACACCGCCCGTGGCTCCCGCCCTGCGTCCACGGCGTCTGGCGCCTCGACGGTGGGTGACGCGGCCGCCAGCGCTGGAGCCGGAGTCGGCGCCACCTCGGCGACGACGGGCGTTGGGGGCGCGGCCGCGGGTGCTGGGGCTGGAACCGGTGCGGCCGCGACCTCTTCGACGACCGGCGCGCGCTGGCCGGCCACCGCGTAGACGCCGGCGGCGCCGATGGCCATCGCCAGCAGCAGCGCCCCGGCGAGCAGCAGCGGCGACGGCTTGCGAGACACCGACGCCACCTGGGACTGAGACCAGCCGCTCACCGGCTCCGGCTGCAGCACCGTGTTGGCCAGAGGCCTCGGGGCGCGCGTCGGTGTGGGCTCGGTCTCGAGGGCGGGCACCGCCTGCGTCGGCGCCGCCAGCTCGGGCGACAGCCTCGTCGGCCCCGGCCGCACCAATGCCACAGACTCGCGCGTCGCCACGTCCCGCAGGGGCGGCACCGGCTCGGTCTTCGCGGCCCATGGGTGCGGCGCGGCCACTGGCGGCAGCTCGGTGCTCGGCCGTCGCGTCGCCTCGGGGCCGAACAGCTCGAGCAAGAGCTGCTGCACCTTGCCCGCTGGCATGCGGCCCGCCACGAAGCGCTCGAGCTCGGCCGCCATGTCTTGCGCCGACTGA
>JALOQF010000237.1 GCA_025459425.1 Myxococcaceae bacterium | reverse complement strand
CGCCGACCAGCACCGAGCCTTCGAGCGTGCCCTCGACGATCACCTCGGAGGGCGTGAAGGAGCACTTGCCACCGATGACCCACGTGGCCGACACCTTGTCGCCGTCGGTGCGGAAGTCGAGGAGCCCGAGCTCGTTCACCTGGTAGGCGCCCGTCAGCAGAGGGCTACCAGCCAGCGCCGTGGACGCCCCCAGGAGCGCCGCCACCAGCCCGATCCGCCCGGCTCGTTTCATCGTCAGCGAGGTTACCACCTTGAATCGGCCGTTCGGGACCTTAAGATTGGGAGGT
Organism: Myxococcaceae bacterium; assembly: GCA_025459425.1. GTDB lineage: Bacteria > Myxococcota > Myxococcia > Myxococcales > Myxococcaceae > Xiheimicrobium. The sequence goes on along the minus strand of JALOQF010000237.1, from coordinate 12,093 downwards.
CGCAACAGTTCCTCAGGCTGTTCCCTGCGGGGTGCGTGATGTGCAGCAAACGCTCGAACCGATACCAACCAAACGGGGGTCGTTTCGGGCACCGGGTGCATGCCTCTCTCCGGAGGGGAAGCCGAAGGGGTTCGAACTCGACTCCCACCTGAACCATTCGGTTCAGTGGAAGCCGCACACACGGCTCATGGCGGGGAACGTTTTTCGTGACGGGGGGTGGCCGGCAGCGTCCGGCCGCCCCCCGGTCTTTTCTGGAGCCAGCGAGATGTCCTCGGAGTCGCGCCGCAACCCTCGCCACGCCTGCCAGTTCAGCGCGGCCGCTGCGGGCCCTCGCGGAGCGCTCCGGGGCCGCTGCACGAACCTCTCTCTCGGCGGGCTCTACTTCGAGGGGCCGACCCTGCCCGTCGGGGCGTCGACGACGCTCACCGTGGACGTGGGCGCGAGGGGAACGCTCCGGGTGCAGGCACAGGTTCGGCACCAGTCGACGAGCGGCATGGGGGTGCAGTTCACCCGCTTCGAGCCCGGCCAGCTCGAGCTGCTGCAGCAGGTGCTCGCCGGGCTGGCCCGCTAGCGCCGCTCGTCGAGCGCCGCGACCTCACACGACGGCCGCCGTGCTCGCTTCAGCGGGTGGCGAAGACCCACGTGTAGAGCCCGTCGCCGCGCCCGCCGGGGAACCGCAAGCCACGCACGACACGGGCCAGGCAGCCATCGAGCACGAAGTCGGCGGCGACCGGCCCCTCGGAGAGCGATGAGGCGACCCAGGCGTGCGTCGCGGCCTCGGACTCGGGCGCGAAGTAGACGGCCACGTCACCTCCGACGGGCTGCTGCTTCGGCGCACGGGTGATGCGCATCATCAACGACTTGGGCGAGGGCCACGCCGTGCTGCCCAGCACCGCCTCGAGACACCGCTCGGCCTCGAGCGGCGGGAGCCCACGAACGGCCAGCACCGGCGTCTGCTCGAGCTGCACGAGGCCCGGCCGAGCCCCCTTCTCGACGCAGGCGGCGGCCACGGGGCCGGGGTCGAGGAGCCCGCGCTCGGGCCCGAAGCGACCGGGCGCGAGCAACTTCACCCACGCCAGCACCGCCCACAGCTCCACGGGCTCGGCGGGCGGCGCGACCTCACGCTTTTCCCGCAGCCGCTGCGCCTCGGGCACGCTGGTCGCGAGTTCTCGCAGACACCAGCCCACCGAGTTGCTCGCTCCGCCCTGCACCTCGAACGTGAGATCGGTGCCCCGGGGCTCGAGCGTCACCCGCTGGGCCGCGCTCGCCCCCGGTGGCCAGCACACGCCGAAGAGCGCCTCGAGGGACACCACGGGCACGTCGGCGACCGTCGTCGAGAAGCGCACCCCACCCTGCCCGGTCGACCCCTCGACCGTCTTGCAGGCCGTCGTGGCCAGGAGCAGCGCTCCGATGACGATCGAGGTGCGCACGGGCCGTCAGAACAGCAGCCGCATGGGCTGCTCGAGCAGCTCGCGCACGATCTTCAAGAACTGCGCGCCGACGGCACCATCGACCACGCGGTGATCGCCCGAGAACGTCATCGACATCATCTGGCGGATCACCATCTGGCCGTCGCGCACCACCACCTTCGGCTCGACCTTGCCCACCGCGAGGATCGAGGCCTGCGGCGGGTTGATGACCGCGATGAACGAGTCGATGCCGAACATGCCGAGGTTCGACACGGTGATGCTGCCGCCGGTGTACTCGTCGGGCTTGAGCGCCTTCTTCTTCGCGCGCTCCGCGAGCTCGCGGACCTCCTGCGCGATCTCGGCAAGGCCCTTCTGGTCGGCGTCCTTGACGATGGGCGTGATCAGCCCGTCTTCGATGGCGACCGCGACGCCGACGTCGACGTTCTGCAGCTGCTGAATGACGTCTCCGGCGAAGACCTGGTTGATGCGTGGGAAGCGGCGCACGGCCACGCCGACCGCCTTCACGATGATGTCGTTGACCGAGATCTTGAGTTCCTGGGCCTTCGCCTGCTCCCGGAGCTCGAGCGCGCGGTCCATCTCGATGTCGACGTTCAGGTAGAAGTGCGGGACGCCCGGCTTCACCTCGGTGAGGCGCTGGGCGATCACCTTGCGCATCGTGCTGACGGGCAGGTTCTGCGGCGGCAGTCGAACGCCGGGAGCGCGCGGGAACCCGGCCGCGGGCTTCGCCTCGAGCGCTGCCTCGACGTCCTTGCGAACGATGCGGCCGTTGGGCCCCGAGCCCTGAACGCCCGAGAGGTCGACGCCCTGGGCTGCGGCCACCTTCTTCGCCAGCGGCGACGCGCGGACCCGGCCCGTGCTGGGCGCGGGGGCCGGAGGCGGCGGCGGTGGGCGTGGCGCCGCGGCGGGCGCGGCCTTCAACGGCGCAGGTGCAGGCGCAGCGGCGGCCTTCGGCGCGGCGGCCGGCGCGGGCACGGGCGCTGCGGGGGCGACGTCGGGCACCTGCTCCCCGGCCTTGCCGATCCACGCGATGGTCGAGCCGACGGGCGCCGAGTCACCGGCCTTCACGAGGATCTTGAGCAGCACGCCATCGTCGTACGCCTCGATGGCGAGGTTCGACTTGTCGGTCTCGCACTCGGCGATCTCGGTCCCACTCGAGACCTTGTCTCCTTCGTTCTTGAGCCACTTGGTGATGCGCCCCTCGGTCATCGTGGGAGAGAGCGCGGGCAGCTGAACGGCGACGGCCATGGCGGTTGGGTTCGCTTTCGAGAAAGAGGGAAGAAGTCAGCGATACAGCACGGCGTTGACGGCCTCGACGATGCGCTCGACCGAGGGCTGAATCGCGCGCTCGAGGTTGGCCGCGTAGGCCATGTTGACCTCGAGCCCGTGCACGCGCTTCACCGGCGCGTCGAGGTCGTCGAAGCACTCGCGCTGAATGAAGTCCGACAGCTCGCTGCCCACCGACGCGAACGGCCAGCCCTCTTCGACGACGACGACCCGGTTCGTCTTCCGCACCGAGGCGGCGACGGCTTCCTGATCGAAGGGCTTGAGCGTGCGCAGGTCGATGACGTCGCAGTGAATGCCCTGCTGCGCGAGCAGGTCGGCCGCCGGCAGCACGCACGCCGTCACCATGCGCGACCAGGTGATGAGCGTGACGTCGCTGCCCTCACGCTTGAGGTCGGCCTTGCCGATCGGAATCGTGTACTCGCCCTCGGGCACCTCGCCGCGCACGCCATAGAGCAGCTCGGCCTCGATGAAGACGACCGGGTTCTCGTCACGAATGGCGCTCTTGAGCAGGCCCTTGGCGTCGGCCGGCGTGCCGGGCGCGATCACCTTGAGCCCGGGGAAGTGCGCGTAGTTCGCCTCGAGCGCCTGGCTGTGCTGCGACGAGAGCCGCCCACCGGCGCCGCCGGGCCCACGGAAGACGATCGGGCATCGCAGCTGCCCACCGGACATGTGGCGGAGCTTGGCGGCGTTGTTGACGATCTGATCCATCGCGAGGATGGCGAAGTTCCACGTCATCATCTCGATGACGGGGCGCAGGCCCACCATCGCGGCGCCCACGCCGAGGCCGGCGAAGCCCAGCTCCGAAATGGGCGCGTCGACCACCCGGGCGCTGCCGAAGGTATCGAGGAGCCCCTGCGACACCTTGTAGGCGCCGTTGTAGCGGGCGACCTCTTCACCCATGAGGAACACGCGCGGGTCGCGCGCCATCTCTTCCTTGAGCGCCTGGTTCAGCGCGTCTCGGTACGCAAGCTCGGCCATGGCTCAGGCAGCTCCCTTCTTGATCGGCGTGACGGCCGGCTCGCGCGGCTCGAGATCCCACGTCACCTTGAAGTCGGTCGGGTACGTCGGCCACTTCACCTCGGCGCCACGCACGCGCGCGCGGGGCCGCTCGTCCTGGTCTCCGGGCTCGACGAAGTGGTGCGTCCACACGTCCTCGAGCGGCGGCTCCGGCGACTGGTCGGCGAAGGACACGGCGTCTTCGACGATCTTCTTCTCTTCGGCGTCGATGGCCTCGAGCTGCTCCTCGCTGGCGAACTTCTTCTCGAGCAGCACCGCCTTGAGCTTGAGGATCGGGTCGCGCTGCTTCTCCTGCTCGACCTCGTCCTTGGTGCGGTAGGTGGCCGCGTCGGACATCGAGTGCCCGCGGAAGCGGTACGTGTACGCCTCGAGCAGCACCGGGCCCTTGCCGGCGCGGAGGTACGCCGCGATGTCCTTCACGGTGTCGTGCACGGCCAGCACGTCCATGCCGTCGACGGACTCGCCGCGCATGTTGTACGCGCTCGCGCGCTTGTGAATGTCGGGCTCGGCCGAGACGCGGGCGATGTCGGTGCCCATGCCGTACTTGTTGTTCTCGACGACGTAGAGCACCGGCAGCTTCCACTTCGACGCCATGTTGAACGTCTCGTGGAAGGCGCCCTGGTTGGCGGCGGCGTCACCGAAGGAGCACACGGTGATGCGATCTTCCCCGCGGTACTTCGACGCGTAGGCCATGCCCGCCGCGAGCGGGATCTGCCCGCCGACGATGCCGTAGCCACCATAGAAGTGGTGCTCGACGTCGAAGAAGTGCATCGAGCCACCCTTGCCCTTCGAGTAGCCCGTGTCCTTGCCGAAGAGCTCGGCCATGAACATGCCGGCGTCGGCGCCGCGCACCAGCGGGTGCACGTGGTCGCGGTAGCCCGTCATCACGTAGTCGTCGGGGCGAATGGCCTCGTTGATGCCCACCACCACGGCCTCCTGGCCGATGTAGAGGTGGCAGAACCCCTGAATCTTCTTCTGCCCGTAGGCCTGACCGGCCTTCTCTTCGAATCGGCGGGCCAGCAGCATCTTCCGGTACATCGTCAGCAGCAGCTCTTTGCCGTGCACGTCCACGCTCCTTGACTTCAGGCCTCGGAAAGGCGCGCGGCTTGTACCACCCGGCCTGCACCCCGCCACGTGCCTTTTCGACGGCGCGGCGCGTCGGCAAGGCCATCGGGGCGTCCACGCGTGGAGACGCCGTCGCACACCACGACTCCAAGGATTGCGCTCGCTTCAGCGGGTGCGCGGCGTGCTCGAAGGCCGGGCTCCCTCGCAGCACCCACCCCACGGAGCCTTCCATGAAGAACGCCCTCGTCCTCGTCGCCGTCGTCCTCGTCTCCACCCTCTCGGCCTGCTCGGTCGAGACCTCGTCGTGCGGGCCGTCGGGCTGCACCTCGTCGCGCAGCGGCAGCTTCACGAGTCAGCCGGTCGGCGGCTCGTGCGCCAACGACGGCGAGTGCGCTGGCAGCATGGTGTGCGACACCGAGGCGCCGAACGGCTACTGCCTGCAGGTCGGCTGCTCGTCGACCAGCGCGTGCCCCAGCGGCGGCGTCTGCGTGAGCGGCACCCGCTCGAACTTCTGCGCGAAGGGCTGCTCGACGAGCAGCGACTGCCGCCCCGGCTACGTCTGCTCGCGCTTCACCAACTCGAACCGCGGCTGGTGCACGACGCCCTGAGTCGAGCCCTTCGACCCGGACGGACTGCGGGGCGGGCTCCTCACGGGGCTCGCCCCTCGTCGTTTCTCGTCACCAGGCGAAATGCGGAATCGAGATGACGCGGTCGGCGAGCGTCACGGGCCGGCCGGAGTGATCGGTCGCCAGGTGCACCGGCACGCAGGACGGGAAGCGCGAGGCGTAGTCGTTGACGTGCGTGGGCTCGTTGTCGAAGGCCGCCAGCACCGTGCCCATCTCTTCGAGCAGCTGGTGGGCCACGCGCTTGTAGGCGTCGTCGGTCTCGCGCAGGGTGGGCTTCATCATCAGCACCACGCCCGGCCCGTTGGGCACCGGCATTCCGCAGCGGGCCATGGCCTCGATGGAGCCGGCCCGCATCTCTTCGTGGCGGCCGGTGACGTAGACGAGCTTCGCGCCGGTCTTCACGCACGCGTTCAGGTAGCGGGGAGCGCCGACGATCTCGATGTCGTCCCTGCAGTAGGGGCTGGTGAAGAAGCGGGCGCCCCAGAAGTTCTTGAGGTCGCGGTGAATCGACTCGGCGTCGGCGTCACTGAGGCCGGCCTTCACGCAGGCGTGCTTCAGATCCCACCCGTTGGTGAAGTGGAACGCCTGGCACTTCGTGAGCGCTGCCAGGCCCTTCTGGGCGCCGTACTCGCGCACGATGCGCGCCTGCCGGGGGCGGTTGTCGAAGACGGTGGAGTCGAGATCGAAGACGAGCACGCCCTTGCCTCCGTGCTGAGAAGCCTGTGCGAGCACGTGCTCGAGGGTCGTATGCCAGTCGACGGCGATGCGGTGGGCGAACTCGGAGTCCATGGGGCGGCGGCCTCTACCCCAGCGCACCGGTGGTGCCAACCGCGGGCGAGTGCCGCAGCTCGTCAGGGCCGAACGCCGACGAGGCGCGGCGCCGGCTGGGGCGGCGTCGAGGGCACCGTCACCTTCGCCCGCACGCCGTCACCCGAGGGCGTCAGCTCGCTCATGCGCTTGATGCCGTTCTTGTCGAGCACGAGCCGCACCAGCTTGACGGTGGTCTCGCGGTGCTTGCCGTCGTCGACCGAGAAGCGGAACGCCACGTCGACGCGGTAGGCCTTCGCTGCGCGCAGCTTCTCGACCGAGAAGTCCTCGAGATCGACGTAGTCGAGCGTGTAGTCCGGGTCGTCCATGTCGTGGAGCAGCCGCTCGACGTTGACGCGGATGATGTCGGTGACACCCGAGACGATGCCGTCGGCCACGCGCGGCAGCATCTCGGACTCGAGCACGATCTTCTTTCGGTACCGGATGATGCTCTCGGGCAGCTCTCCCTGGGCGGCGGTGATGAGATCGTCTTGCGCGCGCAGCGCCCGAATGGCCTCGGGCACGTCGAGGGCCTCGCCGTAGTCGACCTTCTCCTTGCAGACGCCGACGTCGTCGTGCGTGACCGGGTCGAGGATGCGGGTGTTGCGCTCGTAGAGGAACTTGCCCGCGTAGCTCGCCAGCAGCCGACGCAGGCCTTCCTTGATGCGGTCCTTCAGCATGTAGCCGAAGACGGCGATGACGAAGAAGTTGAACGACACCTGCGGGTAGCGGGTCTGCGCGAAGAGGCCGACGCCCAGGGCAAAGGCCATGGCGAGGCCGGCGGCGATGGCGAAGAGCACCTCTTCCCACGCCTTGCGCGGGCTCGTGCGGTGCACGTCGAGGAACAGAATGTTCATGCAGAACTTCTTCAAGAAGCTGATGCGGTGCGTGTACTCCTCGTTGTCGGTGTCGGGGGCGATGACCGAGGCGAGGCCGTGCTGCTTGCGGTAGCTCTCGTCGGCGATCACCACGTCCATCAGCTCGCGCCGGAGCTCGTCGAAGACCGACGTGCGCGGCATGGCGTTCATCTGCACCACCACCCGGCGGAAGAACTGCTCGACCAGCAGCGAGAGGTACTCGTCGACGAGCCGCAGCGACGCGCGTGTCTTCTCCGACAGGGGGTACTTCTCGCCCAGCACCGCCACGCAGGTGCGAAACCGCTGGAGCGTCTTCTGCGTCGAGTCGATCGACCGCCGGGCCAGGCGCACCAGCTCGTCGGGAGGCGCGGGCTCGGTGCCGCCCTCGAGGCCGCGGGTCAGGCGCGCGCACTGCTCCTTCATGCCCTTGGCGAAGCGCCGCAACGCCCCGCGGAGGATGCAGCCCAGCATCTTCGCGTCGTAGACGACCTCGGTCTCGGGCCCGAGCAGCCCCAGCGTCACCCGCTGCTCGAGCTGCACCAGCGGCGAGTGATCGCCCGTGAGCACCTCGTCGAACGAGAGCACCGGCGTCTTGAAGCGCACGTAGTTGTGCAGGTCGGCGTAGAAGCTGTCGCGTGGCCACGTGTCGGCGGTGACGTTGAGCGCCCGCGGAACGAAGAACATCGCCTCGACGAAGTACTCCGACTCGTCGTCGGTGCCGCTGGGCTGGTACTCGAGCTTCAGCTCGAACTGCTTGCGATCGTGAATGTCGAGCTTCGTCTGGAAGAGCTCGCGACTGCCATCGTCAGGCACGGCGCCATTGTAACGACCCGGTGACACTTGCGCCAATCCATCAGGAAAAACAGGTCACTGTGACGTTCGTTGACCGCCGTGGGGCCGTGTGGGAAGGCCCGCGCCCCGCGAGGGGACACGGATGCCCGCCTGGCTGTCGAACCTGATTCCGATCATCCTGCTCCTTGGCGTCATCGCCCTGGTGCTGTGGCGCCTGCCGAAGGTCGATCTCGGCCACAGCGAGGCCTTCAAGCGGCGCCGCTTCTGGAACTGGTTCCCCCTCGGCCTGACGTACGCGTTTCTCTACTTCGGGCGGTACAACGTCAACGCGCTCACCTCGGCGCTCGGCTCGAAGACCGACAACAAGGCCTTCGGCATCATCTTCGCGACCGGCACGCTCGTGTACGGCATCTCGTTCATCATCAACGGGCCGCTCACCGACAAGCTCGGCGGGCGCATCACGACGCTGCTGTCGGCAGGGGGCGCGGCCGTTGCGAACCTGCTGATGGCCGGGCTCGTGTACCTCAACGTCGACGCCGGCGTGGTGCCGCCGGGCGGGCTCGTGCTGTGGCTGGCGATACTCTACGGGCTCGACATGTACTTCCAGAGCTTCGGGGCGGTCTCGATCGTCAAGGTGAACGCGGCCTGGTTCCACGTGCGCGAGCGCGGCGTCCAGGGCGGCGTGTTCGGCATCTTGATCTCGCTCGGCATCTACTTCGGCTACGACTGGAGCCGCGCCATCGCCAAGGGCATGCCCACCCAGCCGTGGATGGTGGCGCTCATTCCCGGCCTGGTGCTCGTCGGCGCGACGCTTCTCTCGTTCCTCACCGTGCGCGACACGCCGAGTGACACGGGCCACCCCGACTTCGACGTGGGCGACGCCTCGAGCGCCGACACCGGCTCGCCCAGCGTGGTGCAGGTGTTCGTGAAGATGCTCACCAACCCGGTGATCCTCGTCATCGTCGCCATCGAGTTCTGCACCGGGTTCCTCCGCAACGGCGTGATGAGCTGGTACCCGAAGTTCGCCGAGGCGGTGTCCATTTCGGACGACTTCGTCTCGAAGAACTGGGGCCTGCTGCTCTGCTGTTTCGGCATCGTCGGCGGCATGATGGCGGGCGTCATCTCGGACAAGGTGTTCCAGTCACGGCGCGGGCCCGTGGCCTCGGTGCTCTACGCAGGCATCACCGTGGGCGCGATCGCGATGTACTTCGCCCTCACGACGCCGGCGATCGGCTGGGTGCTCGTCTTCATGGCGCTCAACTACGTGGGCGTGCACGGCATGCTGTCGGGCACGGCCAGCGCCGACTTCGGCGGCAAGAAGAACACGGGCGTCGCCGTCGGCATCATCGATGGCTTCGTGTACCTGGGCACCGGGCTCCAGTCGTTGCTCGTGGGCTTCCTCCTGCCGCAGGGCGAGGCCGCGAAGACGGCGGCGAACTGGATCAACTGGCCGATGGCGATGGTGCCTGTCGCCATCGTCGGTCTCGTGTTGTGTACCCGCGTGTGGAACGCGAAGCCCAAGAGCGCGGCGGCGGCGCACTGAACCGGCCCGCGCTGGTGCTGACCGCGCTCCTCGGTGCCGGGTGCCTCGTGCGTGGAGCCCTGCCTGACGGCCCCGACGCCTCGGCGCTCCCCGCGACGATCCGCGACGTGGTGCGCTGCGCGACCGGGACGGCGACCGTCGAGCTGTCGGGCTGGCGACGAACCGTCGGGCGCGTAGTGCTGGGCCGCTGGAGCGACGCCACGCTCGAGGCCGCGACGCTCACCTGCCGGCTGGTGCCCATCGCGCAGCGGCCCGTCGTGTCGGGCACCAACACCCCGATGGTGATGACGTTGGCCGAGAACGAGCTCGAGCTCGGCGTCGAGCTGCGCTTCTCTCGGGTGACGGCCGACTGCGTTCAGCAGCGCTGGCTGGGGCGCTCGCGCTGGCGGGTGGTGCCGCTCGAATCAGACGAGGTGCGACCGACGCCCATCGCCGACGAAGCGCTCGCGGCCCTCGAGGACGCAGCGCGCCTCGCCGAGCCATCGGCCGAGGTGCGAGGCGAGTGCCCGGGGCTCTGATCTGACACGCACGGGTGACAGCCACGATATTTTCGCACGGTCGGCCTCGTGGACCTCTGGCATCTTTTGGTCGCCCATCATGCGCGTCCTCCCTGCTCTGCTCGTCCTGACGTCGTGCGCGGCGTCTTTCCCCAGGCTCGACCTCGCGGCGCTCCCGAAGCCGGCCGACTTCCCCGATGCGAAGTACGTCGTGCTGCTCGACGAAGAGCACATTCGTTTTCAGCCCGGAAAGGGCGGGAAGGCCGAGGCGATCGTCACCGAGCGCTGGCGCGCGAAGGTGCTCAAGCCCACCGAGCTGCCGCCGCTGGTGGCCTTCTATGACACCGAGTTCACCGACATCGTGTCGATCGCTGGCCGAACGATCTCTCCAGAGGGCGTCGAGACGCCGCTCGACGTGTCGAAGGCCGAAGACGTGCCGGCGAACAGCTCCTCGGTGTTGTTCAGTAACTCGCGCGTGCGGGCCGTGCGTGCCCCAGCGGTTCCGGTCGGTGGCATCTTCGAGACCGAGATCGTCTCGCGTCAGCGCGACATCGAGCCGTGGGTCCACCGCCACGTGTTCGGCGCGGCGTCGCCCGTCAAGGCGTCACGGGTGGTGGTCGACGTACCGACGGGCTGGGACGTCAAGTGGGTCGCGCTCGACGCCAACGGCCCGATCACGCTGAAGCCCGTGCGCGAGAAGCTCGAGGGCTTCGGCGACCGCATCACCTTCGAGCGCGTGAACGTCGCCGTTCCCGCCGACGAGCCTGGCGCGCCACCCGGAGCCCTGCGGCTCGAGCGGTTGTCGCTGCGGCTCGAACAGTGGACCGAACAGGGCGTCGTGCGCACCTCGCACGACTCGCCAGAGGCCCTGTCTCGGTGGATCGCCCCGCGCTACTGGGAGCGTGCCGAGCTGACACCTGAGCTCGAAGCCACGGCGCGATCGCTCGTGAAGGATCTCGGCGACGACCCGACCGAGAAGGCGCGCGTGCTCTACGAGTACGCGTGCCGCAGCATTCAGTACTGCGCCATCGAGGTCGGCTACGGCGGGTGGATTCCACACGCCGCGAAGGACGTGCACGCCCAGCGCTACGGCGACTGCAAGGACAAGGCGACGTACCTGCACGCCCTGCTGAAGGCGGTGGGCATCGAGTCGTCTCCGACGCTCATCTATTCCCACGACGGCTGGCCACGGCCCTTCGAGCTGCCCAGCCTCGGCGCGAACTTCAACCACGCGATCCTGGCCGTGCACCTGCCCCAGGGCACCGTGTACGCCGACCCGACCGAGCGCGCCGTGCCCTTCGGAGCGCTGCCGTGGAACGACGCCGAGGCCACGGTGCTCGAGGTGCACCCCGAGGGCCGGCCCCTGCGGCGGACGCCTGGCTCGTCGCCCGATGACAACACCGAGACGCAGCGCTTCGAGCTGACGCTGGACCTCACCGGCCACGCAGCGGGGCGGTTCTCGATCACCTCGAAGGGCAACCAGGCGAGGCCCTTCAAGATGCGCGCGCTCACCGGCACCGGCCGGCTCGAGCGCTGGGTGTCAGGCCGGCTGTGGCTCGACAACGCCGAGGTGACGAAGGTGACGCTCGAGCGGGTCGAGGACTTCGGAGGCGAGACGGTGGTGTCGGGTGAGTTGAAGAGCCGACGGCTGGTGTCGCGCGGCCTCGGGGCCGCGGGGCTGCTGCGCCTGTCGGCGGTGCTCGATCAGGCTCACACCGTGCTCGAAGCGGACCGAACGACGCCCTGGGCGAGCGCCTTCCGGTGGACGCGAGAGACGCAGCTCGTGCTGCGGCTCCCGCCCGGCGTCACGCCGTCGACGTTGCCGGCCGACGTGACGGTCAGCGGCCCCTTCGGCCACTACACGTTGACCTGGAAGCACGAGGCCGGCGTCATCACCGCCACGCGCAGGTTCCGGCTCGATCAGCGCGTCATCGAACCGAAGGACGTCGAGGCCTCGCGCGCCTTTCATCATCGCCTCAACCTCGCCGAGCTGGCGCCGGTGGTGCTGCAGTTCGCCGGAGGGGCGCGATGAAGGCACTGGCGCTGCTGCTGCTGTCGCTCGTCGTCCAGGGGTGCGCGACGACGTCGGCGCTCGATTCGAGCTTCCTGCCTCGCGAGACCCTCACCTTCGACGCGGCGAAGTACGCCGACGACGCCGCGGTGGTGCTGTACCGC
>JALOQF010000236.1 GCA_025459425.1 Myxococcaceae bacterium | reverse complement strand
CGCGAAGACGCTCGCACAGGGCCGAGAGGTCGGCCGGGAGCGGCGCTTCGGCCGCGAGCGTTCCGCTCTCGAGCTCGAGGCGCAGGCTCCTGGCATGGAGCGACAGGCGCGGCGCCGACGATTCGCCGGCCTCGCCGTACCTGGCGTCGCCCAGCACCGGGTGGCCCGCCTCCGAGAGCTGAACGCGGATCTGGTGGGTGCGGCCGGTGTCGAGGTCGATCTCGAGCAGCGCGGCGTCGGTGAAGCGCTCGACGACCCGCCACGACAGCCGGGCGCGCCGCGGCGACGGGAGCCGCGTCGTGTACCGGCCGTCGGGGCCCTTCGTGTACGGCGTGTCGAGCGCGCCGGTGTCGGGCGGCTGGCCAGAGACGAAGGCGAGGTACCGCTTCTCCACCTGCCTGGCCTCGAACGCCGCTTCGAGCGCGCGGACGCCGTCATCGCTCGTCGCGAGGGCGAGGCAACCGCTCGTGTCCTTGTCGAGGCGGTGCACGACGCCGGGCAGCGCCGCTCCCCCGACCTCGAAGCCACCGCGCTGGGCCGCCAGCAGCTCGACGAGCGACACCTGCCCCGGCTCGGGTGTGGTGGTGAGGCCTGCTGGCTTGTCGACGATCACCACGCCGGGGCCTTCGAGCAGCACCCGAATCGGTGGGCCCTCGACCGCGCGCGGCGGCGCAGGTGCTGGCAGCTCGACCTCGACCGACTCGCCACCCCACGTGCGTCGCCCGGCCCGGGCCACCTTGCCGTTCACCCGCACGCGGCCCTCGGCGAGCAGCTGCGACACGCGCGCCGGCGTCACGTTGGGGAGCGCCCGCGCGAGGAACTGTTCGAGCGGCACCTTCACGCCGCGGGGAATGTCGAGGCGCCGGCTGGCCATGCTGCCGGCCGTATGGCACACGCGCGACATGTCGGCGGTGACGATTCGTGAGGCCGAAGCGCGCGACGACGAGGCGGTCGGCGAGCTCCTCGTGCAGGCCTTCGTCGAGCAGTACGCGCGGAAGATGCCCGAGGTGGTGGTGAGCGCGCGCCGGAAAGACGAGCTGCGGCGCGTCGCCCAGAAGCGGGCCGTGGCGAAGGTGTGGGTGGCCGAGCTGGGCGGGCAGGTGGTTGGCACCGTCGCGGTGTGGCCCGCGGGCGCGCCCGGCTCCGAAGCGTGGATTCCCGGCGCCTTCGACCTGAGGCACCTCGCCGTCGCCGCCTCGGCGAGAGGGCAGGGCGTGTCGGGCGCGCTGCTCGACGCCGCAGAGGGCTTCGCCCGCGCAGCACACGCGCCCGCGATGTGCCTGCACGTGCGTCAGGGCGCGGCCGGTGTTCGTCGGCTCTACGAGCGGCGCGGCTACCGGCGCGAGGTGGCGGGCGACCTCGACGCGCGGCCCGAGGTGTTCCTCGAGGCCTTCGTGCTCACCCTTCGCTGACAGGCGCACCGCGCCCTCGCCGATCGGTGAGGCCAGACGTGGAGCTCGCTGCCGACGAGGTGCGTAGGGCGCCGCGCAGAGGCACCAGCCCGTGTCGGCGTCGGAGGAGCACCCGGGGCGAGTCGTGGCGGAACTCCTGCAAGCCGCTCTTCGACAGGAACGCGGTCGTGCTGCCTGCGAAGCGCCTTCGTGTCCGGCAGCGCCGGCCGGCCGACCGCAGCACACCGTCGTTCGTGCCATGCCGTCGCGAGGAGCGCGGCGGCTTCCGCGCGGTGGTAGCACCCTCGTCATGACCACGCGTCCCACCGTGCTGCTGTTCGACATCGACGGCACCCTCATCACCACCGGAGGCGCGGGCCGGCGCGCGATTCGAGCGGCCTTCGCCCAGCGGTACGGCCGCCCAGATGCGTGCGATCACTTCGGCTTCGGCGGCATGACCGATCAGGCCATCGCGCGGCAGGGGCTCGCCGCGATCGGGGTCGAAGGCACGGCCGAGGCGATTCGTGAGCTGTTGGCGACCTACGTGCTTCACCTCGAAGACGAGGTGCGCCGGGTGCCCGAGGCGGACTACCGGGTACACGCAGGCATGCACGCAGCCATCGACGCCGGCCACGGCCGTGGGTTCGCGGTGGGCCTGGGCACGGGGAACGTCCGCGCCGGAGCCACCGTGAAGCTGCGCCGGGTCGGCCTGCACGAGCGGTTCGACTTCGGCGGCTTCGGTGACGACGACGAGCTGCGGCCAAACCTCATTCGGCGCGGAGCAGAGCGTGGCGTGGCGCGGCTGGGCGTGGCGCTGGAGGCTGCGCGGATCGTGGTGATCGGTGACACGCCGAAGGACATCGACGCCGCGAAGGCGATCGGCGCGGACTCCGTGGCCGTGGCCACCGGAGGCTTTTCGGTCGACGTCCTGCGCGAGGCCGGGGCGACGTGGGTGTTCGGCGATCTCACCGCGCCGGGCGCGCTGGCCGCCGTCCTCGAGGGGCGCTGACTTCACTCGAATGCGCGGTGGAAGACGGTTGCCGCCATCGACTCGCCTGCCATCGAGCGGAAGCAGCGCGCCGACCTGGTGGCCATGGTTCGTCGAGGCGTCGTCGTCGAGTACGCCCGCTCCTTCATGGCGCTGGCACGCGAGGCGAGGGCGCACCGGTTTCAGCCGCCACGCCAGAGGCTCCCGGTCACGAAGCCGCCGCGCCGGTGAGGCGCGCCTGCACCCGCGCGGCCCACTCGGGCTCCTTCTCGAGACACCGCGCCTGCCGCCCCAGCTTCAGCGCCGCCGCGGGGATCGAGCCGCTCCCCGCGAAGGGATCGATCACGAGCTGGCCAGGCTTCGACCACGTGCGCACCAGCGGCTCGAGGACGCCGAACGGCTTGTGGTTCGGGTGGTTGCCCCAGCGGGCGGCCTCTCCGTCGTCGTCGTAGCCCGCGACGGCCGACCACGGCACCGCGGGGGCGTCGTCGGCGCGTGGACCCGGCGCGGCGCGCAGGAACACCAGCGCCGTCTCGACCACCCGCAAAATCTCTTCGCCGCTGTTCGACTGGCGGGTGCGTTTGCCCCAGACGAACTCACCGACCTGGTGCGCGTAGCCGAGCCCTCGCGCCACGGTGGTGATCGGCTCTCGGCCCAGCAGGTTGGTCCAGATCACGAGCGGCGCGTCGGGCGTGAGGTGGGCCACCGCGAGCGACAGCCAGGCCTGCGTGAAGGCGCGGTACTCGCGCACGTCTTCGAAGCGCCGCACGGGCCCTGAGTCGATCTTCCGGCCCTTGGGGTCGCGCTCGTCTCCACCCTTCCTTCGCCGAACGAGCAGACAGTATGGCGGGTCGGTGATGAGGGCGTCGCCCCGTCGGCCCTCGAGGAGCGCAGCCCAGTCGCCCGCCTGCGTCGCGTCTCCCTGTCGGCACCTGCCTGTCATGCGTTGCGCCCTCGCGGCGGGCCTCGTAGCACACGCGCATGAGCGCACCCCGCATCCGTCCCATGGTGAAGGCCGATCTCGACGTGGTGGGGACCCTCGCCGGTGGGCTCGTTCGCCTCCACCACGGCTTCGACCCGCGCCGCTTCTTCCTCGAGGCGGGCGTCGAAGACGGCTACCGCTGGTTCTTCTCGAAGCAGCTCGGGAAGCCGGGCGTCGTGCTCCTCGTGGCCGAGGTGGGCGACGTCGTCGTGGGCTACGTCTACGGCAGCCTCGAGCCTCGTGACTGGGCGAAGCTCCTCGACGCCCACGGCGCCATTCACGACGTCTTCGTCGACGCTTCGGCGCGGCGCCAGGGCGTGGCGCGGGCGCTCCTGGAGGCCGCGATCTCAGCGCTGGAAGGCGCTGGCGCCGCGCAGGTCGTGCTGTCGAGCGCCAGCCAGAACGTGGCGGCGCAGGCGCTGTTCCGGGCGATGGGATTTCGCGACACGATGGTCGAGATGACATTCTCTCGATCGTGACGGAGCGCGGGGTGGACTCACCATGACGGCGACGTACGAAGCGAGCTCGACCTACGTCGGGGGCATCGTCAAGGCGCTGCGGGCGCTCTCGCTGCTCGACGCTCCGGTCACGGAACGCCTGAGCGAGGCCCAGCAGGCCATCGTCGCCTCGCCCTGGTCCAGGAGCTGGTGGCCCGGTGACGTCGCCGAGGGCATCGCCCAGGCGGTGCTCGACGTGCACGGGCCCGAGAGGCTCGAGCGCGTCGGCTTCGAGGCCGTCACCCGCAGCGTCGGCCCCATCATCACCCCGCTCATCTCGGTCATCGGCGCGATCTTCGGGCTCACGCCGGCGTCACTCTTCGAGCGCATGGCGGATCTCTCGAGCACCTCGATCAAGGGCGTCTCGCTGGCGTGGCGGTCGACGGCAGCCCTCGAGGGCCTCCTTTCGCTCACGTACCCGATGCCGATCACCGCCGTTCACGCACCGCTCTGGCGTGGGGCCTGCGGCTACGTGCTCGAGACCGCGCGGGTCGAAGGCCGGGTGACCGGCAGCCATGTCAGCGGCCACACGCTGACGCTCATCGTGAGCTGGCGGTGAGCCAGGGCATCAGCGGTGCTGCGCGGCCACGTCGGCGTGCTTGACGAGGAAGTCCTCGAAGCCGCCCACGAAGTCGACGACGTCCTTCCCGTTGCGCGGCGCCCAGATGCGCGTCGCCACTTCCGAGATCAGCTGCTGATCGTGCGTCACCACGATCACCGTGCCCTCGTAGCGCGCGAGCCCCTCTGACAGCGCCGAGATGGACTCGAGATCGAGGTGGTTGGTGGGCTCGTCGAGCACCAGCACGTTGTCCTTCTTCATCATGAGCTGGGCGAGCAGGGTGCGCACCGTCTCGCCACCCGACAGGGTGTCGGTGGGCTTCATGCGCTCTTCACCGGAGAAGAGCATTCGGCCGAGCAGGCCGCCGATCTCTTCGTTGCCCATCTTCACGTCCTGATCGCGCAGCCACTGGTAGACGGTGGTGCCCTTCTTGATGAGGCCGTGGTGATCCTGCGGCATGTAGCCGACGAGCGCGTTGTGCCCCCAGGTGATGGTGCCGGAGTCGGGGGTCTCGGCGCCGGTGATCATCTTCACCAGCGTCGACTTGCCGACGCCGTTCTTCCCGATGACGGCGATCTTCTCGCCCTTGGTGACGAGGGCCGAGAACGGCGGAATGACGACGTGGCCGTCGTAGGCCTTCGAGATGCCCTCGATGGTGAGCGTCTGCTTGCCGCTGGGCGCCTTCTGTTCGAACTTGATGAAGGGGCGCGCGATGTTCGAGCGCTTGACGTCTTCGAGCTTGAGCTTCTCGAGCTGGTTCTTGCGGCTCTGCACCTGGCTGGCGCGGGTGCCGGCCGAGAAGCGCGCCACGAAGTCCTGGAGCTGCGCGATCTTCTTCTGCTTCTCGGAGTTCTCGGACTCGACGCGCGAGCGCACCTGGGCCTTCTGGCGCACCATGTCGTCGTACCCGCCGGGGTAGGTGATGATCGTCTCGTAGTCGATGTCGGCGATGTGCGTGCAGATCGCGTTCAAGAAGTGCCGGTCGTGCGAGATGGTGATCAGCACGCCCTCGTACTCGTGCAGGAACGTCTCGAGCCACCGAATCGAGTCGAGGTCGAGGTTGTTCGTCGGCTCGTCGAGGAGCAGCCCCTCGGGCTTGCCGAAGAGCGCCTGCGCCAGCAGCACGCGCAGCTTGTAGCCGCCGGTGAGGTTCTTGAGCGGCCCCTCGTGGAAGGACTCCTCGATGCCCAGGCCGATGAGCAGGGCGCCTGCGTCGGCCTCGGCCACGTAGCCATCTTCTTCGGCGATCACGCCCTCGAGCTCGCCCAGCCGCACGCCGTCGTCGTCGGTGAGGTCGGCCTTCTCGAGGAGCTTGTTCTTCTCCTGCAGCGCCGCCCACAGCGGCTTGTTGCCCATCATCACCACGTCGAGCACGCGGGTGTCTTCGTATTGGAAATGATCCTGCCGGAGGATGCCGAGCTTCTTCGGGCGGAAGACGTCGCCGGTGTCCTGCTCCTCGTCGCCCGCGAGGATCTTCATGAACGTCGACTTGCCGGCGCCGTTGGGGCCCGTCAGGCCGTAGCGCTTGCCCGCCGAGAAGGCGACGTTGACCTCTTCGAAGAGCTTCTTGGGCCCGTAGCCCTTGGAGACGTTGACGATGGAGAAGTTCGCCATGGCGTGGGCCCTCTGACACGTTCGTGGGCGGGCTGTCACCCTTTGCGGCGCAGCACGAACTCCCACTCCTCGCCCACCCGGCCGGGGAACGAGTCGCGCGCCTTCACGAAGCGCTCGAAGGTGAAGTCCACGAAGCGGCTGCGCACGTCGGCCTCGGTCGTGTCGAAGGGCGGGCCCCCACGCCGGCCGTGGTTGTAGAAGAGGCCGAGCAGCAGCCCGCCAGGCTTCAGCGCGCCCGACACCGCCGTGACGTACGCGTCACGTTGGGACGGGTCGATGGCGCAGTAGCAGGTGTGCTCGACGATCGCGTCGAAGGCGCCGGGGTGCGTCTGGTGCAGGGTCAGCACGTCGGCGAGCAGCGGGGTGAAGGCGAGGCCCGTGGCGGTCTTCGCCTCGTGCATCGCCTTGACCGCCTCGGGCGCGAAGTCGATGGCCGTGACGTGCTGGAAGAAGCGGCTCGCCTCGATGGCTTCGAAGCCCCGGCCCGCGCCGACGATGGCGACGTGCGCGGACGCAGGGAGCAGCCCCTCGGCCAGCAGGCGGGCGATCGGCGGCGCGCAGCGGCCCTTGTCCCAGCCCATGTCGCGGCGCAGGTAACGATCGTTCCACGTGTCGGCGTCGAGCGGCATGGCGACGTCGTATAACCTCGGCTCGAGGAGGCACCCGATGAAACGGTTCCTGGTGGCGGTCGATGGTTCGGAGGCGTCGGTGAAGGCGGTGCGCGCGGTGCTGTCGCTCGCGGAGCCGCTCGGCGCCGGCGTGACGCTGCTCTACGTGGTGCCCCCGGCCGTCGGCGGCGTGGGCGCGGCCTGGGCGCCGCTCGACGAGATCCACGCGAGCGAGGTGAAGCACGGGCAGAAGGTGCTGGCCGAGGTGCTCGCCGCCGTCGGGCAGTCCGCGCTCTCCATCGAGACGCGCGCCGTGGTGGGGCCTCCGGTCGAGACCATCGCCAGCACCGCCGCCGACGAAGACTACGAGCTCGTCGCCGTCGGCAGCACGGGCAAGGGCGCGGTGAAGCGGTTGCTGCTGGGCAGCACGGCCGATCGCCTCGTGCAGCTCTCGCAGAAGCCCGTGCTCGTGGTGCGATGACGGGGCGGGTGGTGGCGCTCGGCCTGTGTCTGCCGGGCCGGCAGGTCGAGAGCGTGACCGTGGAGCGCCTCGAGCTGTGGACCGAGGGCATCGTCGGCGACCGGCACTTCGGCCCCACGCTGGTGGCCGGCCCGCGGCAGAAGCACGTGCGCAAGGGCACCGTGCTGCCGAACACGCGGCAGGTCTCGCTCGTGTCGCGAGAAGAGAACGCCGCCATTGCCGAGGCGCTGAAGCTCGCCAGCCTCGACTTCACCTGGCTCGCCGCGAACGTCGAGCTCGAGGGACTCCCAGCGCTGACGTCGCTTCCTCCCCAGAGCCGCCTCGTGTTCGAGGGAGGCGTGACGCTCATCGTCGACGGCGAGAACGAGCCCTGCCGCAAGGTGGGCCGGGTGATCGCCGAGCAGTCTGGCGCGAAGGTCGAGTCGACGTTCGTGCGCGCGGCCGCGGGTCGCCGCGGACTGGTGGCGTTCGTGGGCGCGCCCGGGACCCTGCGCGTCGGTGAGTTCGTGCGCGTCGAGCCCCGCTGACGAAAAGGATGCGCGTGGCCCCGGCGAACCCGAGCGCGTAGGGTCGGGCGCCCGCCTTGCAGAGGAGCTCCACCATGAAGACCATTCTCGTCGCCGTCGATGGATCCGAGCCGTCGCTGAAGGGCGTTCGCACCGCGGTGGAGCTGTCGAAGGCCCTGAACGCCCGCCTCGAGCTCGCCTACGTGATTCCGCCGGTGCTGCTGCCGCCGTCGACCTACGCCGAGACGATCAAGAAGCTCGACGAGGCCAACGCACTGATGGCGAAGGAGGCGCTCGACCGGGCCAGGGCCGTGGTGCAGTCCCTGGGCGCCGAGGCCGATCTCATTCAGCTCAGTGGCGCGCCCGCCGAGTCCATCGCTGACCTGAGCCAGGCGGAGCGGGTGTGGGGCGTCGTCATCGGCGCGAAGGGCCACAACGCGCTGTCCCGCGTGATGCTCGGCAGCACGGCCGATCGGCTCATGCACCTGTGCACGAAGCCGGTGCTGATCGTCCGGTGAGGCTCACCACTCCGGCTCGGGTGGGGCGTCGTCGGGAGAGCACCCCGCGAGGTTCAGCAAGAAGCGCGGGTGGTACACCGTCCACAACGTCGACTCGCTCACCGGCCCCAGGACCTCGAGCACCCGCTCGGCCCACTCGGCAGGAATCGCCTTCTCGCCGAAGACCGCTCCCAAAAGCGCGCCGGTGACGGCCGCGTTGGTGTCGGCGTCTCCGCCCCGGTTCGCCGCGTCGCGCACGCCGACCTCGAAGCTGGGCGCGTGGAAGAGCTCCCAGAACGCGAGCCGGAAGGTGAGCCGCACCCACGTCGCGTTGCGGAAGAGCGACAGGTCGGGCCCGTAGAGCAGCGGATCGGGATCTCTCGCGGCCTTGAGATCCTCACGGAGCTCGTCCGCCGCGTCCTTCACCTTCACCACCCAGTCCGGCAGCTCGCGGCCCAGCATCGACGCCGCCAGCGACAGCTCCGCCTCGGCCACCTTCACGATGTCGTCGGGCTCGAGGCGCGGCTTCGGTGACATGATCGCCGCGGCGATCACCCCGTTCAGCGTCGCCGAGGCGATCTGACAGACGGGCGCGAAGTTGGTGAGCGCCGTGTCGTCGATCGTCGCCCGCAGGCGCTCCTGCCGGTGCTTCGGGTGCTGAAAGAAGACGCCCAGCACCCCCGTGCGCGCGAGCGCGAAGTTGTCCCTCGCCAGTTGGCCGCCCTCGAGCCACACGCGCAGGCCAATGGCCTCGGGAGGCCGGCCGTCTTCGAGCTGCGCGGCGGTGGGCTTGAAACACTCGGGCACGTCGAACGCAGAGGGCACCCACTGCTGGTACGCCTTCGCGGCCTGCTTGAGCTCGTAGCGCCGGCGCGTGCGCAGCACCGTCGACAACGCCACCGCCAGGTGCGTGCCCCACGTCGTCTGGCCGCGCTTGAGCTCGAAGCGCCCGCCGCCCATCGGCTCCATCACCGGGTATTCGGCGACCTGCGGAAAGTCGGGCGCCGACAGGTTCTTGAACTCGTTTGGAATGCCCAGCGCCTCGCCCACCGCCAGCCCGAGGAGCGAGCCGCGACTCCGCTCGAGCCGAACGTTCTCGTCGGCCTCGGTCGGCAGCTTCGACTTCTTCAGCGGCTTCTTCGGAGGCGGCATGGCTCGAGCCCCAATCGTCTACCCACGGGGCGCCCTCAAGCCGAGAGACTTCGAGAAAACAAATGAATCACATTCATGAAAATCGGGTGACTTGAGCGCTTTCATCGAGTTGCGCCAAAATCGTTTCGACGGACGAAACAACTTTGGGTGTCGTCCGACAATGTAGGTGTTCCTGCTTCATTTTCATTCCACCCCTGAGTTGAGGCCCATGTCATGAGCATCGACGCCATTCGCCGCGCCGCCACCACCGCGCTGACCAACAACCGCATCACCCGCGACGAGGTGCGTTCGCTGTTCAGCGCCGCGCGTACCACGGGCAACAGCATCGACGCGGGTGAGCGCGCCGAGCTGCAGCGCCTGCTGTCGACGCACGGCTCGAAGTTCACCGCGGCCGCCCGCACCGAGTTCGCGCGCCTCATCGGGAGCCCGACGCCGCAGCCGCCTCCGCCGCCCCCTGGCCCGACGCCGACCCCCGCCCAGCCCGAGCGCACCACCATCGAGGCCCGCAAGCCCTGGTCGACGACGTACTGGCCCATGGCCGGCAGCGGCAACAGCGACGGCTCGGCCTCGTCGAACCTCTGGGCGAAGGACGGCCCGATGGCGAAGTTCGACGCGCTGCTCAAGGCGCGCGGCCAGACGGAAGGTGCGCGCGACTTCGAGCTCAAGCCCGCGCTCAACTGGCTCGTCGGCAAGGAGACCGGCCACTACATCCCCAACTCGATGCTCAACGAGAAGGACGCCGAGCGCACCACCGGCGTCGACTTCAACGGCAACGGCAAGATCGACGCCGACGTCGCGCACGACTTCATCGACTCGCGCGGCCAGTTCGGCAAGGACGGCAAGACGGACTCGACGATGAGCGTCTCGTGGTGGGGGAGCTGCGACAAGGTGGCGCTCGCGGGGGTGCTCTTCGAGGAGCCCAAGAAGGACGTCACGCTCAACGGCGTCACCTTCACGAAGCAAGACATCAAGGGCCTGCTCACCGTCATCGCCGACAGCCAGGCCGGCGGCTACGAGTTCAAGGGCGACCGCTACGACAAGAACGCCGACATCGTGCGCCTGCGCAACGGCCAGGAGCTCCGCGGCACCATCACCACCGACGTCAACTTCAAGGCCGCCGGCAACCGCCGCCAGCAGGACTGGCAGGTGAACTCGAACCAGCTGCCCGACGAGGTGACGATCAAGCTGATGGACGGCACCGAGCGCACGCTCAAGAAGCACGAGCTCTCGTTCGTCGCACGCGAGGACAAGCGCGATGATCCGGTGCTGATGCACGAGACCATCGGCGCGTGGCTCAAGTCGGGCCGCCCCGCCGTGATGGACAAGGACTCGGGCGACCACGTGTGGAACTACAACTTCTACAAGGCCGACGACACCACGTACCGTGACGGCCTCAAGCCCTCGTGGGCCAACGACGAGCTGCTCAAGGACGGCTTCAAGGGCCCCGCCGGCGACGGCAAGATCATCTGGGTCGAGCGCCAGGTGACGTTCATGGGCTCGGGCTCCGAGACGTACAAGTACTGGCTCGAGGAGAAGAACGGCCAGCTCGTCAATGGCGGCTGGGCTCCGGGCAGCAACAACCCCGACTTCCTCTGGCGCCCCTCGGGCAACCCCACCTTCACCGGCCGCAACGATCGCAACCCGTTCGTCGACCCGAAGATGGTGAAGGAGATCTACGAGGCGTCGATCGCTCCGTAAGCCGGTCAGCGACGTTCGTCAGGCTTCGCGGCTCCCTGGCACCACGCCGGGGAGCCGTTTTTTCGTTCATGCAACCGTCCGCCAGAACGAAGGAATTCTGTCGATTTTCGAAGCTGGGACAAAATCGAAGCGTTCATGAGAAACTCCCGACGGGTGTCGGCGACAATGTAGGCAAAGTCGCACCTGAGCCTTCACGGGAGAGAACGATGAGCATCGACGGCATTCGCAACTCGCTGAACTCGGCGCTTCGCAACAACCGCATCACCCGCGACGAAGTGCGGGCGATGTTCACCGCGGCGCGCGACGGCAACACGATCGACGCGGGCGAAAAGGCCGAGCTGGCGAAGATCCTCTCGACGCACGGCTCGAAGTTCTCGGTGGCGGCGAAG